>DEFH01000008.1 GCA_002350705.1 Ruminococcaceae bacterium UBA2857
TCTTTTACCATTGTATACGGCATGAACACATACGAACGTATCTGAGCTCCCCATGCAATCTCTTTCTGCACGCCTTTAATATCCTCTATCTTTTCCAGATGCTCTCTTTCCTTGATTTCAAGCAGTTTGGATTTCAGCATGGTCATCGCAACATCACGGTTCTGGTACTGGCTTCGCTCCACCTGTGACGCTACGACAATGCCTGTCGGAATATGTGTCAGTCGAACCGCAGAGGAAGTCTTATTGACCTTCTGACCGCCTGCACCGCTGGCACGGTACACATCCATTTTAATATCTTCGGGACGAATATCAATCTGTATTGTATTGTCAATTTCAGGCATGACTTCCAGTGATGCAAAGGAAGTGTGTCTTCTGCCTGACGAATCAAACGGCGACACTCTCACCAGACGGTGTACACCTGATTCACTCTTTAAATAACCGTAAGCGTTTTCTCCCTCTATCAGCAAAACCGCACTTTTCAGTCCTGCTTCTTCACCATCCAGATAGTCAACTTCCTTGACCTTAAAGTTATGACGTTCTGCCCAGCGGGCATACATTCTGTACAGCATTTCTGCCCAGTCCTGTGCTTCTGTACCGCCTGCTCCCGCATGGAATGTCAGAATGGCATTTTTGGCATCATATTCTCCTGTCAGCAATGTTTGCAAACGCTGTGCTTCCAAATTGCTTTTCACGGAATCAAACTCTGTCTGTGCTTCTTCCAAAAGTGACAAATCTTCTTCTTCATTTGCAAGCTCTATCAACGCCAGCGTATCTTCATAAGCGGCTACCAGATTATCATACGCTTCCACTTTATTTTTCAATGCACCTGTTTTTTGCAGTATCTTCTGAGAATTTTCCGCATCATCCCAGAATCCCGGCTGTGCCGCTCTCTGTTCGAGCTGTTCTATCTCCATTTTGAGCTTGTCAAGTCCCAATGCATTCGCAAGGTCTTGAATGTCAGGCTCCAATTCTTCCAACTGCAATTTCAATTCTTCAAACTGTATCATATTTCTTCTCCGTTCTTCTCACCATAATTTTCTCTGACCGTTATATTATAAATGAATTTCCCCTTATTGTAAAGATAAATTTGACTTTTTTTGCATACTATTTAGCAAATCTTTTTTCAGGACGGTGAAACCATGCCCGATTTGACAACCATCAACTCCTTTATCAATCACATTGTATGGGGACCGTATATGCTGATTTTGCTGGTAGGCGTTGGCATATTTTTTACTTTCAAGCTGCATTTTTTCCCTGTCAGACATTTTCCTGTCTGGTGGCGAAAAACTGCCCTTTCCTTTTTTTACAGCAAAAACCGCCCCTCTTCCGAAAAAATTTCTCCCTTTCAGGCAATGGCAACTGCTCTTGCCGGCTCTATCGGTACGGGAAATATTGTAGGCGTTGCCAATGCGATTGCCTTAGGCGGAGCGGGAGCTGTTTTCTGGATGTGGGTTGCCGCCTTTTTCGGTATGTCCACCGTATTCGCCGAAAATGTTCTCGGTGTCAAATACAGAATCAAACGAAACGGCAAATTTGTCGGCGGGCCCATGTACTACATCGAAAAAGGTCTGCACTGCAAATGGCTTGCGGTGATTTTTGCTGTTTTCTGCACGCTTGCCGCTTTCGGCATGGGCAACATGACACAAGCCAATTCCGTTTCGGGAGCATTGCAGAACGGTTTCGGTATCTCTCCGCAAATCAGCGGCATTGTTCTCGCTCTGTTTGTCGGTGTCATCATCTTCGGCGGCATTGACAGAATTTCCAAACTTACCGAAAAACTTGTTCCTGTCATGGCAGTGATTTATACACTTGCTGTTTTTATCGTTATTGCAGTGAATTTTCGTGAAATCCCTTATGCTTTCTCGGAAATCTTCACACAGGCTTTCGACTGCAAAGCCGTCACGGGCGGTTTCATGGGCTACGGCATGGCAAAGGCCGTCAAATACGGTATTTCAAGAGGTGTTTTTTCCAACGAGGCAGGCTTGGGAAGTTCTCCTATTGTCCATTCTGCCGCCGATACCGACAATCCTTATGAACAGGGAATGTGGGGGATTTTTCAGGTGTTCATTGACACCATTGTATTATGTACGCTCATGGCTTTGTGTATCCTCACAACACACGCTGACAAAACGGGTTTGGACGGGATTCGGCTGAGCACCTATTCTTTTGAAAGTGTACTCGGCTTTGCGGGAAATCTTTTTATGTCCCTGTCAATTATATTATTCGCCTTTGCGACGTTAATCTCATGGTCGTATTACGGCGAAAAAAGTCTTGAATATCTGACCGACGGCAAATATATTACGGCTTACCGTATTTTTTATGCTCTCGTCACCTATATCGGCTGTATCACAAATATCTCTTTGGTCTGGGACATCTCCGACACCATCAACGGTCTCATGGCTATTCCCAATTTAGCCGCATTGGTACTGCTTTCCTCCAAAGTCACTTACTCCGAACTTTCAGACAAGCTTCTCCGCAAGCGATGAATTTTTATATTCCTTTTCCCCCGTTACTTCACGAATCACCTTGATGAAATCCGGAAAACATATCCCTGTATTTTCATCACTCAGTTCAATTTCCATGATTGCCCTGTCCTGCCAGAACGGATTGATGGTGTACAATAAAAGTT
>DEFH01000061.1:0-943 GCA_002350705.1 Ruminococcaceae bacterium UBA2857
TCAAGTATTATTGACAATTTCATCAGCAGCATTTGTATCTGTGGATTTGCAGTATTTTCAGCGTTGATTTCCGAAACAATGTCCTCTATGATTCTCTTTCCGTCACTGCGAATTTTATCTCTGTATTCCGTCTGCTTTTCATAAATACAGTACAAATCCTGCATGAAAATGTCTTTTGCAAAGGCAGAACGCAGATTTTCAATGCCCTGTTTCGAGAGATAGCCCTCGTTTTCATTTGATGAATACACCATCATGTGAACGTGAGGGTGATGCGATTCATTATGAAAAGCCGCATACCAACGCAGATTTTTCATCGGGATTTTGAAATTTTCGGACAGGTTGGCGGTCTGTGTGCGGAGCATTGTTCGCCACCTTTCGCCCGTATTGAAACCAAGTCTTTCTGCATCTTCTCGGTGCAGGGAAATAATTATCGTCCAGATATTTCCTTTGTGGCGATTCATTTCGTCTGTCACTTGCTGTAAATTCACTTCCACACCCTCGTCCGTAAACAATCCATGACTGCCGACTCTTTCGGCACGAGGTCGGAGTGCGATATATTTCGCATAGCCCTCTCTGCCTGCAATTTCGGAATTATTATCTTCTATCACTCTTGAAATAAATTCCGAAGCGTTGCCGATCGTCTGGTTTTTCATGTAATCCTTGTACTCGTGCGTGTCCTTGCTGTCGGGGAAATCCTGCAATAATTTCTGCACCAACTGTTTCTGCTTGTCGGTTGCAGGAATTTTTTTAACGAAATCATCAAGCTTTTCCACACCCTCACGGGTTGCGATATACTTTGCATAACCGCCCGATTTTTTCTTTGTTCCCGACTTCATGTAACCAAATTTTGTAACCAATCGTGCCATTTTTACTATCCTTTCTGCCACTCAACCGCATCATCAAACGAAAAACTGCCGTTGAGCCGCTTTACTTCTTTGATACA
>DEFH01000061.1:1005-1193 GCA_002350705.1 Ruminococcaceae bacterium UBA2857
ATCGCCATTTCCACCGCCAGCTTGAAAATAATTTTGCTCTGACGGCTGTCACTTTCCGATACGATATTGTTCATATTTGAAAGAAACATATTCGGCAAATAACTTGATTTATCCTCTGCGGTAAGATATCCGATGTAAAACCACAGTGCCTTTTCGATGAATTCCGAACGGCTGACGCAATCATTTTG
>DEFH01000061.1:1303-2160 GCA_002350705.1 Ruminococcaceae bacterium UBA2857
ACACTCCTTTCAAAATTTATAACTTCTCTCAAAACGGCTTGAACACTGCAAAAATCGAGAGAGGGTTGAACCCATAATCAAAAACTTGCAAACAGGGTTCAACCCTGATTTTTCGATGACTGACAGCTCAAAAACCGCATTGCAGTCGGCTCTGCCGGCTGCTGTGTCTTTTGCTTGGCGGCTTCAGCAACGCCAAGCATTTCTCCTGCTTAATTATCAACCGCCCGTTTCTGCCGAACTGCCGTCAATCAATCCCACAATATGCGGTCATTTTCCGCACTCCCAAATCTCGCTCAAAACGGCTCAAATTCGCTCGTTTTAGGTCGGGTGAAGTACTTTCCCGACTTCGCCCCGAAACCTCGCACACGAGGCTCACACGGGCGACACACGGGCTTTTAAATTTTGCTTACGGTTTTGCCGTTCAGCTTTTCAAAATTGCAGTCCGTGTACGACAATTTATGCTCACGAACTGCCTTATCAAGTGTTTCAAATAATTCCTGTTCCAGATTCAAGGCACTGTATCTGAACGGCTCGGAAATCGTGTCATAGCATATCCATTCTTCGCTGTCCGGTCTGTCCTTGACAAAAATGTCGCAGCCGAGAGCAGTTCCTTTCGGTGTCGGAAAAAGTACAACATGAATTTTCACACACCCTATTATCAGCGAGGCATAAAGCCGTTCCTGATTTTTGTCCATCTGACTTTCCAACAACTTCTTCACTTCAAAAGCTGTCATGAATTTTTTGTATTTGTAACTTTTTCCAAGCTGCTTTTTCAGTTTTCTTCGCTTATTCATATCTGACCTCACTGACTGAAAAAATATCTCCAGTCATCACTTTCTTCTTCGTCAAGTTCTTCA
>DEFH01000061.1:2273-7247 GCA_002350705.1 Ruminococcaceae bacterium UBA2857
GCACTGTTCCTGACAGCATTTTTCAAAGATTCCACATCAAGCTTACAATCGTTGTAGCCGTCATAAACCGTCATCAGATAACCGGCTGACGGCATACCAAACTTTTGCTTTAAGTCCATGATATATACCATGCCTGTCACTTCTTCACCGTTATCCATCTTCACGGAAATATCCTGTTTGAAATAATGGGACGGGTAACCCTCGTATCTGTCCAAAAATTTTTCATCTCTCTGCTGAAGTTCCCAGACGGCAACCGGAACAGTTTCGCCCTCGTTTTCAGCGATAGTCGCATAAGAATGATTTGCCGCACCTTTGAACTGCAGTTCATGATCCTCGACAATTCCTGTACCGACAAGTTTTGCTGTCGGACAGCGTAACCTCATCTGCTGAATGTTCAGGTTACTTCCGTAAGCCACATACAATCTTTTTTTCGCCATAATATTTTTCTCCTTTAAGTTGTCAAAGAAATGCCCGAATCCTCGCTCTGCATATCGGCAGTTTCAGATTCGGGTGTTTCGGTATTTTCTTCGGTTGTATTTTCATTTTCAAGACTTCGCCTTGCGGCAAGCCTTTCTTTTTGCCTTTCGGCTTGCGAGGGGTCCTTCCATGCTATATTTCCGTCAAGATTTTTCAGCAGATGATGTCGGGCGGTCTTGAATTCTTCGCCTATCAAACCAAGTCTTAACAGCCAAGTTCTGAAAGTATATTTTTCATTGTCGGAAATTGTTTTCGCTTTCCGAGCCGATTTCTGCACCAATGCCTGATGGCTTATCGCAAGGCAAAGCTGAATATAACTTTTTATCTCTCCTGCATGGAGCGTTGAATTGAACAGTCTGAATTCAATCGTGCCTTTATTGAACACGCTATGCAGATTCAAAGCATGATAGCGAGAGTCATCATAGTGACGGTGACTGTAATCACCGCCGTTATACCACATGGATTTTACATCGTCCAAAGTGATGGGCGGCTTTTCGTTCATCTCGTCCAAAAATCTTGTATCCATTTTCTTGCAGTATCTTTCCCTTGAAACACCGACTTTCAAAGTTTTGTACAGTAAATCTTCCTTTGATGCCATGATGTTCACGATATTTCGGAGGGTTTTCGCATTGTGCGTTGACGCATCAACATGAACATGGATTCCGCATGATGAATTTACTTTTGCACCGCCCAATCGAAGTTTCCGAACTAATTCTTGTATCGTTTCGATATCTTCGTAGTGGCATATCGGAGAAACAAATTCCACGGAATACAGCTTACTTGCATTTTCACCGTTTCGGCTCTCACACCTTATGCTTGCATCACTGACCAACTTCCATTGACGGTCATCATTATCTCGGACAGTATAGGTGTCATAGCCACCGCCGATATGAACAGCCGATGTTCCGAAATGTCCTGCGATTATCTTGGCGGCTGCACCTCTCGTCAAGCCCGTCATTTCAATCTCAATGCCAAATCGCTGTGTTTTCATTCGCTTGGAACTTCCACCTCCGATTTTTTCCTTGTCTTTTCGGTTTTCGGCTTGAAATCCGTCTTATCTTTCATGTCGATAAAATCACGGACATTTGACGGAACATATTTTGCATACATTCCGTCAAGTGCTTTTTCAAGTTCCGCTTTTACATCAAGATTTTTCTGCAACATATACATTTTTGTTGCAGACAGCTTTTCTTCGTCAAACATTACACTGATACCGACTTTTTTCATGACTGCTCGCTCACCTCGTTCCCGATGGAGTTCATCATTTTTTCAAATTCCTCATACTGAATTGACGTACCGAACTTTTCATTCACTCTTTCCACCAACTGCTCGTCTGTAATCCCTCTTTTGAAACACTTCACAAAGTTCCTGACGAAATTTTCATCGTTGGAATGTTCCGTCAAAGAAAAAGTATACAGCACTTCAGCCTGAGTCTTATATTCAAGCAAATTTCTTTTCTCCAACTCCTGTTCCACTTTTTCCATTGTGTTGTTTATCATTTCAAGACTGGAGCTCTGTTCTGTAGTAATGTTCTGCTGAATGATTTGCGTCAGCCTGTTTTGGTCAATTTCGATGTTGCCATTCAGAATTGCCACTATCACGGCAACCGGTGTTATCACAACGATTATCAGTGCAAGAATAATGCCGCCAATCGTTTTCCAATTCTGCGGATTGGAAACAAGTGCAACGGCAATTTTTTTCAGAGCCGCACCTACAACTTTCATTATCTGCCGCCTGCCTTTCCGAATAATTTTGATTTATAATCGGGGGCTGTAACTTTGAGAAGATATCTTTCACCGCCACAGCGATACAGGCAAGTACCCTGTTCAGGTATTCTGAACAACGCAAACTCACTCATTTCAACCTGTGTGACATCAACATATTCTTTCGGATTGATATGTCCGGGATAGAACAGGAACTGATGTGTCGGTATCGAGAACAACGGCTTTGTGTATTCACGGATATTCGGCAATAAAAAATCCTCTATATTCTGACTTGCCAGAATAACAGAGGATTCTTTTTTGCGGACACGCTTCATAGCGTTCCTGATATATTCAACCGCCGTGAGGTTAGAGAGGAACAAATACATTTCATCTATTGCCGCAACCGTATTTCCTTTGCCTAACAGTTCGTTGCTCATGTACGACAGCAGATTGAAAAGCATAGTATCTTTCAGTCTTTTATTTGTATCAAGCAAACCTTTCACACCGAAACACAGGAATTTGCTGTCGGTAATGTTCGTATGACCGTCAAAATATTTCGATTCCGAACCCACACACATACTGTTTATGCCAAGACAAATTTCCTGTAACATATTTTCATCATAAAGATGTTTTTCTTTTGGATTGAAATTCAGATACTCTTTTTCGCACAGTTTATAAAAATCCGACATCTTCGGAAAATCCGTTGATTTTTTCTCGCTGTAATCGGTACTGTCCGTTATTCCGAAATTGTCATACAGCTTTTTCAAGAGAATTTCTATCGTGTCAAGCTGTCTGTCATCAAAATCTTTATAGGTGCGGAAAAAATCCTTGAGGAATGCAATGTGCTGTGACAGCCTTGTCACACCTTTGAACGCTTCGGGAGCGTCTTTTTCCTCCGCATTGTCATCACTGTTCCATGCTTTCGGTTCAAGCGGATTTATCTTGTAAATTCCCGACATGAAATCAATATAACAGCCGCCAAGATTTTCGGTCAGTTCCTCAAACTCCGATTCGGGATCAAGACAGATAATATTTTTTCCGCTTTCCCTGATATTCGTCAAGATAAGTTTCAGCAAATAAGACTTGCCCTGACCACTGTTGCCTAAAATCAAAATATTGCTGTTGGTTTTGTCCTCACTTCGTTTATCGAAATCAACAAGAATATTTGAATCGAATTTATCTCGCCCGATATACAAACCTTTCGGATCGGTCTTGCCCGAAAAATTGAACGGATAAAGGTTTGCCGCAGAGCTTGCAGGCAGTACCCTTTCGTACATATCTCCGAATTGATTTGTTCCCAACGGCATGACTGATAAAAATCCCTCTTTCTGTCGCAGTGTCAAGCGGTCAACCGAAATTTTGGAGCGTGTCAGTTTCATAGAAACATCGCTTTGGAGTTCTTTCAACGCCCTCATACTTTTGGCTTTCAGTTCAATGAACACCGAACAGTGCAAAAGCGGTTCTTTATTTCTGCGAAGATTGGCAAGCAAAGTAACAACATCATTCAAGTTGCTTTCCGCCTCGATAGTTTCGCTGACATCATTGCCGCCCGACATCAATTTATTTTTTCGGGTGGCATTTTGAATTATCTTTCGCTGTTCCATGTTCTCAACAAGCCTGTGATAAATTCGCAGTGTAACACCGTTTTTGTCGGCAAGCTGTGCCAATATTGCCTGTTCTTCGGTCGAGGGAGGATATTCCCTGATTGCCCATGCACAGCGATAGGAATCTCCGATAATATAATGGTCTGTCAAAAACTTTATCGTTGACGGCAGTATCATATCAAAAAAATCCTTTGTCCTCCTGCTTTCAAGCTGTTCGGGAGTAAGCTCTTTTTTTCTGTCCAAATTTAAAAGTCCCATAATTTCTACACCTCAAAAAATTGTTCTCCATCATAATCGGGGATTTTGTCACCGTCCATGCTTGCATCAAAGTATATTGCAAGAAATCTTTTTATATCTCTCTTGCTCATTCGCCTAACTTCAAATCCCTGATCCGATATGACTTTTTCAACACGGTTTGCCGTTGACATCACCTGTTCAGGCTTTGACGATTTGCACCTTGCGATAAACAAAAACTGTCTTGCAGTCGCTGTTTCCGTCTGAATGTTATCAAGAAAGTCCAAATCCTTTTCAAGCAGACCTCTGACTTTTGAATTGCTTTCCATTTCAACGCGATCTTTCAGATAATATCTGTTGTCATCGAAACATTCACAGGAATCCGTACACGACACTTCAATGTCGGGAACAGCAGAAAAAATCATCATCAGGTGGCGGATTTTCAAATCAATGCTTTCGGGCGATAAGACTGAAATGTTTGTCGGCTGAACCTGATACAGAATAAATTCCGTCCTGCCGACTTTCAAGCCGTTTTTCGTAAAAGTTTTTATGCCAATCAATTCCTGCGTGGAATTTCCTTTTCGCAATATATTACCCCCATTCAAAATACTGCGGTGTCGTCAAAAAATATTTCACAGCGTAAGTTATGAAATCCATGACCGTTATATCTTCCAAGCGAATAGTCATGAACCCGTAACACATTGTCATTACTGCAAACAGATAAATGCCTGTATTTATCCAAATGAACACCGAAATCAATGCTGCTATTGCCAGAATGCAAAAGTCTTTCAGCGACCACAGCCACAGATTTGCCTTTGCTTTCAGATTGTGCGGATATAAATAAGTTGTCAACAACTCCACCTCATTTCACTGCTCTTGAAACGGTTCTTGACAGGTTCACAGCTGTTGTCGTTGCGTGCATGACATTGATCATATTGATGGTGTACAATAAAAGT
>DEFH01000065.1 GCA_002350705.1 Ruminococcaceae bacterium UBA2857
TCTACAAATTGTATTGTAATGCAGTACTTTTAACACAAATATACCAATCGTAATATTGAGGATATAAAAATGCTGTACCATATATAGGTAAGAAAACCGTATGAGGCAAGTGTCGGAATATCGCAAAAATGCACATTTTTTGAAGAAATGTTTGAAAGAAAATTTACACAAAATTCTCTGAAATAATTCTTTTTCAGAAGAATAAAATGCCGTATTATGATATAATTAACCATTAATATACCAAAAATTAATGATGGGGGAGACTATAGTTATGCTGACAACAGGCTATATGGACAAATTCGGAAAAGAAGGTTTGACCTTTGATGACGTTCTGCTGATTCCCGGTGAATCCAGCGTTCAGCCCAGAGAGGTCGATATCAGTACTTGGCTGACAAAGAAAATCAAACTCAATACTCCGCTGATGACAGCCGCTATGGATACGGTTACCGAAACAAGAATGGCTATCGCTATTGCTCGTGAAGGCGGTATCGGTATTATCCACAAAAACATGACAATCGAACAGCAGGCAGATGCTGTTGACAGAGTAAAGCGTTCCGAAAACGGTGTGATTGTAAATCCGTTTTATCTGACTCCTGACCACTATGTATATGATGCCAATCAGCTGATGGCAAAATACAAGATTTCAGGTGTGCCGATCTGCGAAAACGGCAAACTTGTCGGAATTATTACTAACCGTGACCTGCGTTTTATGGACGAGGCAGATTACAGTCAGAAAATTGCTCAGGTAATGACCAACCGGGATTTGGTAACTGCTCCTGTCGGAACAACCCTTGCCGATGCTCAGCAGCTTCTCAAAAAACATAAGATTGAAAAACTTCCTATCGTTGACGAAAACGGTATGCTCAAAGGCCTTATTACCATTAAGGATATTGAAAAGTCTGTACAGTATCCCAACAGTGCCAGAGATGAAAACGGCAGACTTCTCTGCGGTGCGGCCATCGGTGCAACCCCAGACGTACTCGACAGAGTACAGGCTTTGATGGAGGCTCAGGTGGATGTGCTGGTACTTGATTCCGCTCACGGTCACAACAACAATGTTGTGGAATCGGTAAGACGTGTCAAAAAGGCATTCCCGAATGTTCAGCTTATTGCAGGCAACGTGGCTACTGCCGAGGGTACAAAAGCTCTCATTGATGCAGGTGCAGACTGCGTGAAAGTCGGTATCGGCCCCGGCTCTATCTGTACAACAAGAATCGTGGCAGGTATCGGTGTACCGCAGATTACCGCTATCTTTGATGCCGCTTCCGAGGCTTCCAAGCACGGAATTCCTGTCATTGCGGACGGCGGCGTGAAGTACTCAGGCGATATTGTCAAGGCTCTTGCGGCAGGCGGCAGTGTTGTCATGATAGGTTCACTGGTAGCAGGCTGTGAGGAGTCTCCCGGTGAAAGCGAGATCTATCAGGGCAGACAGTTTAAAGTCTACCGTGGTATGGGCAGTCTGGGGGCCATGGGCAGAGGCAGTGCAGACCGTTACTTCCAGTCAGGCAACAAAAAGCTTGTTCCGGAAGGTGTTGAAGGTCGTGTACCTTACAAGGGACTTCTTTCCGACACCATTTATCAGCTGATGGGCGGTCTGAGAGCAGGCATGGGCTACACAGGCTGTGCCAACATTCAGGAGCTTCACGACAAAGCAAAATTTGTCCGTATCACAGGTGCCGGCCTGAAAGAAAGTCATCCCCACGATATCCAGATCACCAAGGAAGCACCAAACTATTCCTACAACGGATAATTTTTAATGCATCATGCGATCAACAGGGCAGTTTTAATGACTGTCCTGTATTTTTTTATTCAAAAAAATTTTTCCAAAAAACAGACCTTTTTTCAAAAAACCTTCGTTTATATAAATGAAAGCTGAAATGACAGCGGTCAAAAAAAGAAAAAATTTTTTCCGGAAAAGCAGACCTTTTTCCGAAAAGCGTACGTTTATATCAGTGAAAAACAAAATTTCAGCAATCAAAAAAGACCGGAGGAATGATAAGATGAATGAAAACCAAATCATTGACAGGCTGAAACAAAAAGATGATCGTGCTTTAGGCGAAATCATCGACAGATATACTCCTCTGATTTCAGCGATTATTTACAATGTTTCCAAAGGCAGTCTTAGTTCCTCCGATATTGAAGAGGCAACGGCAGATACATTTTTCACGCTTTGGAACAATGCCGAAAAGGTTCGGCAGGGCAGTCTCAAGGGCTATCTCTCCGCCATTGCCAAAACAAAGGCACTCGACAAACTCAGAACTGTCAAAACTCCCGAAATCATTGATATTGATGATGTCACACTGGCGGACGAATATACCATCTCCGACAATATGGACAGACAGGTGCTTCATAATGACATCTGTGAGGCTTTGAATCAGTTTGGCGAACCCGACAAGGAAATTCTGGTCAGATACTATTACTACTATCAGACCGCTCCCAAAATTGCCGAAATCATGGAACTCAAACCGGAAGCTGTCAAATCCAAAATCAAACGGGCAAGAGTGAAACTCAAAGCGTTTTTAACGGAAAGGGGATATTAATATGACAAAAACAAAAAATATTTTCGACCATCTGATGAGCGATCCCGAGAATATTGATGAAAAGACCATCTATGAAAAGACAGGTGTTGACAAGGAGAACGTAAAAAATCTCCTGATGAACAAAATCCATGCCGACAGTACTCCCACTGTTGTTGCTCCCAAAAAGAAGAACAAAAGAAAGACCATTACACTTTCGCTGATTGCCGCAGCCGCAGCCGTTGCGGTACTCGGTACCACAGCAGCCGCAACAGGCAGTTTTCATTCGGTGTTCGGACAGTGGTTCGCAGGCGAAATGCAGGGCAATATGTATGCAGGCGGCAATGTGAACTTTGAAAGTGAAACGCTCAGTACAGATTTCAAGGGTATTGCCGGTGACAAACACGATGCTTACGGTATTATGTCCGTCACCAAACAAGACGGCTCTGCTTTTGTCGAGAATACAGACGATTATTTTGTCGCCTACGTCAGTGACGCAGAAATTGACTGTACGATTTCCGCATGGGATCAGATTGCCAACAAATTATGGTATTATGGTCAGGAATTGAGAGGCGGTGATATTTCCTACGAATTCACCGACACCAATACTATCAATGCAATTATCCATTATGGTTCCAACGGCTTTAATATTATCGGTGAAACGCTCTCTGTCAAAGAAAATCAAATTTATATTGCTCATGTTGACAAGGTTCTGTGCACCTATGACGAGTGGGTGGAATATGCAAAAAAACATACGGATCCGAATGAAGAGTACGAACCTCTCATCGAAAAAGCTGCACAGCCATATCTGAATACTCTCAGAGAAGATCAGGAATTTATCTTCAAGCCAAACGGTGACTTTGTTATCGCTACTGTTTCACCCTCGGATTTGTCTTACAATCTTTCTGTTCAGCTCAACTACAAGGATACTTCCAAAAAATTCCCTTCAGCCAACGGCATCAAAACGACCTATCATGACACACCCATGACTGTTAAAAGCCTTGAAGTCAATGCACTTTCTTTACGACTGGATCTGCTCTATCCGACAGAAGACATGGATGAAATCGACCAAGTTCAGAACAAATGGGATGATTCCGTTGTCAACAGCGTTACCGTCACCATGAAAGACGGCACGGTTTACACTTCCGCAGAAAAAGGTTTTTACCAAAGCGACAATATGCAGCGTATCGAAGTAAGCTTTTCATCGGATGACTACAAACTGGTTGTCATTAACCCTGATGACATTGCATCCATCGTCTACAATGGTGTAACGCTTTATAATTCATAATGCACAAAATGATGTCCTTCATGCAGACGGACAGGAGACCGTATTACTCCCGCAGTTGTCCTCCCGTCTGCATTGAAACAGAAAAAAACTTGTTCGCACAATGAATGGTGCGAACAAGTTTTTTTGACGACAATTATGCATTAAAAATTTCCCGATAGCAGTGCGGGCGGCGGTCACGGAACAGCCCCCAGCCTGTACGCATTTCACGCACAGCCGCAAGGTCAAACTCTGCCGTGATAACACATTCACTGTCACGGTCTGCCGAGACAAGCAATGCTCCTGTTTCGTCCGTGATAAAAGAGGAACCGTAAAATTGCAGGGAAGATGACTGACGGTTATTTGCCGGAGAGGGAATCACCGTTTCTGTACCGACACGGTTGGCGGCAATCACAGGAGTGATATTGGCGGCGGCGTGTCCCTGCATACATCTTCTCCAGTGCGGCATACTGTCCACGTCCAGAATCGGTTCAGAGCCTATCGCTGTCGGATAGAAAAGCAAATCCGCTCCCAACAATGCCATACATCTGGCACTTTCCGGAAACCACTGATCCCAGCATATTCCTACACCGATACAGCCGAATTTTGTTTTCCACGCTTTGAAACCTGTGTCACCGGGCGTAAAATAAAATTTCTCCTGATAGAAATGGTCATCGGGAATATGTGTTTTCCTGTAAATGCCGAGCATTGCTCCGTCAGCGTCTATCATGGCGACCGTATTATAAAACGTATTGCCGTACTTTTCATAGAAACTCACGGGAATGACAAGATTCAGCTCTTTTGCGACTTCCCGAAAACGACAGACGGCAGGATTTTCACCGACAGTCGTTGCCAGCTTATAGAAATCATAGTTTCTTTCCTGACAGAAATACAGGTTTTCAAACAATTCGGGCAGTAAAATGATATTGGCTCCGTCCTTTGCCGCCTGACGGACAAATTGTTCCGCTTTATCAAGATTTGCCTTGCTGTCACCTGTCATAGACATCTGAACAGCCGCCACTTTTACTTTGTTCATTGTAAATTTCCTCCATTTTTCTGCATTTCTCTGACCGAAGCAAGCAACTCATCTACTATCAGATACAGCATATTCTGCTGTTGAAACTCCCGATAAAATTCTTTCATCTGCTGTTCAATTGTCTTTAATTTGATGATATTGAATTGTTTGGTATATTTCATGATTTCAAGTTGTATCAGTATATATTCCAGTGAAAAATTATTTTTAATCACCGCATCATTGATGTTGCTTTTAAAATATTTCCAGACTTTTTTTCTTGCTGTTTCGGCTTTTTTGAAACTTTCAGTCATATTTTCCGTGTCCTGCATTTTGGCATAGCAGATAGCGACATTACGGTAAATATATCCTTTCCACATACAGGAGTAAATTTCGCTGTCATCACCTATGTAGGAAAGAGCTTTCAGAAGGTTGTCAAGTGCCGCCTCCACAAAGTCTTTTTTATATTCATTGAAATCTTCGTCATCAATATTGGAAATACGATTACTGCAAAGACCGATAAAATTATGAGCAATGATATGGAGCCATTTATCAAGTTCGCTGTCCTCTTTTGAAAAATCAAAATCATCTTCAAGACGATATATGATTTCCTGAAGTTCGCTGACCCTGTTTTGCGAAAGAGGTTTTTCTTTTGAGATATAGTAGTCGATTGCTCCCATTACAACCGTGTGAACCATATCAACGATCGGGTCATCGGAGTCTATATTGATAAGCCAGTTTTTGAGATTGTGCAGATCATTGTAGCAGTATGCCGCCTGCAATGTGTAAAGAATAATCGCTGCCATTTCGCGATCGGTGTAGGACGGGTTGACAGAATGATTCTTTATTTCATGGCGGATACTTGCCCATTCTTCAAATACACTGATTTTATCAATATTCTGTTCATGATAATTTTTGATGAAAGTTTCCGTTATTTCATCTGCCGTTTCTTCCACAGTCTTATCTTTTGTGCTGATTTGCTGAGCCCATGCCCCTTTCAAATCCGAAGGCAAATCTCTGTCCTCCATATCTATCAGAAAAACGTGCACATTTTTTGACTTGAAGTTTGCAATGATATATCCCCATTCAAACATCAGGTTAGGACGAAATATATCGGAATCTTTCTGTACCAATAGGATTGCCACAGAAGCTTTTTTAATCTGGCTGATAATCTGCTCTCCTATAAAAAGCTGATTGGGAGTATCGCCGCCAACTTGAACATTAAATTCTTTTTTAGCTTTTATTTTTTGGCTTACGGTATCAGCCAGCTCTTTGTTTCCACCCCACACGATAAAAATATTCGCCCGCATCAGTTTTCGCTCCTTTCAAATTTCGGTATCTGCTGAGTAATGCAGTGTATATTTCCGCCGCCTATGAGAATATCTCTTGCATAAACACCTTTTACTTGCCTTTTCGGGAAAAGGCTTTGCAGAATTGCAAGGGCTTTTCCGTCATTTTCGTCTCCGAACTGCGGACAGATAACATGACCGTTAGAAATATAGAAATTCACATACGAGGCGGCCAATCTTTCATTGGGAGTGCGTGTCGGTTCTCCGTTCATATCGTCCAGACCTTCACATTCTTTCGCTGTGATTCTGACAGGTTTCGGCAAAGGCAATTGATGAACTTTGATTTTTCTGCCCTTTGCGTCAACGGCACTTTCCAGAATTTCCAGACAGCTTTTCGACATCTCATACTGTGGATCGTTTTCATCATCTGTCCATGCCAGCACTACTTCACCCGGGGCCGTGAAAGCACAGATATTATCTACGTGTTCATTGGTTTCATCCCGATAAATGCCTGATTTCAGCCAGATGACTTTTTGAATTCCAAGAGTCCGTTTCAGCATGGTTTCAATTTCATCTTTGGACATATCGGGATTTCTGCCCTTGCTCAAAAGACAGGCTTCTGTTGTAATCAGCGTACCTTCCCCATCCGTATGAATCGAACCGCCCTCTAAAATAAAATGCCGCATATTGTAGGTGTCCACATCCAGCAGGTCACATAATTTTCGTGCCATTTTATTATCTTTGTCCCACGGAAAATACAGTCCGTCCACCAAGCCGCCCCATGCATTGAATCCCCAGTCAATGCCACGCATTTTTTTTCCGTTGGTGACGAATGTCGGAGCAACATCTCTCGCCCATGAATCATCGGATTCCATTTCCACGACTTTCACCCTGTCGGGAAGCAGGAATCGGGCACTGTCATAGTCATCATGTCTTGCACAGACAATCACCTTTTCCGAAAGCGATATGATATTGATGACTTCACAGAAAGCCTTTCTTGCCGCATACGCTCCATACTGCCATGAATCTCTCCTGTGCGGAAAAATCATGATACAGCCGTAATGCTCCGCAAATTCCGCAGGCATAAAATAACCGTCATCTGCAGGATAGGTGTTGAGTATCTTCATACAGTTCATTCCTTTAATAAGTTTGTCACTCTGATTATAGCACAGTTTTTCTTTTTGCACAACAAAAAAGCCTTGCATACAACCCCAAATATGCAAGGCTTTGATTATCTTTATACCGAAAGCATTGCACTTTCGGTCAGCAGTCTTTTTCAAAAAAAACCGCCTCACAACAGACACATCTAACATTCTCCATCGCTGTTAATATTATATTCATATTTTCGGAAAATGCAAGTAGTTTCTTCAAAAAAGTCCGCCAAATCTGTTAAATTTTTCACAAGATTTTTTGTTGATAAAATACATAGGCACCCAAAAACGGGCTTTGGCAGATGTCAAAGTCCGTTTTGATGTGTAAAATAAATGGGACTATCGAATGAAAAAGATTGACAAATCCAATCAATCAATGCTATAATATCTTACACAAATTTGAGGAGGGTAAAATTTTTATGTATAAAAAATATCTGACGGTAATTCTGGCTGCTTGCCTTATGTGTGCAGGTTGTTCCAATACAGCAAATGAACCCGTCGATGAAGAAAGTGTTTTAACAAATTCCCAAAATACCGAAGAATCTGTGACAACTGTTTCGGACGAAAATAATACGGAAGCCAATTATCATTCTCTCAGTGAAGTAGAATCTGCAATCAACGCAAAATATTCCGGTGAAACATTACAATATCCATCCTCTGATGAAAACTTTGAATACAATGTTTATGAAAGCTATATTCAGATTACCAAATATATCGGAAACAACGATGAAGTTGTATTTCCAAGCACGATAGACGGACTGCCTGTACGTATCATCGGTTCAAACTCGGATGAATTATGGGTTATCGACCGTGAAAAAACACCCGTCAAGTCGATTGTAATCGAACCCGGAATCGAAATCATCTGCCACCATGCATTGTCTTGTCAGGGATATTTGGACGAATCAGGCAAACTGCACGATTTTTCGGGAGTTATGAAAAGCATAAGCCTGCCGGAAGGATTACTGTATATTGGCAGGGAAGCTTTTTATGCCTGCGGAGGACTGACAGAACTGAATTTGCCTGAAACTCTGCAAGGAATCGGCGATGATGCTTTTTGTTCGGCTTTTGCCGACAATGCAAAAGTATCCGTCACCATTCCCGAAAGTGTGGTCGGAATCGGCACAGGTGCTTTTAATTCTCAAAGAAATTCATTATCCGACATTACCATACTGAACAGAAATACCGAATTATGCACAACAAGTTTCAGCGGAATGAGCGGAAATATCATAAGCGACAAAGCAGACGGAAATGAAATTACGGTTCACGGTTATGCCGCTTCTACCGCTGCACAGCTTGCAGCCGATACAAGACAAAAATTCATTGTCATAAAGGAATAACTTAAAAAAACGGGCTTTGGCAGATGTCAAAGTCCGTTTTCATGTTGAAGTAACAGAGTGAAACTATAAGCCGGGTTCTGTCGTGAACAGCCATCTATCTTGGCAGCCCGTTGCCGGAACTGCTCAATGCCACCTATTCAAAGCCATCGGGCAGATGTTATGCTTTACTGCGGTGTTGCTCCGGATAGGGTTTACAGGATCCGGCAGTTACCTGCCGGATCGGTGAGCTCTTACCTCGCCTTTCCACCCTTACCTGTCCAAAGACAGGCGGTATATCTCTGTTGCACTTTCCCTGGGGTCACCCCCGGCGGCCGTTAGCCGTTATCCTTGCCCTGCGGAGCCCGGACTTTCCTCAAATGCAGCCTTTCGGCTTACACTCGCAGCTGTCCATTTCACTCTGTCACTCATTATAACCGCTACGATAAATATATAAAAA
>DEFH01000045.1:0-2846 GCA_002350705.1 Ruminococcaceae bacterium UBA2857
AATGTACCTTTTGATTTTGAAATGACCTTTTGAAACTATTGCTTTGAGTTTGTAAATGTAAGTACCGAGCTGACCATTGGCTTTATGCGGACGGCTCACACGCTCTATAATGCCTTTTCTTTGGAGCTGACAAATGATATTAGCGACTGTTTCAATCTTCTTAATACCGCACTTCTGAGCAATCGTAGCCTGCTTTATCTGCACTACACAGCGATTATTGAAAACGCAGCTATAAAGGCATACAGCGACTTTCAATTCGTTTGGTGTCAGTCCGCAGTCAAGAATACTGTTATTCAGTCTGAAATACGCTTGCATAAATCTGTCATCTCCTTAGTTGAAATAAAAAAGCCGTTCCAATGAACAGCTTAAAACGGAACAGCCTGAGTTGCATCGGCTTTGATACTCTTGTTCCGATAAATGCAGCACCGTCAAACAGACAGTGCTGCCGTTTTGAGTTTCGTCAATTAACAATAACGAGGGAATTCATTTGATAGAAGATTAACAACGGTGCTAATATTTCTCTCCATATCTTCACTGAATTTACCGTTATGTGTAAACATATTTTCAATGATAACATCAGCACAAATAATTGGCTTAGTATAATCTTCATCTTCAAAACACAATTCACCTATTACAATTACAGTTTTGCCAATGGCTTTCATTATCATTTCTGTGAAGGGCGTATCATAACTACAATGGATAAAATGTTTTTCATCTACATAATCATCTTCATTAAGCTCATTTACTTGCCTGTTGAGAAGTGTGACTGTATAACCATCTTCCTCTCTTTCGATGTTCTTAATGATACCCTTGACAGCAACAAAATTAAGATCACTCATTTTTCCTCACCTCCTTCTCCTTGTTTTTTTGTTCCTGCCACAATCTTTCTTCTTCCTCATCCTGTTTGCGGCATATTTCATCAAGATCAAGGAATGGGGGAAGTTCAAATTCCACCCATCCCTCAGAAGTGTACATCATTGCCATAGTCAAGTACCTCCTAAAACCACTCAGGAAATCTGATTTTGAGAGCTTCACCATAATACTTTGCATACTCACAACAAAAGATATTAAGTGGAGAGTAATTACTACTTGGCAAATCTTTCTCAATGCCGTCAGAGCCGATATATGTTTCTCCGTCCGAACAATAACTGTTGTAAAGGTTAAAGGCAAGCCTTGTTGTTCGTTTGCTTGTACCTGTATGCCAGCCTTTATCAAGTCCACTCAGCATAATGCGGTTATCGGAGAAGTTATAAAGGTCACGGATATGCTCAAAGCAAACCGTATCAAGTGCGAACAGATAGGCGAGAGCCTTTCTTTCAATATCAGAATACGGCATCATATCAAGAATGAAGTTATAGTTCTGTTCGTGTTGTTCGTCCCTGAATTTTATCTGCTGACCGTTTTTAGAAGCTGAAAGAATGCTTTTAAGTTCATTTTGTGTTTCGGGAGCAATAGGCTCAGGCTGTTCAGTAACTAATATCGCTTTTTTCTTTTCCTCAACCGCAGGAAGTGGGACTTCAAGTCCCACTTGTGTATCAGGAACAGAAGTTTCTTCTGTAATCGTTTCAGCCTGTTCAACAGGAATTTCTATCTCGTCCTTATCCTGTTTCTCAGAAAGTGGGACTTCAAGTCCCACTTGTGTATCAGGGACGGAAGTTTCTTCGGTAATTGTTTCAGCCTGTTCAATGGGAATTTCTGTCTTGTCCTTATCCTGTTTCGCTGTAAGTGGGACTTCAAGTCCCACTTGTGCAGTCGGAGCAGACGGTTTTGCTTCATACGCACTGAATAATATCTTTTCGATATTTGCTGAAAATTCATCGTCACTCAATGTTTCTGCAACCGTATGTATTCTTTTAGTTGTTGCGACTTTGAAATGACGAGTGATAACATTATCGGCTACATTCAGCCCGTTGATATGCTCAAAGATAATATGTTGTTTTTCTTCGGAGATAAAAGACAGTTCAACGGCGGCTTCAATGGTGATTATGCCCTTGTCAACCCATTCCTGCAATTCAGCTATCAGCTCATTGAGCCTGATATACCTATATATCTGCTTGCGGCTCATATTGTTGTTTTCAGCAATCGCTGATACGGTTGCTTTCTTGCCGAGTTGTTTAAGCAGTTCAAGCTGTTCTGCATAGGCTCTTGCATAAACTGTCGGAGCATACTCATTGTTTCTGTCGGTATTTGTTGCAAGCAGGATAAACCTTGCTGTCGGATCATCGGCAGAGTATTCTTTTACAAAACAAGGTATCTCAGTTTTTCCGAGCTTCTGACAAGCTCTGAAACGGTGTCTGCCGGAAAGGATACAGTATCTGTCACCGTTTCTTGCAACGATAACAGGCTCTATCACACCAACTGCATCTATGCTGTCGGCTATCTGATCGACCTTGCTGTCATTTATAGGGAAAGGCTGATTGTCGATTTCATCAAGCTGTGATATGGGCAGATTGACCACACGGTTATTATCCATACCCAAAAGACCGTTATAAGCATCAGCGACGGACGAAAAACTTTGTTTTGGTATATCAAATTTTTTAGCCATTTCCTTGTACCTCCTTGCCGATGATCTCATCAACAACAGCCATATACTGCTGTCCTGTGATACTGTTCTTTCTTGCGACAAGAGTTTTATGCTCAATCGTAGCGACCTTTACTTCATCACGGAAAGCAATAGCTGTTTCAAAAACATATTCTCCGTAGCTTTCGTTCATAGCGTCCATAATCGCCCTTGCGGAATTCGTGCGTTTGTTATACATCGTAACGAGCATACCGAGAACATACGGCTTTATATCACTTGACTGCTTTGCTCTTTGAAGTGTTGCGAGTATCTGATCGACACCCTC
>DEFH01000045.1:2862-9038 GCA_002350705.1 Ruminococcaceae bacterium UBA2857
AAGTCAAGTGTCGGGGGACAGTCGATAATGATATAGTCATATTCATCGAAAGTACCGTCAGAGAAAAGACGGCTAAAAACACCTGTGCTGTCGCTGTCCGTTCCAAGAATGGAGATAATTCCGGCAAGCATAAAGTTAGACGGGATATAGTCAACACCGAGTTCAGACTTACGGATAGCTTCTGACACAGGCTTCTGTACCTTTGAAACCGTCTGCCAAATCAATTCTGAAATGGTGGGCTTGCCGTCCGTACCGTCATAACCGAGAAAACGAGAGAGATGGGACTGATTATCCGTATCAACGAGCAGTACCTTTTTGCCTTTAAGTACAAGTCCTGCACCGATGTTGATGACGGAAGTGGTCTTTGCAACGCCGCCTTTCTGATTGGCAACGGCAATGATTTTTGCTTTTGAGTTGTTCATAGTTGCGATCTCCTTACTTGAAATAAAAATTTATATAATAAAAAGCCGACTTACAGACGGCTGATTATTGTTTAAGTACACACCATTTCAGGAAAAATGATTTCGTTACTCAGTATCACTTCAATAGTAAAAATGCACAAATCTTATAACTTCAATCATAAAATTAGAACTTCTTTTGTGCATATTGACAATTCTTCCTTGATTGTGTAAAATACAAAACCGTAAGTTATCTTACTAAAGTTAATTCATTTAAGGAGATTGGAAAAATGGTAATTACAGCTACGGCTATGTATGACGAGAACAGTCCGTTCAATGTTTGGGCGGATAAATGGTTTTTGTACAAGTCAGTCGGAATTTCTGACGGCTACAAAAGTGCTATCAGCAGTCAGGTCAGGTATCTTTCTGATTACTTCGGAGATACCCCTGTAAAAGAAATCAGACCTATGCAGATCTGTGATATGATCAACGAGCTTGCTGTCGAAAACCCTAACACGAGAAGACCGTCCTCTAAACAGCTTCTCAAGGACATCAGATGTGTCGCTTCAAGTATCTTCAGCTATGTATCCGCAAACACGAACTACGATAACAATCCTGCAAAGGTTGTAACTATACCGAAAGACGCACCTAAAAACACAAGAAGAGCCTTGACCGAAGAAGAAATCGGTTGGCTCATCGACTTTGACCATAAAGCAAGACTTCCTGCACTCATTATGTGCTTTTGCGGACTTCGTGCAGGAGAAATGATACCTTTGCTTTGGTCGGATATTGACTTTACGAATGGAGAGATAAGTGTTACTAAGTCTGTTTCAAGAAAAACAGGCGGATATAAGGTAAAGCAGGGAACAAAGAACGGCAAAAAGAGAAAAGTCCGTGTTCCAAAAAGTCTTTTGAACAAATTGCAGACCTACAGAGATAATGCTGATTCAAGGTATGTATGTTCAAAAGCTGACGGCGATATGCACACGGTATCCTCTTGGAGAAGATTGTGGGATTCGTATCATACACAGCTTTCTCATAAATACGCAACTGTCAAGCAGTCAAAACAGAATTTGTATTCACCTAAAGGTGTCAAAGTCAAGATTGAGAAGATTACTCCGCATATGTTGCGACACACATTTGCAACTTTGCTTTATACTTCGGGAGTAGATGTTCTATCAGCTTCAAAACTGCTCGGTCATTCAAATATTTCTATTACCCTTGAAATCTACACACACCTCAAAGAAGAAAGATATATAATCTCCATTGAAAACTATGAAGAATACATAGAAGAACGCTTTTTCTGACAAAAAAAGACACTCACAAAACCGATACGATGTCGGTTTTGTGAGTGTCGAGAAATACACATCTACCAAAACCACATCAAAGATTGATTATGGCAGAAAGTGCAATAATAAAATACACAAAAAGAAGATTGGTATTTTGCAAGAAATAACAATTTATGTTTTTCTGATGATATGATATACTGATACGGTTGGAAATTCTTTTTGTGCAGGAATTATCAACTCAATTTCTTTATTTTAGTAAAGTCAGTCCGAAAAACAGGGACATTTGAATGGGGTTCAAGAGGCCGCTGGTTCGATTCCAGTCACTCGGACTTGTAAAGGCACTTGCTTTTAAAGCAGGTGCCTTTTTCAATATCAACAATCAAATAAAAGCCAACTGTTTTCAACAGCCGGATTTTCCGAGGACAAAAAAGGACTGCCGAAGCAGTCCCGAAAATCAGGTATTTTCCAGCCATTCCAATACTTTTGGGAAATCCTCTTCATGAAGTCCGTGATAATCATCATCCTGTATGATAAAGGTACACTCGGTAATATCTTTGAGTTTTTCATATAATTTTTCTGCCTGTGCAAACGGAACCACTTTATCTCCCCTGCTGTGAATCAACAAAACCGGAATTTTAAGTTCGTCAGCCCAGCATACAGCAGATCTCTTTTCATACTCCTCCGGCTTTTCTTCGGGAGTTCCGCCTATAAACATAGGAAGATACTTACGCATATCTTCACGTGCCTCATACATCATAAACATATCACTGATAGCCGAAAAAGAAATAATCTTTTTGATTCTTTTATCCTGTCGGGCAGCCATGTATGTTGTCATGCCGCCTCTGGAACCACCCATTGAGCAAAAGTCATCCATATCAACAAACGGGAACTCATTTTCACAAAAATCAATCAATCTGATAACATCATGCACTTCATCCCCGCCATATTGTTCATAACCTCCCGAACCGTCATTTCCTCTGAGTTCACAGCCTATGACAATTCGCTTGGATTCGGCACATACCCACGCAATCTCACTTCCCTTTAAATTACCGGAACCGGCATGTCCGCCTCTGTTATAAAGAATACATTTACAGGGTTTCCGGGTTTGGATGCTTTCCACAGGAATAGAAATATATCCTTTGATTGGATAACCGTCTGACATAAAGCTGAATTCATACGTGACACATTCGGCTTCCAGTTCACTGCTCTTCACATCAACTTTATCAATATAAAATACATCATCATTTTCGTAAGCGTAAAAATCATATATATCTTTCACAGCAGATGTTTCGGCAACAGAGGAAAGACTTTTTTCCTGCATTTCAGAAGCAGCCGGATTACTGCTGTTTTGACAGCCGGCAAATGACAATGCCATCATCACCGAAAGGCTCAAAGCCAACAACTTTTTCATCTTATGCCCTCGCCTTATTTGAGAATACCCTTATCATCGTAATAATTATAATCGGCAGAATCCAGATGCTCATCTTTTTCCAGATTATCCTGGCTCATTTTGAACATACCGCTGCCAATGGTATAATTATGGTTCATATTTCTTCTTGCAATAATCACCATCACGATTATCAGAGCAACCACCAAAACAAAACCGCCTATCAGTTCCCAATCCATACTGAATCCTCCTATCTTTTTGTAACACAAGTTGTTTGAACTGCATTTATTATACCATAATCGGCCAAAAATAAAATAAGGGGATTTCCAACTTTCAAAAAATAAAAATCGGAAAATCTCTACTAAAAAAATATGCGTAAGTTTATGAAAATTATTTTGAAGCATAATGTGCCGGATACCAGTTCTGAAAACACTTTGTAAAAATTCCCATCAGTACAGGCATGACATTATTGATAATCGCAAGATAAGGAGCAATCGGTGTTCCCATTAAGAAAAAAGTCCGGATACCGGTGATGATATACAAAACACCCCATGCAAAAGGAAGAAATCACATCATATATCGTTTTACGGAAACGGAAAAAAAGCACTTCCGTCAAAGCACACACACCGATTGAAACAAAAGCACCCGTATAACTGTCTATTGCTGCCGCTATCCAAAACGTGATCCAGGGAATCAATGTCAGCATCAGAGTGGTTCCTTTGTCTTTTTTGGCAGAATAGCTTTTTTCTGCATTTTGTTTTGTATTGCCTGAGCCGAAATACTTTCCCCAGTTCAGCATGACATCAAAATCACCTTCCACACGGTAAAGTTTTTTCATCATTGCCTGAGAGCCGCTGATTCTTCCGGCAGCAATCTCTTTCCAGACGGTAAAAGGAGTGATAACTTTTGTTGTGGGAGAGAGAAAGTTATCTTTCCGCACCTCATATCCATCTTTTTTCAAAATGATCTGATAGGATTTTTCCTATATCTGCCTTGATTGTACGATAGATTACTTGTCTTCTGTACTTGGGGGCAAATACAATGTGATAAACTATGATTGTCATTCATGACAATTTCCTTCTTTGGTTCATGTGGTTGCCAAACCCACCTGTATTATACCACCGGAGGATTTTTTTGTATACTTGTATCTAAAGATTTTTATTCCACCGCTTCAAGCGGTGGTTTTTCCATGCTAAAGCGATATAATAAAAACTGTGTGAATGAATCAAATTCTTTCACACAGTTTTTTTGATAGATTATATTTAACGGTCAGCGTACCGATAAACCCAGGTTTTGCATCAGCTGCTGCAATGGATTCCAGGCAGATGCGGTGGATTTGTTGGAAGGCTTTTTGATATTGACTCTCACAGTCACCTTTTTTCCGTTTGCCGCAGTTGCCGTGATGGTAACGATGCCTGCTTTTTTCGCTGTGACAACACCGTTTTTATCTACGGTTGCAATATTTTCATTGCTTGTTTTCCATTCAATGGACTGAAATCCGAGGAATGGGGCGATTGCTCCACTAAGCTGACAGGACTGTTTGAGGGATATATTGACAGAGGTTCTTGTTACTTCCTCAGCAGGCTGTACATTCGTGCCTGTCATGCTTGTCATAATCTGATTGGACAAAGTTTTTTTCATAATGTCGGCAATTTGTTTGTGACCGTTCGGATCGGGATGCGGATCAAGATTGTTTTCATTGCTGATATTGTAAATGTCTACATAAGTAGAACCCGTGTCCTTAGCAATTTGCTGTAATTTTTCATTCAGTGACTTCATATTCGGATCCATTCTGATTCCGAGAGTCAGATATTGCAAAGGATAGGAAATTTCTTCCGATACGATAGAGACAAGTTTTGTAAAATGAGCTTTGGTAGCTTTGTTGACGTGTTTGGAAAGTCTTTGCAGACAAGCGGCATATTTGGAACTTTCCTCCGATTTGTCAGCCAGTTCTTCTTCCGGCAGCAATTCTGTATCATCAATATCCAGTTTTGTACCGCAGGCTTCCTCTGCTGCTCTGACAAAGATATTTTTCATAACGTGAGCCATGTCACGAACCTGTCCGTCATAGTACAGAGAGTTGCCGTAAGGATTGAACATACCAATCAGGGCAATATCTGCATCACTGTTCACAGTTCTGACGGCATCTATCACTTTCCTGACGTTCTCAGCGGAAGCGGTGGTGTATTTTTCGGAATCGTCTCTCAGACCGGTCAGATAAGTGGCTGCCTCTGCGACGGTTTCGTATGTGATCTGATCCTTGGCATTTTCAAGAATTTTTTTAGCACCCTCGATTGCCGTTTCGGGCTCAAAGCCTGCCAGTATCGTAAACATGGCACTGCTGACTGCTTTTAAGATTGGATTGTCATTGGCACCCATCGGGGCAAGCATATCCAGAATAATATCATTGCCGCCAAGCTGAATACTGATCAGCTCTGCTTCTGAAAGATATTTATTATAAATTTCATGGTATGGTTTTAAATGCTTGCTTTCGCCGGGACCTAAAAATCCTTCCAGAATAGATATGGCAATGCTGCCCATATAACCTTCCTGCAGGATCGTTTTTGCCACATCCTCCGCACGATAGCCGGTAGAGGACAAATTGGTGGTCGTGGTTGTGTATCCTGCCTGTTTGCCCATTTCCTCAAGGTACTGTCCGAAAACAGTAACATAGGCATCCTTGATAGGATGTTCAAACAGCTCGTCACACAGATACAAAGCCGGATCACTTGTCAGTGTTGCTCCCGTACTTTCCAGACCGAATCCTGCTGCGATACTGTCTCCCAGTGCCACATAGTCATATGTCTTGTCGGCAGTGTCCTCCTTTGCCGAAACAAGCACAGAAGCAGAATTGGCAATCAGCAATGCCGACAAACCAACCGCAAATGCTTTTCCGAATTTCATTATAGAGAAACCTCCTATTTATAGTGATATTTAAACTCTAACACCTTATACAAAAAAAGTCAAGATAAACAAAAAAATTTTTTATGTTCTTGATGCAGAAAATTTTTCCTTACCGTCGGAAGAAAGTTTTATCATCCCGGAAGGCAAAAAACAACCGCCCTATTGGACGGTTGCTTTTGATGTTGGCATCTTCCTATT
>DEFH01000045.1:9097-13127 GCA_002350705.1 Ruminococcaceae bacterium UBA2857
TCAACACCAACTGTATTCATTTTTATCGCTCATTCCTGACGACTTTGTTATTATAGCACATCTTTTTGAAAATTGCAAGCATTTTCCTCAACAAAAATTATACATTTTGTAATATACCGTTTGTATTTATCATCAGCAAAAAAACAACCGCCCTATTGGACGGCTGCTTTGATGTTGGCATCTTCCTATTTTTCCGGGTCGTCACCAACCAAGTATCTTCGGCACCATTGAGCTTAACTTCCGTGTTCGGTATGGGAACGGGTGGACCCTCAACGTCATCAACACCAACTGTATTCATTTTGTCGCTCATTTCTGACAACTCCTGTATTATATCACCCCTTTTCAAAAATTGCAATATCTTTTTTTAAAAAAATATATACAATTTGTATTATATATTAAAATTTATACAGTAAGTATGACAATTGTAATTGTGATATGATTTAATTCATGATAAAATAATAACAAGATATTATTGCTATAAGAAGGAGTGTTTTTCAAAAATGTCTGACAACAACCGTCAATCCATCAACAACTATGTCTACAGCCGCAGGAGAGAACCTGCCAATGACAATCCTGCACCGCCCCCTCAGAATAACTCTTTTGACTTCACCGACAGAAACGCTTCTTCACAGTCAAACAGCAGTTATAATTCCTATGTGTCAAGCTATCAGCCTGCCAACACCATACAGCAAAACAACTACAATAACAGCTATTCCGGCTATCAGCCAAATGACTACAACAGTTCCTATCAGAATTATCCTCCGCAAAATACTTATCAGGATTCCTATTCCGGCTATCAGCCGTCTGATACTTACAGCAATTACAATGACAATCACTTTCAGGAACCTCATCATGCGGTGGAAGTCCCTCTCCCTTCCGTAAGAATAAAAATGTCCACTCTCATTGTTCTGATCGGATTCTTTGCACCGATGGGATTCTCGGTATTCCTGCCTATGATCCTCAGTGCCTTTCCCGTCAACTCCTCGGCGGTATCGTTTTTGACGATGGCACCGGTCATACTGATGTTTGCTGGACTCATCGGCGGTGTGATTATCGGTCCCGTCATTGACAGAAACAACCTCAAAAAAGTCTGTACGGTTCCCGTGACAGGACACCTTGTCGGCTACCTGGAGGAACGCAGACACACAAAACATCATCATTACTATGTCTATGCCCCTCAGTACGAAATTTTTATCAACAACCATTATGAGATCCGTACGCTTGACGATTTTACCAGACATTCCGACAGTCCCGTATTGGTTGACCTTCTCGTCAACCCGTCAGGCTATCAGATCATGCCGGCTGACAACTCGCTCAGCCGGAGCGGGCGGGAAAGCATTTCCGGAGCTATTGTATTGGCTGTCATTATGCTTGCCTTCTTTCTGATGATATTCCTGCCAATGTTTTTCAGATAACTTTCCGTAAGAAAGGATTTTTCTATGAAAATGATATTTGATACTCATGCCCATTATGATGACAGTGCCTTTGACAGCGACAGAGACGAACTGCTGACAAAACTTTTTTCCGAAAATGTCGCCTGCATTGTCAATCAGGGTACAACTGTGGAGCTTTCAAAGTGCAGCATTGCTCTTGCGGAACAATATGAGAATATGTATTGTGCCGTAGGCATACACCCGGAATGTGTCACGGAAAACAGTCTTTCGGAACTTGATGAAATCCGACAGCTTGCCCGACACAAAAAGGCTGTAGCTATCGGTGAAATCGGTCTTGACTATTACTGGGACACTCCCAGAGATTTGCAGAAGGCGGTCTTTGAACAACAGCTTTTGCTTGCCGAACAGCTTCACCTGCCCGTCACGATTCACGACAGGGAGGCTCACGGAGATGTTCTGGCAATCATACAGAAATACCGTCCAAAAGGTATCCTGCACTGCTTTTCGGGAAGTGTGGAAACAGCAAGGGAAATTATCAGGCTGGGAATGTATATCGGTGTCGGAGGCGTTGTGACCTTCAAAAACTCCAGAAAAGCAGTGGATGTCGTTGCCGATATTCCCCTGGAAAGAATTGTCCTTGAAACGGACTGTCCGTATCTGTCACCCGTACCATTCCGCGGAAAAAGAAACGACTCATCTATGATACAGTACGTGGCTCTGAAAATTGCAGAAATTAAGCATATTCCTGTTGAGGAGGTTCTGAAAACTACCCTCGAAAATGCAAAACGGGTTTATCAAATGGAAAGGTGTGTTTTTCAATGAAAAAGAAATTAAAGGTGTTTTTGGCTGTTCTGATGTCCGTCGTTATGATTGCAACGCTTTCCTCCTGTTCGGTATTCGGACGCAGAGGACGCAGTTACAGCTATAACGACAGCTATTACAATGATAGTGAATATACCCGCGGTGATTTCTATGATGCAGACGGAAATTACTATCCCGGCGGCTACTTTGACAGATACGGCAATTTCTATCCCGATGAATACTATGATGAATACTATGATGATTATATCGGCTATTTTGACCGCTACGGATATTATTATGACAATTATTGAGATGAGGGAAATTCTATGCGTAAGGCTATCGTGACAGGTGCCAGCTCCGGTATCGGAAAGGATATTGCAAGACTGCTTGTCAGCAGAGGCTGGGAAGTGATATTGGTCGCAAGGCGTACACAAAAACTTCTCGACTTAAAAAAAGAGCTTGGCAAAAACACAAAATGCGTCCGCTGTGACGTGTCCCATGAAGAAGAATGTAAAAAACTTTATGAAGTATTCAAAAATGAAGATATTGAAATGCTCGTCAACTGTGCCGGTTTTGGTCTGTGCGGTGAATTTACGGAGCTTTCCCTTGACGGTGAACTTGCCATGATTGACACCAATATCAAAGCTGTGCATATTCTGACAAAACTCTTTTTGCGTGACTTCCGAAAGAAAAACAAAGGCTATATTTTAAATGTTGCCTCCATTGCAGGATTTTTCTCGGGACCTCTGATGGCAACCTATTATGCCACCAAAAATTATGTTGTCAGTCTGACAGGAGCTATCTACGAGGAACTCCAAAGAAGCGGAAGCAATGTCAAAATCAGTGCCTTGTGTCCCGGTCCCGTCGATACGGAATTCAATGATGTGGCACAGGTGAAGTTTTCCGCTGAACCTCTTGACAGTAAAACCGTTGCTCAACAAGCCATCGACGGTCTTATGCAGGGGAAATTATATATTATTCCCTCTGTGAAAATCAAGTGCCTGAAACTTGCCAAAAGATTCCTCCCCGACAAGACGGTGACACATTTTTGCTATACATTCCAACAGAAAAAACGGTAAAGGAAGAAAATACTATGCTGACAGTCAACAATACAGAAGTAATGAATCTCAAAAATGCCATTCGCGGTGCCAGAAACCCCATGAACAGCTGGAACAGAAGTGACAGCTTTTTCAATGAAAACGGTGAGTATGTACTCGGAGAAAACGACCTTTCCCTTGCCATGCGTCTCAGACAGGCAGGCGGTGACCACCGCAAATTCATGCGGCAGATTTTCGTCTCAATGGACATTACCGCTCCCATGTACTGGTGGAAAGAATTTGATACCTACAAAGTCGGCACGGTTGCCAACTCTACCAGCACCATGCACAAGATTACTTCTTCACCCTTTGATATTTCCCATTTCAGCACCGATCACATGGACAAACCTACTCTCGACTTCATGCAGGGAGTTGTGGAATATCTCGAAAAACTCCGTCTGTCCTTCCTCGAAACAAAAGACAAGCAAATCTGGTATGATATTATCCAGCTTTTGCCGTCAAGCTACAATCAGATGCGTACCTGTACCATGAACTATGAAAATCTTGTCAACATTTACCACGCAAGAAAAAATCACAAACTCAGCGAATGGCATACTCTCTGTGACCATATCAGAACATTGCCCTATGCCAATGAATTAATTGTATGCGAATAAGCAAAATGACAGCCACACTGCAATCGTGTGACTGTCATTTTTTAATAAGGGGAACACTCAGCGTGTCAGAAAAATATGCAGAAAATCCAGAAATTCCACTTCCGCTACGATAAATATATAAAAA
>DEFH01000060.1:0-1778 GCA_002350705.1 Ruminococcaceae bacterium UBA2857
AAAGGATATTCCAATTCTTTCATTAAATTTTCCCTCTTTCCATAGCGATAGGGGACATATGTTCCCTTGAAAAATTATTTTGAATTACCATTGTTAATAAAAAAAGCCTATTTTCTTTGTGAAAACAGACTAAAATACAAAATATGACGACAACGTGGCTATTTACGAGTTAAGGCTATCTTCCTGTCCTACCGGGGAGGATTGCCTTTAGTAATAGCATAGTTTTTTACATCTGCTATGACATTTAAAGGCAAAAAGCCTGAGCTCTTTGCCTTTAAAAACAATGTGGTTGCGGAGGCAGGATTTGNNNGGTTATGAGCCCGACGAGCTACCTAGCTGCTCCACTCCGCGATATTGACATACAGAAGTGCTTTTTTAAAGTACTTGATTAGTATAGCACACTATTTACTAAATGTCAATAGGTAATTTGATTTTTTTTATTATTTACATATGCTGTGTAGAGATTGACTTAAAACAGAACCTCCTCATTGTCCAATTCGTCCGACAGTGAGGAGGCTTGTTCTATTCATGCAATGATATAGAACAATTATTTATCGTTTCAGGACAATATTCAATAATATCCTGTACATTACATTCAAGTTCTTTGCAGATTGCCGCCAGAACATACAGGTCTACTCTGCTGATATCTCCAAGATAATAACCTTGTACCGTTTCAAAGCGTAATCCACAGTTGACACATAGTTTGTTTTTAGAATATCCTTTTTCTGCCATGATTTTATCCAGTTTAAAAATAATTCCTGAATAATTGGAGCATGGTCTTTTTTTCATAACAAATCACCTCATAAATGAGGATAACAGGGAAATTTCTTCTTGACATTCTCCATTAGAATGTAGTATAATTCATATTGTCTCAGTCTTATTCTTTTTAAAAAATGAAAGGTGTTGATTACATGATGTCTGATGAAGAAAGAGCTTTTCAAAAAGCGGAGTTACGAGGAATTCTGATGGGGATTCCACTGAAAGCCATCATATCGGGCGGAATTACTTATGCCGTTACATCATCTCAGGATACCAATATCGGCATGGTAATTTTTTTCTTTATTGTTCTGTACTCGATGTTGTCGGTCTACATATTCCTTTCAAAAAGAGTCGGCAACTGGCTCATTGGCGGTATCGTGATGATAGGTCTGGTGATAGGGGTATCTTTTCTGAATCTTCCGGATATTGTTTTGACGATTTTTGGTATCGTTTTTATATTTGGCGGATTCACGTTGGATTTACTGCGTATTTTCAGATATATCTGCCTTTGCCGCAAACCCAAGAATATGCCTGCTGCAATGAATTCGTACCCGTTTGATGAAGATTACACTAACCATTAAGGAATTTACTTTTGAACAAAAAAGCAGAAAGTCAAATGAGCTATCGGTAAGTATAAAACTTCTCTGCCGGCAAGATGGGGCTATGAAAACGGATTCTCTCCCAAAAGAAATCAGAAAAGATTATCTGCACAGAATTTCTCTGAAAATTGTCAGCGATAACCAAGTGATAGTGACAGAAAATTTACAAGTGCAGAACATGATGAAGAATCATCATTTGGCAAAATCCGTTGCAGATGTGTCATGGTATGAATTTACGAGACAGCTTGCATATAAAGCACAGTGGAATGGGCGTATTTATCAGAAGATAGATACATTTTTTCCAAGCAGTCAAATATGTTCATGTTGTGGGTATAAGAATCCCGAAACAAAAGACTTATCTGTTCGGGAGTGGGTATGTCCAAAATGTCAAATTATCCATGACAGAGATGTCAATGCTGC
>DEFH01000060.1:1902-3540 GCA_002350705.1 Ruminococcaceae bacterium UBA2857
TTAGACAATGGGTAGTTCACATTAGGGGTACTGGCATTGAGTTTTATCATACTGATGTTGATTTTCCGGGAAAATTCAATGCGAAACAATAAATGATCATAATGCAAGGGAGCAAACTTTCTGCATGAAAAATCAGCTTTCGGAGTATATCCGAAAGCTGATTTTGTTATTTATTTCTTGTGTTTTCTGAACAGATTTCTTGTTTTAATGACGGCAAAGCGTACAGGAAACAGTACATACCATAAATATACATACAGCTTATATTTTGTGCTTTTGACGGAAAGTTCTTTTCCGTTACGGATGACGGCAGTCAGCACCCCTATGATATGACGGTCTGTGATACCATACTCAAAGTGGATACGATTGTCACCGCAGATGACATAATCATTCTGCCTTACTTTTACAATGCGGTGCAGGACATACTGTCCGCTGTCACGCCGATAAAGCGGTACATCAAATTTTTTTAATTTTCCGCTGACTTTTTCAATGACAAGAAGGTCACGTCCTTCTTTGATGAGAGGCATCATACTGTCACCTTTGTTCGTATAAATCAATTTGCCGTCACGCTGTATGATTTCCCCGAAAGTTGCTTTATTCATCAATCGCACCGATTTTTTTAAGTCTGGTAATGGTGGTGACGACATCCTTTTCAATCACTTCACGGGGAGCGTCATACTGCTGTAACATTGCATCAACGATATGCTCTTGAGTAGTATCTGTTTTGAGCAGCTCGAAAATGATACCAAGCGTTTCATTGCCTTTCACAATGCCTGAAAATTCGGCATTGCCTGTCGGTACGAGAATGGTATCTTTGCCGCTTTGGTGTACGAGAAAATGGGGATTGCGTTTCATGGTAAATCATTGTCCTTTCATTGTATGGTAGGCAATTTCTGCTGCCGAGATATCCATATTGCAGCCGAGCTTGTATAATGGGATTTGTTCTGCGGTTTTGTCAATCAGTGTCAGCGTCTTGACAAGAGCGGCACTGTGATGGGGACGATAACTTTGCTGTAAGAGCATAGGATAGGCTTCTTCTTTGGTGATGATACGGATATGATTTTCTTGTGCACGCTCCAGAATACAGACGGCATTCAGCGGAACAGCAATGGGATTGCCTAAACGGTGCTTTCCGTTATAGGGTGTTCCGAAAACCGTCACGCTATGCTCATCAACATGAATCAGCGGTTTATCATCATTGACCATGACGGCACGGCTTCCAAGCAGTTCACGCCAGAGTTTTGTATGAGTGGATTTGCCTGTGCCTGACTTGGCCGTGAATAGATATCCTGCCCCGTCAACGGCTATGACCGAACCGTGAAACAAAAAAGTATCATATTCAGGCATTTTTTCCGCAATTTTACGGTAAACTGCCAGTTCTTCAAGATAGCTGTCTGACCAGTGACGGACAGGTCGTTTTTCGGCAATGTCATTGTCTGCCGATTTTTTCTGTTCGTATGTAATATCATCTTTTGTTGTGACGACCTCAAAATCCGGCTGTCCGTCAAAGAGATAGTCTTTGCAGTAGTTGTGTACCTCTTCAAACAGGGAGTCGATCCGTATAATTTTATCAGCGATTTTATAAGTATTGACCATATCATCATCCTTTGTATCGAATCAGGCTTCCGATATAAAACAACA
>DEFH01000060.1:3586-24629 GCA_002350705.1 Ruminococcaceae bacterium UBA2857
GTTCGTAGCCAGTCACTCTATCCGGCTGAGCTATCGGCGCATCCTGTCTTTATCGGACTGCTTATCTATGATAACATATAAATTGATAAATTGCAAGGTTTTTTTTAAAAATTTTTTAATTCCTGTTATTTTTTATAAAATATATTGAATTTATATAAGAAAATTAATATAATGATGTTAAAAAATATATCCCAAGAAGTCAAAGATGATATGATGAACTGCAATCATAAACATATCTTTCATCAGAATGTGGAAAACTACTTTCCGGCAGACTATGAAAATCAAACCGCTGATGACAAAAATAATTTTATCAAACTCTTTCCTGATACGGTGAAATATGATATAATCAATGTGAATATGTAAAATAATGATTTTGGAGATGTGATACAGAATGTCTGAATTGATTCGCAAAGAGATATGTGAAGGGGTTGCTTTTAACAGCATTACGGATGACAGATTTAAAAGAGGAAGAATCTATGCAACACTGGTAACTCCTCTCGATAAGAAAACAGCCGCTGCCAATGCATTGCTTTCGGGAGTGCTGAGACGCTCCTGTCGGAAATATCCCGATTTTACCGCACTCAACAGAAAACTGGATGATTTATATGGTGCTTCGCTTTATCCCTCTGTCAGAAGAATCGGAGATTTTCAAGCGATTACCCTTGCTGTTTCCGGTCTGGAGGACAGGTATGCTCTTGACGGTGTTTCCATTTCCGCCGAAATGACAGAGCTGCTTTGTTCGATTCTGTTTGAGCCGAACCTGATTGACGGATGTTTCTCCGAGGAGGATGTTGAGCAGGAAAAAAGACAGTTGATTGATGATATTGATGCGGAATTTAATGATAAACGCTTTTACTCTCTGAATAGATGTGCAGAAATCATGTGTCGTGACGAACCGTTTGCCATCGGACGCTGCGGCAGCCGAGAAGATGTGCTTTCGCTGACACCTGAAGATGTCTATAAAGCGTGGAAAACGCTGTTGGACAATGCAACCGTTGAATTGTTTATGCTGGGCAGTTCTCAGCCTGACAGGGCTTTGGAAGGCTTTCGCAAATATTTTGACGGAAGGCCCCGTAAAACAATGGGCTTTTCCCGAATTGTGTCGGAAGTCGGGGAAGTCAAACGCATTGTCGAAACGGAAGAAATCACACAATCCAAACTGGTGATGGGATTCCGCTGTGCCTATGAAAAAACGGCACGTCATGCTGTGGCAACGGCTCTGATGTCCGCTATTTTCGGAGGAACACCTACGTCCAAGCTGTTTGTGAATGTCAGAGAAAAGCAGAGTCTTTGTTATTACTGTGCAAGCATGGCGGATATTCACAAGGGAATTATGTTTGTGGACAGCGGTGTCGAAACCAAAAATATTGAAAAAACCGAAAAAGCTGTTATGGAACAGCTTAACACCTTTATGAGAGGCAATATTACCTATGAAGAACTGAACACTGCCAAGCTTGCTTTGAAAAACGTCTATATCTCGTCACTGGACAGCCTTGCTGCCATGCAGAGTTTTTACCTGTCCAATATTCTGCGTTCCTCTTTTCTGTCTCCTGTGGAGGCTGCGGCTCTCACGGATGACATCACGAAAGAAGAAATCATTGAACTGGCAGGTCAGCTCAAACTCGATACCGTATTTTCACTGATCGGCAACTGACGAAAGAAATGAGGACATGAACTATGAATTTTGAAATCATAAAAAATGAACGTATCGGAGAACAATATTATCGTCTTTGTCATCCTTCGGGACTGACAATTCTGGTATATCCCAAACAAGGCTATAACTCCACATATGCCGCTGTGGGAACCGATTTCGGCTCTGTGAATAAACACTTTATCCGTGACGGAAAGGAAATCATTGTTCCCGACGGAACCGCTCATTATCTGGAGCATAAACTCTTTGAAAGCGAAGAGGGTGACGCTTTTGCACAGTATGCCAGAACAGGTGCCAGTGCCAATGCCTACACCTCCTTTGATACAACGTGTTATCTGTTTTCCTGCACCTCACGGTTTAAGGAGTCGCTGGAAATTCTCTTTGATCTGATACAGTCTCCGTATTTTACGCCTGAGACTGTCGCCAAAGAACAAGGCATTATCGGACAGGAAATCAAAATGTATGAGGACAGTCCGGAATGGCGTGTGGCAATGAATCTCTGGCAGGCTCTCTATCACAATCATCCTATCAATATTGATATTGCCGGCAGTGTGGAAACGATCGCACAAATTACTCCCGAAATCCTGTATGAATGTTACAACAGCTATTATAATCTGCATAATATGGTTTTGGGTGTGGCAGGCAATGTTTCTCCCGAGGAAGTGCTGGAAATTGCCGACAAAAAACTGAAAGTCAGTCAGCCTTTCCAAACGCAAAGCATTTTCCCTGAAGAACCCTATGAAGTAAAGGAAAAATATACGGAACAGCGTCTGCCCGTAGCCGTACCGCTGTTCTGTCTGGGATTCAAGGAAAAGGCTCCCCGACAGTTTGTCACTATCAAAGAGATGATTTGTACCAATATCCTGCTGGAAGCGTTTGCGGGATTCGGCTCCGAGCTGTACAGAAAACTGTTGGACAGCAAACTCATCAATTCTACATTCGGTGCCGACTATAACGAGGGAAAATATTATCGTACCGTGATGTTTGAGGGTGAAAGCAGAGATCCGCTGAAGGTTTCCGAAATGATTCTCGAAGAAGTCAGAAAGCTCAAACAAAACGGTATCTCTCAGGAAGAGTTTGAAAGAGCAAGACGCTGCCTTTATGGAGGCATTATTTCAGGCTTTGACAGTCCTTCCGGACTTGCCTCTAAAATGATCAATAATGAATTTATGGGAGGAACATCCTTTGTTTCTCTGGAGGAAACTGCCAAAGTCACTCCGGAAGATGTCAACGAAAGACTGAAAGACCAGCTTGATCCGGAGAATTACGCTCTTTCCGTCATCAAGGGAATTGATGACTGACGGGGAGGAAAATGTGATGTATCATATACAGTTTCCGGATTTAGGGATTGACCTTGCTGTCAATCCCGTTGCCTTTCAGATAGGCGATTTTAACGTATACTGGTATGGAATGATTATCGGTGCAGGCTTTCTGTTGGCACTGGCTTTTGCACTGAAAGTCATCAGGCGTTTCGGTATTGCGTCAGATGCGTTTATTGACTGTGTGATAGCAGGATTTATCTGCGGCATTGTGGGAGCAAGACTGTATTATGTGCTGTTTAAATGGGATTATTATTCTCAGCATTTGAACGAGCTTTTTGCGATACACAATGGTGGTCTTGCCATTTATGGCGGTGTGATAGGGGGACTTCTGGGAGGCTGTATTGTTGCTAAAATCAAAAAAGTCCCCATTCCTGCCATTCTGGATGTCGCTGTTATGGGGTTTCTCATCGGGCAGGGAATCGGCAGATGGGGAAATTTTGTCAATCAGGAGGCTTTCGGCACAGAGACCTCTCTGCCTTGGCGAATGGTCAGCGAAAATACCAATGGTGTCGGGGTACATCCGTGTTTTTTATATGAGTCGATATGGTGTCTTTTGGGCTTTGTTCTGCTGTACCTGTTCAGCAGAAAGCTCAGACAATATGACGGACAGATATTTTTATTATATCTCGTCTGGTACGGCTTTGAAAGAATGTTTGTCGAGGGACTGCGTACAGACAGCCTTTATACCCCGATATTCAATCTGAGAGTATCGCAGATACTTGCAGGACTGACAATGGCTGCGGGGATTGTTCTTTTAATCGTGTTCCGTAAGAACACCGCCAAGGCAATCCATCAAACAACTACTACGGAAACAGGTGAAAACAATGGCACAGAAAGATCTGACAACGAAAACGCTTGAATCCTATAATGAAGTATTTGCGGATATTGTTAATGTTTTATTGTTTAACGGCAAACGGTTGATAGAGCCTGACAGACTTGTTTCCGCACAAAAAGACTCTCATTATAAGGCTGACGGAAAAATTTACTCACAGGAAAGAGATGTTTCTAAATTCTGGCAGAATGCCAACATCAATATAGCACTTTTGGGTGTGGAAAATCAGGTGGCAGTCGATGAACTGATGCCTCTGAGAATTTTCAGCTATGACGGTGCAGAATACAGAAATCAGTATCGCCTGAAAAAGAACGGCAAGTTAAAAAATTGTTATCCTGTCATTACACTTGTTCTGTATTTCGGCAGTGAAAACTGGAACTACAGCAAAAATCTTTGTTCCTGCTTTGAAGTTCCGGACGGACTCGAAAAATTTGTGAATGACTACAAGATGAATTTTTATGCCGTCAAGGATATGACAGACGCTGACATCGAAAAATTTACATCGGATTTCAGGGTGATAGCGGAATTTTTTAATGCTCTTTTAAATAAAAAAAGTTATCATCCCACTAATCGGAGACTGGAACATCCCGAAGAAGTGATTGATATGATAAGCGTTTTTTCAGGTGACGAAAGATTCAGAAATGAATATAATTCCATGTCTGAAAAAGGAGGTATCACTATGTGTGAAATTTATGACAAAATTCTTCGGCAGGGAGAAGAAAAGGGCATAGAAAAGGGCATAGAAAAGGGCATAGAAAAAGGTAAGGCGGAAGGTATTCTGATGACGCTTGTTTCGTTGGTCAAAAAAGGTTTGCTGACTATCTCACAGGCGGCTGAGGAAGCACAAATGTCTGTGGAAGAATTTAAATTACAGTCCGGTTTGATAGGATAATGATTGAATAAAAAGGAGTGCATTAAAATGGCAAAAGTAATCAGTGGCAAAGAGGTTTCTGCAAAGGTGAGAGCAGACGTTAAAGCAGAGTGTGAACAGCTTAAAAGTCAGGGTATTAATCCCGGCTTGGCTGTAATAATCGTGGGTGACGATCCTGCATCGAGAGTGTATGTCAACAACAAGAAAAAAGCTTGTGCGGAAGTGGGATTTGTTTCGGAAGAGTATGCTCTCCCTGCCGAAACCACTCAGGAAGAACTTCTGGCACTTGTTGAGGAACTCAACAACAAGCCTGAAATCAATGGTATTCTGTGTCAGCTGCCGCTGCCGAAACATCTTGATGAAAAGGCGGTTATCAATGCCATTTCTCCGCTGAAAGACGTTGATGCGTTTCATCCGTCCAACGTGGGAAAAATTATGATAGGGGATTATCACTTTTTGCCGTGTACGCCTGCGGGAGTTATGGAATTGGTACATTCGGAAGGCATTGATGTCAACGGTAAAAACTGCGTTGTCATCGGCAGAAGCAATATTGTCGGCAAGCCGATGGCAATGCTTCTGCTCCATGAGAACGGCACTGTTACTATCTGTCACAGCAGAACGAAAAATCTCAAAGAAATTTGCAGCAATGCGGATATATTGGTAGCGGCAGTCGGCAGACCGAAATTTGTTAAGGCCGATATGGTCAAAGAGGGAGCCGTCGTGCTTGATGTCGGTATCAACAGAGATGAAAACGGCAAACTCTGCGGAGATGTTGACTATGCGGAAGTGGAGCCGAAAGCGTCATATATCACCCCTGTACCCGGCGGAGTAGGACCTATGACAATCGCCATGCTGATGAAAAACACTCTCAAAGCCGCAAAAATTCAGAATGAAATTGACTGAGGTGACATACTCCCCCACCTATAGAGGTGGGGGAGTATGAAAATTTTGATTGATACCAATATATAGACTATATTCTTGACAGAGCCGTTCACGGAAGCTGCTGAAAAAATTATCGTTCTGTGCAAAGATAAAAAGGTGGATGGGGGATTGCCGCACATTCTTTCATGAATCTTTTCTATATTCTTCGTAAGGAAATGACGGTAGATGAAAGAAAAAATTTTTTGTATTATGAGGAGGAAAATGATTTATGGGTGTTCAAGCATACACACTTAACGAGTTAATTGAAGTGCTGTCAAGTGGTAAGTTTGAGAAATTTAGATTTACAGATTATTATGCTGTTACTTATTTGAATGATGGTGCAGAAGTACTGTTTGAGTTAAAAGACGGAAAAATATCAGATAAATTGGCAGATTTCTCTGTAATGGTACTCAAAAATTTCGATAAATGCATAAAAGATGCACAGTTGTGGCTAAAAGATATAAAACGGGTTGACAAAATGTATTCAGATGCTTTTGACTTGGGGTTTGAATTATATGGCATTACTTTCGGGGAGTTTGAATACGGTCATCAGTCAAAACCTGCAACGGATGGATTTACAATTACTTTTAGCACTGTAAACGATTATCCTTGTGTTTTTACCGTAAAATATCACCAAAATATGCATCCATTTGCAATAGAAGAATGGGTGTTTTGATTTACAACAGATGAAAGTAAAATGATGATATGGGAGAAGATAAATGAACTGGTTTTTTGTAGCTCTCGGAGGAGCTTTGGGAGCGGTGGGACGTTATGCCGTTAGTTGTATCCCCATCAAAACAAATTTCCCTCTGCTGACATTTGTCACGAATATATTGGGAGCTGTTCTGATAGGATTGATTGTTGGTCTTGTCAGTTCGGGAAAAGATGTTTCACCCAATGCGGTTCTGTTTTGGAAAACAGGTGTTTGCGGAGGTTTTACCACGTTTTCGACATTTTCGCTGGAAACATTGGAACTGCTCGATAAAGGAGCCTATTTTTTGGGAATGGTTTATGCAGTGATAAGTGTGGTATGCTGTGTTTTCGGGGTATGGTGCGGCAAAAAAATGGCATTGTTAATAGGATAGGGAAGGGACATCAATGATTATTATTGAAAGTATCGTAATGTGTTTCTGGCTACTTCTGATATGTATTGTCGGAACTGCCAACGGTGCAGTCGGACTGGTCGTATTCTACGAAAAGGACGTACAGGAAAGAGCAGTTGAACTCGGACTTACTACCAAAGAGAAAATCAAACGCAACTCAATGATTGTATCGGCATTGTTGTTTGCACCGATACTGACGCTGGTTCCGTACATGGTGTACGGCATCAACGGAGCCAATGGCTTTTGGAGCGGCTTTTGGCAGATGACGGCAATCTTGCTGATAATGGGATTGTTCGACAGATTATTCATTGACCTGTACTGGGTAGGACATACCAATGCATGGCTTATCCCCGGAACAGAGGATCTGAAACCCTACATTCCCCTGAAAACAAAACTCGTGAAATGGACATTCACTGTCATAGGCTTTCCGCTGATCAGTGCGGCTATGGCAGGAATCATGACATTGATACAATGAAAGGACAAAGAATGATGAAAAACTATGATTACATTACCCTGAGAGAAAAACCTGAAATCAAAGACAACGCTGCAAAGTGGTTCAGCAGTAAATGGGGTGTTCCCGAAGAAGCCTATCTGGAATGTATGGACGCATATTTGAGCGGTGAAACCGAATACGGCTGGTATTTGTGTCTTGACGGAGATAAAATTATCGGCGGCATGGGCGTTATCGAAAACGATTTCCATGACAGAAAAGACTTGTCCCCGAATGTATGTGCCGTTTACACGGAAGAAGCATACCGTTGTCAGGGGATAGCAGGCAATCTTTTGAACATGGTAGTTGACGATATGAAATCAAAGGACATTACCCCTATCTATCTTGTCACAGACCATACAGGTTTTTATGAAAAATACGGCTGGGAATTTTTCTGTATGGCACAGGGTGACGGGGAATCTGATATGACAAGATTGTACATACACAGATAAGGAAATGAAAAATGATGTATTTAAGACCGTATAAAAAATCCGATGCAAAAGTGATTCTTTCATGGTGCGAAGATGAAACCGTTTTCAGAAAATGGACATCCGACAGATATGATACCTATCCTATCACCGAACATGACATGAATGAAAAATATTTTGACTGCAACGGTGACTGCACCGAAGAAGATAATTTTTATCCGATGACGGCTTGTGATGATAACGGCATGGTGGGGCATTTCATTATGAGATATGTCGGAGGAAACCGTCATATTTTGCGGATAGGCTTTGTGATCGTGGACAGCAAAAAAAGAGGTCACGGCTATGGCAAAAAAATGATGCGGCTTGCCTTGGAATACGCTTTCCGAATTGCAGGTGCCGAAAAAGTGACAATAGGGGTATTTGAAAATAACCGGTTTGCTTATCATTGCTATCAGGCGGCAGGCTTTCGGGATGTGCAGACGGAACATCATGAAATATGTGAGCTGTTTGGGGAAAAATGGCAGATTCTGGAATTGGAAATTACCCGTGAACAGTATTTTTTGCTTTCCGAAACCGATTTGTAACAAGTTTGTAAATAATTAAAAAAATGTAATAATTCTGCAAAATGCACAGAAAAATTGTATTATATTTCTTTAAAAGAATGAAAACGGCCTGTTTTGGGCTGTTTTTTTCATTGTGGAAAATTTGGAGTTGTGCAATTTATCTAAAAATGAAAGTGGGATTTATTTGACATTCACAGGATATTGGGTTATAATAACAGCGTTGGTTAAAACAACAAGTCATAAAGATTACAAAATCATTACAGTAATGTAAGGAGATTATTGATATGGAAAACAAAAAAACCCCCCTCTCAGCAGGTTTTAAAAAGGCGATAGCAGTTGCATTGATGGGCAGTATCTGTCTGACAGCAGCCGTATCTGTTGCAGCCATGTCAAAAACCGTGACTGTTACCGACGGTGACAAAACTGTGACAATTAACACCATCAATCCCGATACGGATGCCATTCTGGAAAGAACGGGTGTGGCTCTTGGCAGTGATGACAAGCTGATTCGCACCGAAAGCGAAACAAGCGATATCAGCATTTCTGTTCTTCGTGCATTCAATGTGGATGTGACGGACGGCAAAACAACAAAAACTTTGACTTTCAATGAGGGCACTGTTGCAGATGCAATCAAAGCGGCAGGTTTGACACTCAGCAAAAATGATTCCGTTTCCCTTTCCCAGAATACAGAGTTACAGCCGGATATGGAAATTAAAATTGCTCGTTTCTATACCATCAAGGTAAATGTCAGAGGCGAGGAAATTCAGAAGGAAGTTCCCGCAGGTACAGTAGAAGACGCTCTGGAATATCTGGATATTGTACTTGACAAGTCAGACGTTCTCAGCGTGGACAAGAAAACGGAAGTAACAGAAGGTCTTGTTATTAACATAGACAAGGTGACTTATAAAGAAGTAACTGCCACTCAGGCAGTTGATTACAAGACTGTCAACAAAAATACAGAGGATTTGTACATTGGTGAAACATCTGTGGAACGTCAGGGTGTTCAGGGGGAACGTACTATCGTAACAAAAGAAAAGTATGTCAACGGAAAACTCGTTTCTACAGAGGAAGTCAGCAACACGGTAACAAAACAGCCTGTTGATGAAGTGATTCTCAACGGTACACAGGAATATATCAGTCAGGTATACACAAATTCGGGCTCTATTTCCGTGAATGAATCCGAGGGAATTCTGACAGATGTCAACGGCAATCAGGTCAGCTATACAAGAGTTCTTACCGGTTCGGGTACAGCTTACTATGCTCCGGCAGGTGCTTTGACTGCAACAGGCAGACTGGCTCGTTATGGTGTGGTAGCCGTTGATCCTGATATCATTCCTTATGGTTCTATCATGTATATCGTATCAAATGACGGTGAAGTGGTATATGGCTATGCAGTGGCAGGCGATACGGGCGGAGCTTTGTGGGCAGGTACAGCCATTGTTGATCTGTACTACAATACATATGACGAGTGCTGCCAGTTTGGCAGACGTGATGTAACAATTTATGTTCTGGACGGTGTTTCCGAGGACATCACATATTAATGCATAATGCAAAATGAATCGGCAAGGCAGAGAAATTCTGTCTTGCTTTTTTTTGCTGTGAATGGCTTGATTTTTGTTGGTGTACAAAGTATAATGGATTACAGGTATATTCACAGAAAGGAAGTTGAATGATGATACTTGCTTTAATTACGGGAGTTGTCTGCATAGCCGCAGGAACACTGATGTATACACAGAAAATGAGAAGTTTTCAGTTTTACAGACCAACAGCCTTTTTATTTTTGTTTGAGGGGATATGGGTACTGTTAGACTATATTTTCCGACAGATATTCCCTGACAATGTGTTTATGCAGGCGATTCATTGCATTGGTCTGACAGCGTTGGGCATATATTTTATGATATGCGGATTTTTTACAGGCAATAAATCAGAGAAAAAATCGACAAGACGTTCTCTGCTCAAAAAGAAATGATAGGAGTGTCTGTATGGGATATGTATATGCAGTGATGTGGTTTGTCATTGCCGTTGTGCTGGCAGTGAGATTTCACAAGGAAAGCAAAATGATATGGGGAATGAGCGGTTATTTTATATGGATGGGTTGCTGGTGGTTGGCTGACCAGTTCATAGAGGCTGATTTGATGCACGGCACTTTCGGATGGATTTTCCGAGGAATTTCCGTTATCATGATAGCGGTATTGGCAGCATTGTATCTCCGTGAAAAACGAAAAAAAAATACCAAACAGAATTGATAAAAAATCCTGCTGATGTGACAATCAGCAGGATTTTTACTTTGGGTATATGATACTACAGGGATTATTTCAGGACAATTACGGTATTGCCGGGCATGGTGACAGTCTGACCGGACACGGAAAATTCTCCTTTTTCCTGTTCGGTGCTCGCAGCGGAAGCAGGGGTGCCGATTCCGAAAATATCGTCAATACTGGAGCCTGCATTGGCTTCTTCTGCATTGGCGTCCAGCCAACCTCTGACTTCACTGATGGTCATTGCGGTTTCGGGAACGGTGACGGTGGAAGTCTTGTCTGAGAGGTTGAAAATAACCATGACTTTTGAACCGTTGTATTCTGTGACATAGCCTGATGTTTTGGGTTCGCCTAAATCAACGGCTTTGAGAGTGCCGCGGGCAATTTCGGGATTCTGATTTTTCAGAGCGATTGCCTTTTTATAGAAGTTCAGCAGAGAAGTTTCATCTTTCTGCTGTTCGTCTACGGCTTTGTCGGATTTGCCGTCAATGCCGGCACCGGGGATTTTGGGGACATAGCCTGTTGTATCGGTAGCCGACCAATACATACCGGTACGCTTTTCGGGATCATTTTGAGAGCCTGTCATGCCGATTTCTTCACCGTAGTAAATGAAAGAATTTCCCGGAGAAAGCAGATACAAAGCGGCTGCCAGACGTCTGCCGGTATTGGTATTGATAAAGCCGGCACTTCTGGCGGTGTCGTGATTGGAGAGGAAAGGTGTGTCGATGGCATCGGGATTTTCCTCTCTGATGCTGTTCTGCCATTTTTCGAGGTATTCCGCAAAGCTTTGGGCATTGGAAGTATTGACGGCCGTGTTGGCACGTCCCGAAGTGCCCTGCATATCGAAATTGAAAAAGCTGTCCAGACCTGACTGATAGAATTTTTTGATAGTGGAAGTATCTTTCCAGCACTCACCTACCATAAAGATATCGGGTTTAAGCGTTTTGGCGTAGTCATACAGCCATTTCAAGTCCTCGACAGAGCCTTCGTCGTCAATCGAGGTGTTGCCGCTTTCAAACCACCATACAGCGTCCAGACGGAAACCGTCTACCCCCATATCAATCCAGTATTTGACAATCTCCTGCAATTCCGCACGGAGCTTTTCACTTTTGAGATTGAGATCGGGCATATCCGTGTCAAACTCTCCCTCATAGTACCAGTCATCAAAACCTGCGGAACGCCAGCCGCTTTCATTTTTGTTTTTCTCAAAGTGGTAGTAATCCGCATAGCCGTCTGTTTTCCCTTCTTTGAGTTCGGCAACAGCTTTTTCAAACCACTCGTTGGTTCTGGAAGAATGATTGATAACAAGGTCGATAATGACATCAATATGACGTTTGTGAGCCTCATCCAAAAGCTTTTTCATATCATCATTGGTGCCGTAAACTTCATCCACTTTCATGTAATCGGTCACATTGTATTTGTGATAGGAGGGGGACTGCATGATAGGCATGAGCCAGATTCCCTCAATGCCAAGGTCATCGGTTGTAGAGGTGTCACCGTCATTGAGATAGTCCAGTTTGGCGGTAATACCGTTGAGGTCGCCTATGCCGTCACCGTCGGAGTCATAGAACGAATACGGGAAAATTTCATAATATGTTTTGTACTTATCTTCCGAAAAGTTGTAAGAAACGCTTTTAAATCCGCCGTCTTCGGGAATGGCAAGACCGCCTGACGCTGTAGAAGTATCGGCAGCAGCGGAAACAGACGAAGCGGCAGAAGTATCCTGAGCCTGAGAGGGCTGCTGCTGACCGTCTGCGGTGTATTCTCTGCCGCTGCATCCGCCTGACATGGCAGCCAGCATAGCAGTCGCAAGGACTGCGGAGAGGATTTTTTTTGCTGTCATTGGTATTCTCCTTTGCAAAAAATGTGGGTGCAGGGGTTTTAATCCTGCCGAGGTCAAGGGCGGGGAGCCCTTGTGTGGGGGGCAAAGCCACGATGAAACAAAGAAAGCAGGGAAGCCATGAGCATCCCTGCTTTGCAGTTGAAAAATCAGCCTTTAACGGCACCGCCTGTAACGCCTGCAACATAGAAACGCTGCATAACAATAAACAGGATGGTAATCGGAATGGCAATCAGTACAGCACCGGCACAGAATGTTGTAAAGTAATCATTAATGGTCTGGTTGTCAAGCATTTTGTACAGACCGAGTGCAACGGTGTAGTTGTCTGAGTTGTCCTTCATGAAGTAGCTGACGAAGATGTAGTCTGCCCACGGACCGGTAAAGGTTGTCAGTGCGGTATAAACAATGATCGGCTTTGACAGCGGAAGAATGATGATCCAGAAAATCTGGTTTCTTGTAGCACCGTCAATTTTGGCTGCTTCATCGAGGGAACGCGGAATCGTATCGAAGAAGCCTTTAGCGACCTGATAGCCCAGACCTGCACCGGCTGAGTAAACGATAACGAGAGCGAAAAGCTGCTGTTTCAGGCCAACGAGTTCCATGATGCTGTAGGTAGCAGCCATGGACATGAAGCCGGGGAACATTCCAAGGATAAGACCGAGGTTAAGGAATGTTTTTCTGGATTTAAAACGGAGACGTGACAATGCGTAACTTACCATGAGGATAAACAGAGTAGAGATTACGCAGGAGAATGCGGCGACAATGAATGTATTCCAAATCCATTTGCCGTACGGGAAACGTTCATCCGTAAACAGTCTGATATAGTTGTCAAAAGTGAACTGTTTCGGGAAAAGGTATGATGTAGAGATACCGGGCTCACCGCGGAATGACTGAAGCACCAGCCAGAAAATCGGGAAGAGCCACAGCAATACCATTGCAGAAAGGAAGATATACACGATAATCGTTGTCGTTTTCCTTTTGGCAGCATAGCCGGCCTGCATGGTAGCGACATTAGATTGTTTAGTTGTCATGAGAACTCCTCCTCATTCTTTGCTGCCTTAGACATATTGAATGTGATCAATGAGCCTGCTGCACAGATGACGAATACGATAATACCAATAACAGCAGCAAGGTTAAAGTCAGAGGTATTAACAGTCAGTTTATACAGCCATGTAACGAGCAAGTCTGTCTGACCTGCTTTGTAGTAAGAGCTGGGGCTCGGGCCGCCGCCGGTAAGGAAGTAGATAACGTTGAAGTTGTTGATATTGCCTACAAAAGAGCTGATCAGATACGGTGTTGTTACAAACCAGATGTACGGGAATGTAATCTTGGTGAACTGCTGGAAAGCGTTTGCACCGTCGATACGAGCACTTTCATAGAGGTCTTCGGGAATGTTCATCAACAGACCGGAAGTAATCAGGATGGTGTACGGAACACCTACCCAGATATTGACAACGATAACGGTGATTCTTGCACCCCATTCATCGGACAGGAACGGAATCTGTGTACCGAGCATGGCGTTGAGGGCACCCTTATCATCAAGAAGGAGCTTCATCAGAAGGAGTGTTACGAACTGCGGAACAGCAGCGGTAATAACGAATGCGGTTCTCCAGAAGCCCTTGAATTTGATTTCCTTTTTGTTGATAAGGAGAGCAAATACAATACCGAGAATATAGTTGGAGAAAGTAGCGAATACAGCCCATATCAGTGTCCATACCAGGATTTTTCCGAATGTAGCGGACTTCAGCGGGTTGGAATAGAATACGTCTGCGAAGTTCTGGAAGCCTACCCATCTGTAGAGGTTTCCGGGGGGCTGATGATCCTTGTCATAGTTGGTAAATGCCATAAGGATCGTAAAGAGAATCGGAAGAATGTTGAATACCAGAAGCAGAAGGATCGGGAGAGTAAGAAGTGTTACATGGAAACGCTCGTCAAGGAACATTTTCAGTTCTTCAACAGCACCCATCGGTGTTTTACCGCTTCTGATAATTTCCTGTGTAGCGAAAGCACTCTTGGTGTTGACTATGTAAATAGCAAAGAAAGCGATGCTGATCAGCACGGTCATAACGAAGAACAGGAGGATATTATTGGAGTTATCCAATGTATCAAGGTTGTCGATTGTTTTGGTACCGAAGAAAGGATCTACCGTATAATGTACAGGTACGTTACCGATCATACCGTCAGCCACTTTGTTGTAGTCATCGGGATCGAAATGTACGCCTGAGCAGTAAATTTTGGCGAGATAGACGGAACCAAAATTAATCATGAAGAAAATATAGCCGATTTCCAAAGCGAGGAAAAGGAGACCTTTACCGAACTGTTTGTGAGCCATATTGCCCACGCCCATGATAAGATAGGAAGCCTTTGTAGCACCATCGCCCTGTGTGAATCTTGCACCATAGCTTTTAAAGCCATTGCCGATCCAGGCAAAAAACTTTTTAATCAGATATCCAAGAAATTTTAAGAATGTGCCGATAGCACCGGGGATACCTGTAAAGAATGATGTTATCTTGTATTTAATCTGTTGACCTTTGGTCATCTGGACGTAGTCAAGATAATCCATTCACATACAACTCCTTTTTATTGAATTTTGTGGGAAAATCAGGAGCAGCCCGGTTTCCGAAAGACAAGCCAAGCTGCCCACTGTATTTCAATCATTCATCACGCAAACACGGCGGAACGATTAGTCCATCTGTGCCTGGAGGTTTTTGAGGCTCTCCTTGAGTTTGTCGTCGGAGATTTTGCCCTTAGCTGTAACGATTTCACCGCCGAAGCCTGCAACGTTGGAAGCCCAGTATTTACCGCCAACGCTCTGACCCTGAGCATGAGCAAACGGAGCCTGAGCCTCGATAGCCTGCAGAGCAGGATCGTCCTTAACAACAACATCATTGCCGTTAGCATCTTTGTAGGTGCTGTTCAGAGCCTGGTTGCTGGTAGGAATCAAACCTCTTTCCTGATAACGCTTGAGCTGAGAATCAGGATTGCTGAGGAAGTAAGCGAGTGTCTGAGCAGTTACCGTGTACTTGGAGAATGCGTTGGCACCGATTACTTTGTAGCCGCCGAAGGAGTGCAGCTGAACCTGTTCGTCTCCCATGAGAACGGTAGGAAGCTTAGCAGCACCAACATTGTCATTGCCGATAGCCTGTTTGATAGCAGGACCAACCCATGTACCGATAACGGCAGCTGCGAGAGTACCCTCTGCGAAGCCCTGCTGAACAGCAGCGTTGTCACCCATAGTACCTGCGGTACCTTCAAAGCCCTTGCCCTGGCTTTCAGCGACATGGCACATAGCCTTGGCAGCTTTCAGACCTTCTTCCGAATCGAAGTTAGCCTTCTGCAAACCGTTCTGATAGGTAATGTCAACACCTGCGGAGAAGTAGAAGCCTGTGTTGTACCAAGCATTGGAGATATTCAGATAAACGTTTTTATTGGCAGCAGCAGCCTTTGTGATCATATCGTCAAGGCTTGCCACGTCAGCCTCTGTCGGGAAGATTCTCTTGTCATAGTACAGGAAGTAACCGTTGTCAGAGGTCTTCGGGAATGCATAAGGAACACCGTCCATAGAGCATACAGCAACGGAATCAGCGGTGTTGTTAGCGATAACGTTGTTCTGGAAGATAGCACCGACAGGAGCGATAGCCTTTGCTTCAACGAGCTTGGAGAGCTGGTCATCAGCAAAGCTGAATACATCTGCACCGTCTTTCGGAGACTCTGTGATTTTACCGCCGGCAGAGTCCTCACCGATAGAGCCGTTTACCTTGATTTTGAAGGTATATCTGGAGTCGGCATATTTTTCTTCAAACTCTTTTACGAGAGTTTTCTCAAACTGGAAGTCATCACCTGAGCACCATACTGTCATAGAGACAACGTTCTCGGTTGCAGCAGCTTCCTGAGCGATCTGATCCTTGATTTTCTGGAGCATATCGGCGGAATCAAGATCAACAGCTTCGGCTGTTGTGCTTGCCTGTGTCTGGCTTGCGTCACCGGAAGCACTTGTATCACCGGAAGTACTTGCGGTAGAAGCGGCAGGAGCTGTGCTGCTTGTTGTAGTTTCTCCACCACCGCAGCCTGCAAATGCAGTTGCAGCCATCATAGCTGTGAGGAGAAGGGCGACGATTTTCTTGGATTTACTAACCATTGTAATGATCCCTCTTTCTGAAAAAATTTAGAATAATGATTTTTTGCACGTCTGTGCCTTACGGTGCGAGGAAAGTCGACTGCCGAAATTTCTCTTAAAGAAAAAACGGACATTCCTCCACCACTACCATTATAATAGCATAGCCTTTGTTTAATTTCAATGACCTATTGTTATTTTTATCTATATCAATAAATATTAACGATATATTTTATGCAATTTTTCCGTTGATTTTTTGCGATTTTGGTATATTGCGATATTTTACACAATATTTTCTGTTTATTATAGATATATATACTTTGTGCATTTTTGCTACAGGATATTTTAATAGTTTTTTAAAATTATTTCAAAGATGTTAATTTTTCGCAGAAATATTGTTAAAAATGTATTTTGTGAGCAGTTCGGTTTAACTTTTACGTCAAAATAGACAAATCTTCTGCCAAAAGTTGCTTCATGCCCTTTGTATAACATTCCACCGCACATTTTGTGCAACAAAGACCAATCACATTAACACTCTGAACAGTGCCGTGACAAGAAGTATCACTCCCGAAATGATTCCCCAATACGGTGTCTTGTGGTGTCCTGTCCGTATGATATGACGGACTGCCCACTCTCCCGTGCACAGAAACAGCATCTGAAATGCTCCGCACAGAAATGGTACGAAGAGTCCCACTCCCTGACTCATGCCGGCACTGATTCCTGCCGAAAAGGAGTCCGCCGACAGTGCCAGTCCCATCACAAAGGCTTCCCGACAGTCGATACCGGAGGAATGATCTGTGTCACACTCGACAGGCTCTCTGTTGAGAACCGCACTGACAAGCATATAAATTCCCAGCCCGAACAGCAGTACCGCTCCCAATAATTTTCCGAACAGTTCGGGAATGATACTGCTCAATATATCACCTAAAAATACTGCCGCACCCGTTACTCCCACCGATACCGCACAGATAATCACTTTGGCTTTCAAAGGGGTTCTGATTCCCCTGAAACCGCATGACGCTCCGATACTTAACGCATCTATACTCAATGCCATACTTAAAAGTATTGCTGCCATCCAATTCATAGTTTCACTCTCCACTCTTCCTTACAGAGTATGCGGAGATTTGTCGGGGAGTGAAAAAATGCTTTTGGTCATGAATGAAATGCAGGGATTTGTTATATACATTATGGAAAAGCTTTTGAATCAGGAGTGTGAAATGATGGATTGGCACAGTATGACCTATCAGCAGACCGCACAGAAGCTGGATACCAATATCAGCCGTGGACTTTCTTCCGCACAGGCAGAGCACCGTCTGGCGGAATTCGGAAAAAACACCCTTTCCGACAAGAAAAAACAAAGTATTCCGGTGAAATTTATTTCACAGTTCAAGGACTTTATGGTACTGATCCTTTTGATTGCTTCAGGGATCTCTTTTTTTACAGCGTTTGCATCGGAAGACGGGGACCTGATTGATCCCATTATGATACTGGTGATTGTCATTGTCAATGCGATAGTAGGAACGGTGCAGGAGTGCCGTGCGGAAAAAGCGATTGATGCCTTGAAAAAGCTTTCCTCCCCTCATGCGAGGGTGACACGTAATGGCAAACTGACAACGATTCCTTCGGAAGAACTGGCGGTGGGGGATATTGTCACAGTCGAGGCGGGCGATTTGATTTGTGCCGACTGCCGTTTGATTGACAGCTCTTCTCTGAAAGTGGAAGAATCCGCTCTGACAGGCGAATCCGTTCCTTCCGATAAGAATCAGGATATGGTATTGTCAGCCGATACCCCTCTGGGAGACAGGAATAATATGCTGTATTCCTCTACGTTTGTCACGGCAGGACACGGCAAGGCGATTGTTGTGGCAACGGGTATGCATACACAGGTCGGCAAAATTGCCGAAATGATTGATTCCGAACAGACTCCCGATACTCCTTTACAGAAAAGTCTGGCAAAAACAGGAAAAATTCTGGGTATTTCCGCTCTGCTGATTTGTATTGTGATATTTGTACTGGGACTGATACAAAAAGTGCCGCCTCTGGAAATGTTTATGATTTCGATCAGTCTGGCAGTAGCGGCAATTCCCGAAGGCTTGCCGGCAGTTGTCACCATCGTGCTGGCATTGGGTGTCAGAAAAATGGCTCTGCACCGTGCCATTATCCGACATCTGCCCGCAGTGGAGACGTTAGGTTCTGCCCGTGTCATTTGCTCCGACAAAACAGGTACTCTCACACAAAATAAAATGACGGTTGTCAATATTTCTTCCCTTGACGGCACCGTTACAGACCATTCCGCTGACGGACAGTGGATTTTATCCCTTGCGGCATTGTGCAGTAACAGTGTACTTTCACAGACAGCAAAAGGCTTTCATGCCGACGGTGAACCCACAGAAAACGCTCTTGTCATAGCGTGTGCCAAAGCAGGAAAACCTAAAAATCAGCTTGACAGGGAATTTCAGAGAGTTCACGAAATTCCTTTTGATTCCGCCAAAAAAAGAATGATAACGGTTCATCAGCTTTCCGCAGGCGGCTATCGTGTCATTGCAAAGGGAGCCTGTGATGTATTGGTATCGCTTTGCGGTGCGGTGAAAACCCATTCGGGAATTTCTCAGATGAACGGTTCCTTCAAAAGCCGTATCCATTCACTGAATAATTCCCTTGCACAGCAGGCAATGAGAGTCATTGCGGTTGCCTATAAAGACTGTCCGACAATGCCCCGTAACGGTGAACTGGAAAAAAATCTGATATTCTGCGGTCTGATTGGCATGACCGATCCTCCGCGTCCGCAGGCGAAAGCGGCTGTTGCCCAATGCCGCAAGGCAGGAATTCACACCGTCATGATTACGGGTGACCATATTATCACCGCCCGTGCCGTTGCAAAAGAGATTGGTATTTATCGGGAAGGGGATAAAGCCGTAACGGGGGCGGAATTGGATATGATTCCGCAGAACGAACTGGAACGGGATATTTATCAGTACAGTGTCTTTGCAAGAGTTTCCCCCGAACACAAGGTCAGGATTGTGAAAGCATTTCAGGCAAGAGGGGCAGTCACTGCCATGACGGGTGACGGTGTCAATGATGCTCCTGCCCTGAAATGTGCGGATATAGGCTGTGCGATGGGCATTTGCGGAACGGATGTTGCCAAAGGTTCGGCTGACATGATTCTGACAGACGATAATTTTGCAACGATTGTCGGTGCTGTGGGACAGGGCAGGGGAATTTTCGGCAATATCAAAAAAACCGTTCATTTTTTGCTGTCAAGCAATATCGGTGAGATTCTGACGGTATTGTGTGCCTTTTTGTGCAGACTTCCGTCACCGCTGCTGGCAATACAGCTTTTGTGGGTGAACTTAGTCACAGATTCTTTGCCTGCCCTGGCATTGGGCGTAGAACCGGCGGAACCTGACATTATGGAAAAGCCTTCCGATACCAATCACAGTATTTTTTCGGGCGGTGTGGGCAGAAGTATTGTCATAGAGGGATGTTTTATCGGAGCACTGGCATTTCTGGCATTTACAATAGGCAGAGTGTTTTTTGATAAAACAAGTGAGCCTTTGGTGGCACGAACCATGACATTTGCCGTACTGAGTTTAAGTCAGCTGGTACACTCGTTTAATCTGAAAAGTGAAAAATCTCTGTTCCAAACGGGAATTTTCGGCAATGCCAAGCTGATCGGAGCTTTTATCATCGGAACCGTTATGCAGGTATCTGTGATTTCCGTTCCACTGCTTGCCGGTATTTTCAAAGCCGTTCCGCTGACACCGTTACAGTGGCTGATTACAGCATTGCTGTCTGTCGTGCCATTGATTGTGGTGGAAACGGAAAAGCTCCTTTCCCGTCGGAAAGCATAAAGAAAGTCCCTCTCCGTTGTTTGACGAAGAGGGACAGCTTTTGTTTCAGCTATGTTTATTTAACAGATTTTTTTCTTCTGAGGAACAGGAAGATTCCTGCGGAGATGGCTGATACAGCCGCAGCACACGGTAACAGCAAAGACAATATATCTCCTGTGTAGGGTGACAAGAAATTATTGCCGTTGTTATTGTTGTAAGAATAGGAGCTGTTTCCGGAGATTGTCGGATAGGAAGCATTTCCGTCGGTCACGGTGACGGCAATATCAATCGTACCGTCACTGAATGACATGGTCAGGTTATTTGTGCCGTTGTCCAGTCTGCCGAGCACATCGGGAGAAATCGTGACATTTCCGTTTTGCATGATAACATTTTTTCCGTCGCTTCCGGCAAACAGTTTGCCGTCCTTGCGTATCATGACGGTATCAGAGGCGGAATTGGTACGGACGGTGATACCGGAGAGACTGTTTCTGTTCCATGTAAAAGAGGTCTGGTCTGCTTTGAGATCGGCTGATGTATTTTTGGTATCTGTCACGTTGACAGTGATATCCACTGTGCCGTCATCCAGCATGACCGTCAGTTTATTGGTTCCGACATCCAGATTTTTCAAGATTTTGGGAGAAACACATACTCTGCCTAACAATACAAAGAGTTTCAGCTTTTCATTTTCGGCAAACAGTTCTTCGTCTTTGTAAAGGGAAACGGTTTTTGATTGGGAGTTGGTCTTGACAATAATGCCGAGAAAATCGCTTTTGTCCCAGTTGAAAACGGTGTTGTCGGCAGTAATCTCTTTTTTGTTTCT
>DEFH01000060.1:24722-68280 GCA_002350705.1 Ruminococcaceae bacterium UBA2857
CTCCAGATTTTTGAGGATTTTGGGAGAAATGCCGACATTGCCCAACAGGATAAAGAGGTTCAGCTTTTCATTTTCGGCAAACAGTTCTTCGTCTTTGTAAAGGGAAACGGTTTTTGATTGGGAGTTGGTCTTGACGAAAATCCCCTTCAGGTCGCTTTTATCCCAGTTGAAAACGGTGTTGTCAGCAGTAATCTCTTTTTTGTTTCTGTCAGTGACATTGACAGTGATGTCAATATTGCCGTCCTCCAAAGCAAGTGTCAGATGATTTTCACCGACCTCCAGATTTTTGAGGATTTTGGAAGAAATATTGATTTTGCCGCCCAGCATAAAGAGTTTTAATATTTCATTCTGTGCAAACAGTTCTCCGTCTTTGTAAAGGGAAACGGTCTTGGAATCGGAATTGGTATGGACAATGATTCCCGTCAGGCTGCTTTTGTCCCAGTCAAAAACGGTTTGTTCGGCAGAGAGTTCTTTCTGATTGTCGTCAGTGACGTTGACCGTAATTTGAATTTCTGCATCATCCAGGATGACTGTCAGATGATTTTCACCCACATCCAGATTTTGCAGGATTTTGGAAGAGATATTGATTTTGCCTGCCAGGATAAAGAGTTTCCGTATTTCATTGTCGGCAAACAATTCCCCGTCTTTATAAAGGGAGACGGTCTTTGATTTGGAATTGGTGTTGATGATAATACCCAACAGGTCGTTTTTGTCCCAGTCAAAAACGGTTTGTTCGGCAGAAATTTCCTGTTGATTGTTGTCGGTGACATTGACAGTAATATCAATAGTGCCGTCATCCATCACCAGAGAAAGTTTATTTTCACCGTCGTCCAGTTTTCTCAGAAGAGAGGAAGAAATGCCTATTTTGCCCAGAATCGTATACAGACCGAGCTCCCGATTGTCGGCAAATGTTTCGCCGTCTTTCATCAGGGAAACGGTTTTGGAGCGGGAATTGGTTTTAACGGTGATACCAAGCAGACTGCTTCTGTCCCATTCAAAGCTTGTGCAGTCAGCCGTGATTTCTCGTTGTGTATCGGAGCTTTCTTCTTCATAGGGAGAACTGCTTTCTTGGGGTTCCTGTGAGTCAGTGACATCAATTGTGATAGAAATCTCTGTATCTTTCAGAACGAATGTCAGAACATTTTTACCGACATCCAGATTTTTCAAAAATTCCTTTTGTATTTGCAGCTGTCCGTCCATGAACGAAAGAAACGGCTTGATGAGTCGGGATGCCAGTAATATTCCGTTCTTTTTAAACGCAAAAATATCATCGGGATTCAGGTCTATGTCGATGATGATTTCGGAATCACTGTTTTTATCCCAGTCAAACACAGCATTGTCTTCAGTGAGTGTTTCCTGTTCTGTCACGGTGGCAGGAATATCGTTTTCTGCCGCAACGATTAATGAAAGGCTGCCGGTTGAGCCGGTCAGTACGGCTGCCGCCAGCAGACAGCAAAAAATCTTTTTTTTCATATGATCCTCCTGTAAGTACCGGATTGTTTGTTTCCTTTTGTCACTGACGTTTCAAAAACATCAGGTTCATTATACATCATTATTTGAAATTTTACAATACCCAATGAAAGGACACAGCCGAAATCCTTTCCGACAATTTTTCCCTTTTGAAAAAAAAGTGTCCGAACAATCTGCGAACCGATGCTGTTTGAGGTGAATATTTTTATTATAAATTATTGTCAAGTGCGAAAAAATGTGGTAAAATTTCCTCAAAGGAGAGTGATCGTTATGATTTCAAAATTCAAATGTAAGGTGCTGAGTCTCTTTATGGCAGCATTGCTGACAGTTTCACTGATGATTGTGTGGCAGCTGCCGATGCAGGCGGCTTCTCAGGCGGTCAGTGTGACGATTGCCGATGTCAAGCAAAAGTATAAGGATATGAAGAAAATCCTGGATATGATCAATTCCGAACGTAATACATTGAACAGGGCTTCTCTGACAATGGATACCAACCTTATGAACAAAGCCTTGGTGAGAGCGGCAGAGCTTTCTGTTTATGCTTCTGTGGTACGTCCGGACGGAACCTCTTATGTGGACAATTGTTCTCAGCTTATCGGCTATAATGTACTGAGCAATGCCTCTATTGTGAACCAGTGGCAAAGCGGTTCCGACAGCAGCAGCATCTTTTATGCCTCCAATGCGAAGTCCATCGGAATCGGTGTTGTGGAAGTAGCCGGTTATAAACACGTCTGCGTGTTGATTTCCAACAATGATGCTTCTTCCGAAGTAGAGGATTCTGTTCTGTCCCAGTCCAACAAAACCATTAATCAGACGATTTCTGTTCTGCCAAGCAATATTTCCAATGTGAAGGTTGACTTTTCTGACGGACTGAGTTTGATGTGCGGTTCCAGTGTTCCCGCCTATCTGTATGTTACCAACAAGCTGTATACTACCGTCGGTGCGACTCTGACCGCTGACAATATGAATGTATCCATTTCTAACAAGTGCTTCACCTATACATATAATACAATTACGGCAGTTTCTCCGGGTGAAGCGACTGTGACGATTACCTGCAAGGAAAGCTCCGCTATTTCGGCGTCAGCCAAAATCAAGGCGGTTGCTTTGAGCATGGACGACTGTTTTGTGGCAGCCATTCCCGACCAGTATTATACGGGACAGGCAATTACTCCCACGATTACCGTCAAAGATGCAGACGGTGCTCTTCTGACACAGGGAACGGATTATACCGTCTCCTATTCCAATAATGTGCAAATCGGTACGGCAACTGTTACCGTTACCGGTAAAGGAAAATATGCCGGTGCTACTAAAAAGACAACATTCAATATCGTGATGAATCAGGGAAGTGCGTTTGCCATTACTGCGAAACTGTCATCCTCCTCCCTGATAGTCGGACAGTCTGCCACTGTCAGCGTGACAAATTCCGGTGGCGTCACTCCCGTAAAATATACCTATGATTATGCAGTGGCAGGTACTACTTCCTGGAAAACAATTGCTGCTGCAACAACAACTGCTTCCGCCAATTTCAAGCCGACTGCGGCTCAGAATTACAGTATCAGGGTTACAGCAGTGGACAATGCAGGTCGTACCGCTTCTCAGACACTTTCCCTGAAAGTCGAAGATAAGCTGTCAGGAACCGTCTCCTTTAACAAGGCTTCTTTTACACTTGGGGAAAAGGTTGTTATTACTGCTGCCCATGAAGGCAGTGCCTCTGTCACGTATGCTTTCTATATCAAATCATCATCGGTTTCCTCCTGGACAACATTACAGGATTTTTCGGCAGTGGCTTATTACAACTATGTTCCGAAAACGCCCGGTGAATATGACGTGCTTGTGAAATTCAAAAGCTCCTCGGGACAGACTGCCGAGGTTTACAAGACACTGAAAGTAACGGGAACCGCTCTTTCCAATACTTCTTCTGTCAGTGGGACTTCTGTATCATTCGGAAAATCCGTTACATTAAAGGGAAGTGCTTCAGGCGGTTCCGGCTCCTATCAGTACGGCTATTATTATAAACTGTCCGATGCAAGTACCTGGACGACTCTGAAAGGTTTCAGTACAACTTCCTCTGTGGATTTCAAACCGTCTGCGACAGGAACCTATGATGTCTGCGTGAAAGTACAGGATTCTACAGGCAATATCGTGAAAAAATATCTGACAGTGAAATGCTCTCAGGCATTTTCCAACACATCCACCCTGTCAGCCGCAAAAATCAATCTCGGCAAAACAATTACGGTCAATGCTTCTTCCAATGCATCAGGTACTTGTACCTATGGCGTGTGGTATCATACAAAGGGAACTGACGGCTGGTCCGTTGTTCAGAATTATGCATCGGCTTCCAAAGTGAATATCACTCCGACAAAATCGGGCAATTTTGAAGTATGTGTCAGAGTAAAAGACAGTACAGGTGCGATTGCCGTCAAATATCTTAATTTTACCGTCAATCCCAAACTGGTCAACAGTTCCAAACTTTCTGCTTCCTCCATTAATACGGGTGCTTCTGTTACCGTTACCTGTGCAGCGTCAGGCGGTGCCGGCAGCTATACCTATCTTGTACAGTACAGAAAATCCGGAACATCTTCCTGGACCGTCAAGCAGAATTACAGCAGCAATGCTTCTGTCAGCCTGCCTTTCAGCAGTGCGGGAGCCTATGAAATCGGTGTCAATGTCAAAGATGCTCTCGGAGACGTTGTTTCCGTTACCAAAAACCTGACTGTCAAAACTCCCATTACAGCCAAACTTACGCTTGCCAAGACCTCGATTGTCTGCGGTCAGTCCAATACAGTGACAGCCACTGCCTCAGGCGGCACGGGAGGTCTGACTTATGGTTTCTATTACAAACTTTCCGCTGCGGAACAATGGACAACCAAGCAGGATTTCAAAACCAATGCCAAAGTAGATATCAAACCTGCAAAAGCAGGCACTTATGATGTTTGTGTGAAAGTAAAGGACAGCAGCGGTACAGTACAAAAAGTATATACTACTTTCAAAGTGACGGAAGCTGTGAAAGTTACGGGCAGCCTTTCTGCTTCCACCATCGTACAGGGACAGTCCACCACTGTTACAGCCAAGGCTTCAGCCGGAAGCGGTACGGGTTATACCTATGCCATTTATCTTAAACAGTCTACGTCATCCTCCTGGACGGAAAAACAGGATTTCAAAGCCAATGCCAGTCTTTCTCTCAAGCCTGCCAACTCCGGCACTTATGAAGTATGCGTCAAAGCCAAGGACAGTATCGGCGGCATTGCCAAAGTGTATCTGACAATCACTGTCAAACCTTCTGTAAAACTGAGCATGTCAACGACAGCAGGCAGGATTGTCAAAGGTCATGCCTTTACCGTTACGGCAAAGGCTTCTCTGGGAAGCGGTACAGGTTATACCTATGCGTGCTATCTCAGACAGGCGGGAAGTTCCAAATGGGTGACAAAACAGGACTTCTCTTCCAATTCCACTTTCTCTGTCAAGACAGCCAATGCAGGCAAATATGAACTGTGCGTCAAAGTTAAAGACAGTATCGGCGGTATGGATAAGGCATATTTCACATTTACTGCCCAGCCTGTTGTGGAAAATACTTCTACTGTTTCCGCAACTTCCGTGAAAGTCAACGGAGTCATTACGGTTACTGCCTCCGCTCAATACGGTTGGGAAAGCTATACTTACAGCGTTTTGTATCGCAAATCGGGCAGTTCTTCTTGGAAAACCGTGCAGGACTACAACGGCAACAAGGTTGTCAAGATCATTCCCGATACAGCAGGCAGCTATGAAATCTGTGTCAAAGTCAAAGATACCCTTGGTGATATTTCCAAAAAATACTTTACCGTTACCGTTACCAAATAATGAATAACATGAGTTTCCCGGCCTTATGTCGGGAGACTCTTTTTTTTCGCTTCTGAAAACATCAGGTAAGTATTGACAAAAACAAGGTTTAAAATTTGTTAAACTATACAATTTTTAAATTTAAGTATGGTGTTTTTGGATATTTTTCTGTTTTTTTATTTACAAAATGTTAATTTTATTGTAATATTATCTTAATGAATTGTACCTGTTTCGGGTACAGCACGGATTCTTGCAGTCAAATAAAGGAGGGTGGAACGACAATTTTATTTGAGTACATATCCACACAAAAATTTTTTACAGAAAGAGGGAATTATCTTGGCTAAAAAACAAAAAGGTCTGTTTAAGAAGATCCTTAGCTCATTCCTTTCTGCCGCCTGCGTACTGTCAATGGGTGCGGTAGGAACAGCCATCTCTTCGACAACAGCGTCTGCGGCGATTACTCCGTCGAGCGGGGATGCGTCCACATTCTCATGGGATAATGCTACGGTTTATTTCCTGCTGATCGACCGTTTCAAAAATGGTGATACTTCAAACGACAATGCATACGGTCGTATGAAGACGGTTGCAGGCGACAGCAGAGCTACTTTCCATGGCGGTGACTTTGCAGGTATCACGGAGAAAATCAATGAAGGCTATTTCACCGACCTCGGTGTCAATGCCATCTGGCTGACCGCTCCCTACGAGCAGCTCCACGGTTATATCCTCGGTGACAACTTCGCTCACTATTCCTATCACGGCTACTATGTGACGGACTATACAGAGCCTGATGCCAACTACGGTACAAAACAGGAATTCCAGACACTGGTAGATACCGCTCACTCCAAGGGAATCCGTATCATTATGGATATCGTTATGAACCATGCAGGCTATAACAACATGATAGACATGAATGAATACAATTACGGTACTCTCCTTGACGGCTGGAAATCCGTATATGATTCAGGTCAGCTTTCACAGTATCACAGTATGATAGACTATAAGAGTGATGCGGCAGCATGGGGACGCTGGTGGGGCAGCGACTGGGTACGTTCGGGCTTGCCGGGATATAACGAAAGCGGTGAAGGTCCTTCCGAAATGGTACAGTGTCTGACAGGTCTTCCGGACTTCCGTACGGAATCGTCAACACAAGTAGGCATTCCTCAGTTCCTTCAGACAAAATGGTCAAAAGAGGGTACTCTTGACGCTAAAAAAGCAAAATATGGTACATCAAATACAGTTACGGGATTCATCTCAACGTGGCTTTCAGATTGGGTAAGAACCTACGGTATAGACGGTTTCCGCTGCGATACCGCCAAACACGTCGACAAGGCTTCGTGGAAACAGCTCAAGGACAAGTGCGTTGAGGCACTCAAAGAGTGGAAACAGGCTAACCCTACAAAGAAATTGGATGATCTTGATTTCTGGATGACCGGCGAATGTTGGGACTGGAATATCGGCTACGGTAAAGACGCATACTTTACACAGGGCGGTTTTGACTCCATGATCAACTTTGAAACAACAGGTGCCGGCTTGCTTGCATCAGGCAAAATTGCCGATGTATATCAGGGCTATGCAGACAAGATTAACTCCGATCCGAGTTTCAATGTTCTTTCCTACATTTCTTCACACGACTCCACTCTTGCAAGACCGAGTGATATGTATTACATAGGTTCTGCATTCCTCCTCATGCCCGGCGGCGTACAGATTTATTACGGTGATGAATCGGCTCGTCCTCTCGTGTCGGGTATACCTTTTGACGGCAACGGCGGTGCAGGTCACTCCCTCAGAAGTGATATGAACTTCGGAGAAAATGCCGATCTTACAGCTCACTGGGGTACCGTGGGACGTTTCCGTAACAGTCACGTTGCAGTCGGTGCAGGTGCAAACATTGGACTGACAGCTTCCAGCGGTATCGCATTTGCGAGAACTTTTGACAAAAACGGTATTACTGATAAAGTAGCTGCCGTTATCAATGCAAGCGGTTCAGTTTCCATAGACGTTTCTGCTGTTTGGGGCAACGGAACAACTCTTGAAAATGCCTATGACGGTACAACGGCTGTGGTAACGGGCGGCAAAGTTACTTTCAGTGCAGGTGCTCACGGAACGATTCTTATCCAGGAGCCCGACGGTGAAAGAGGCATGGTAACGGTTCAGCACATCAATCAGGATACAGGTGCCGTTATCAAAACAGATATGGTTTCCGGTCTGGTCGGCGAATCCTATAGTGTTTCTGCTGACGCTGAACTCACCAAAACTTATGATCTCGTGAAAACAGAGGGTAAAACTTCCGGCACTTTCTCGGCAGACGGTGCTACTGTTAAATTCTATTATCATCTTGACACGTCAAAATTCGGTACTATCACTATTACCCATATTGACGCTGCAACAGGCGATTCTATCGCAGATTCCTCAACTGTCACAGGCAAAGTCGGCGAAAGCTATTCCGCACAGCCTGTCGATGTAAAGAACTATGAAGTAGATCTCGCTGCTTCCACTAACACAAGCGGTACTTTCAAATCCGGCACTGATATAAAAGTTGTATTCAAGTACAACTATGTTGAACCAACAGGCTTGACTGTTCATTATTATAACAAGAGCTGGAGCAAGGTAAATATCTATGCTTATGACAAATCCGAAACTAAACAGTATGCAGGTGCATGGCCCGGTACAGCTATGACTAATGACGGTGACGGCTGGTGGTCATACAACTTTGAAGATGTTGAAGATGCTCTCGTTATCTTTAATGACGGCAACAATCAGGAACCCGGTTATATGCAGCCCGGCTATACCGTTTCAGGCGAAGTATGGCTGAAAGACGGAGTTGCCGCTTCGGCAGGCAAGGTAAAAGTTGTCTACAAAGGTACAGACGGCAAAACTCTCGGTTCCGAAACTCTTACAGGTCTGGAGGGGGAAACCTATACCACTTCTGCAAAGACTTTCAGCGGCTATACCATTTCCGGTACTCCTTCCAATGCATCAGGCAAATTTACTTCCGCTACTATCACAGTAACTTATACTTATGATCCCGACCAGGTAGCTCTTGTCAACAACTCCACACTTTCTGCCGAAACCATCACTTTAGGTTCTTCCGTAACAGCGAAAGGTGCTGCATCAGGCGGTACGGGTTCTTATCAGTATCAGGTCGTTTACAAGAAAACATCCGCTGCTTCCTGGACAACGGCTCAGGGCTACAAGGCAAACGCTAACGTAACATTTACTCCTGCTGCTGCCACTACTTACGATGTATGCATCAAGGTAAAAGACAGTGCAGGCACAGAAGAAAAGAAATTCTTTACTCTTACCGTAAAGGGTGCATCTGTTACTAACAATTCGACTCTTTCCGCAACATCCATCAGTCTGGGCGGTACCGTCACAGTCAAGTGTGCTGCAACAGGCGGTACAACTCCTTATCAGTATCAGGTAGTCTACAAGCAGACCTCTCAGACCAAATGGACAACCGCACAGTCTTACGGCACCAATGCAACGGTTACTGTAAAGCCCGGTGCTGCCACTACTTATGATATTTGTGCAAAAGTCAAGGACAACAACGGTACGGAAGTTAAGAAATTCTTTACTCTTACCGTTAAGGCAAATCCGCTGACCAATAACTCCAAACTTTCCGCAACAAGCATTACTCTCGGCAATACCGTAACAGCAACGGCTGCTGCAACAGGCGGTACAGGCTCTTACACCTACGCTTTCTACTACAAACAAAAAGCACAGTCTACATGGACAGAAGCAAAAGCTTTCAGCTCAACCAAATCTGTTTCCATCAAGCCCGCCAAGGCTACCGCTTACAATGTCTGCATCAAAGTAAAAGACAGCTCCGGTACGATTGAAAAGAAATATATTGATCTGACAGTTACGGCTGCTCTGACCAATAAATCTACTCTTTCTTCTACCAATATCCAGCTCGGCAGCACGGTTACGGCAACGGCTGCTGCAACAGGCGGTACAGGCTATTACAATTATGCGGTTCTCTATAAGCAAGTCTCTCAGACAAAATGGACAACGGCTCAGGCCTATAAGTCCAATGATGTTGTGACATTCAAGCCTGCCAACGCAACAACTTATGATGTATGCGTCAAAGTTAAGGATACCAACGGCACAGAAGCAAAGAAATTCTTTACGGTAACTGTTTCCGCACAGGAACTCGAAAATACTTCTACTGTTTCCGCAACCTCCATCCAACTCGGCAGTTCTGTAACTGTCAAAGGCTCTGCAAAGGGCGGAGCAGGTTCTTATCAGTATGCTTTCTTCTATAAGGCTTCTTCTGCTTCCACATGGACGACAAAACAGAATTTCTCCGCAACAAGCTCCGTTTCCATTAAATTCACGGGTACGGGTACAAAGAATATTTGTGTAAAAGTCAAGGACGCAAACGGTACTATCGAAAAGAAATATTTTAATATTACCGTGAAAGCCAATGCTCTTGCCAATACTTCCACACTCTCCGCAACGGCTGTTGTAAAGGGTAAGGCTGTTGTAGCAACGTGTTCTGCAACAGGCGGCACAGGTTCTTATACCTACGCTGTTTACTACAAGAAGTCTTCCGCTTCCACATGGACCACAAAACAGGATTTCAGCACAAATGCAAAAGTTTCCATGACATTCCCGACTGCTGAAGTTTATGACATCTGCGTCAAAGTCAAGGACAGCAACGGTACCGTTGCGAAGAAATATCTGGCAGTCGCTGTCAATGCCGCAGCCACTTCTTTGACAAACTCCTCTACTGTCAGCAGTACCGCTGTTTCCAAGGGAACAAAGGTAACTGTCAAGGGTGCTGCTTCCAATGTTACCGATCAGGTACTCTATCAGTACGCTTACAAAGCAGAAGACGCTTCCAACTACACGATCATCAAAGACTATTCCGCCACAACTTCTGTATCTTTCACTCCTTCCGCAGCAGGTAACTACACCGTAAGAGTGATTGCACAGGATATGAAGCCTTCAACGACTGTAAAGACTCTCTACGTCACTGTAAGCTGATTGTAAAAGTCTTTTCGATGCAAAAACCATCTTCGCTCCGTACAGTCTTGTCACTGTACGGAGCGTTTTTCTGTCAATCATCATAAAAATTGGGGAAATCTGTTGATATTCTTTTGGTTTCATGATAAAATTGTAATGCGAAAAATATTTTTGGAGGTAACAATATGCTTTTAAATGGTTCGGAAATCATTGCAGAATGTCTTTTGGAGCAGGGAGTGGACACCGTTTTCGGCTATCCGGGCGGTGCAGTGCTGAATATATATGACGCTCTCTACAAGTACAGCGACAGAATTACGCATATTCTTTCCGCTCATGAGCAGGGAGCAGCCCATGCAGCCGACGGCTATGCCAGAACAACCGGAAAATGCGGTGTTGTAATCGCTACATCAGGTCCCGGAGCAACTAACCTTGTGACAGGTATTGCTACCGCATTTATGGATTCTATTCCGCTGGTTGCCATCACAGGCAACGTTACCAATGATCTGCTGGCTCGTGACAGCTTTCAGGAAGTGGACATCTGCGGTATTACTCTGCCCGTTACCAAACACAACTTTATCGTGAAAGATGTCAAAGATCTTGCCAATGTTATCCGCAAGGCATTTAAAATCGCCATGTCCGGAAGAAAAGGTCCTGTTCTCATAGACATTCCGAAGGATGTCACAGGAGCAAAATTTGAATATGAACCCGTCAAGCCTGAAACGGTGGAAAATGAACTGCTTTCCCAAGAGGCGGATTTTATCATGGCGGCTGATATTATCAAAAGAGCCAAAAAGCCGATGATTTATATGGGCGGCGGTGTTGTCAGTGCAGATGCCGAAAAGGAACTGCTGGCGTTTGCGGAAAAAATAGATTGTCCTGTTGCAACATCTGTTATGGGCTTGGGAGGTTTCCCGTCATCACACAGACTGTTCATGGGTACCATTGGTATGCATGGCGGTTATGAAACAGGCAAGGCAACCGATAACTGTGATCTGATTATCACGGCAGGTGCAAGATTCTCGGACCGTGTGGCAGGAGACAGAGAAAAATTCGGTAAAGATGCGGCTATTATCCAACTGGATATTGATAAAGCTGAAATCAATAAAAATGTCAGAATTGACTGCTGTATTCTGGGCGATCTGAAAGACACTTTGAAAAAGCTTTCCGACAATCTGGAGGAAATGAAACATCCTGAATGGGTGGCACAGGTTGAGGAATGGGGCAAAAATTCCGAAGTTACCGAAACACCGGAATCTGACTGCTATGCACACCCGTATCATATCATTGAGGAAGTCAGAAAGCTGACCAATGACGAAGATATTATCGTTACAGACGTAGGACAGCATCAGATGTGGGTGTCACAGAAGTACCGCTTTGAAAAGCCCCGTACATGGTGTACATCCGGCGGTCTGGGTACAATGGGTTATGGACTTGGTGCGGCAGTGGGTTCAGCCGTGGCACATCCCGAAAGAAGAGTCGTTCTTTTTACAGGTGACGGCAGTTTCCACATGAATCTCAATGAACTTGCCACGGTTCGTTCTTATAATTTGCCGATAGTGGTTGTTGTCATGAACAATACGGTTCTCGGCATGGTAAGACAGTGGCAGAAACTGTTCTACGGCAGAAGATTTTCTCAGACGGATCCCCACAGAAAAACCGATTTTGCCGCAGTTGCCGAAGCATTCGGCATCAAAGGAATGGTCATTCACAATGATGATGAAGTCTCCGAAGTGCTGGCAAAGGCATTTGAAGGTACGGAACCTGTTGTGATAGACTGTAAGATTTCTCCTGACGAGAATGTTCTTCCAATGATTCCGCCCGGAAAAACCGTTGACGAAATGATTACAGAAATGGAGTGAGATACATGGAAAGCAAACATATTATAGGACTTTTGGTACACAATCACCCCGGTGTGCTTCTGAGAGTGACAAGCCTTATTACAAGACGAGGCTTTAACATAGACAGCCTGACCGTCAGTCCGGCAGGTATTGAGGGCTATTCCAGAATGACGATCCGTATCAATGATGACAGTCAGGTGGAGCAGTTCATCAATCAGATGATGAAAATCGTGGATGTCAAAAAAGCCGAGGTATTGCCTGAAACGGCATCGGTAGCATCAGAACTTATGCTGGTGAAAGTCCGTACAGACCATGCCAGCCGGAATGATATTATTGACGTAACATCAGCTTATCATGCGTCACTTGTGAATATCGGAGAAAATTCCCTGACATTTCGTGCCTCAGGCACACCAAGTCAGTTGGATATTTTAGTGCGGGAACTGTCGGTATACGGTATTCTGGAGCTGGCAAGAACAGGCATTGCTGCTCTGGAAACAGGCGATAAGTGCTTGGCGGACGAATAATTTTTATCAAAAAGAGCTGCTGCAATTTTCTTGCAGCAGCTTTTTTGCTTCCATAAAAACTTGAAGTTTTTCAATATTTCATTCAAAAACTCTTTCAAAAATCGTTTCAATTTATCTATGGTATTCTCTTCGGGTAATTGATATAATACAATCAAACAAAAACAAATCAACAACCCCACGACCGCTAAGGAGGTTATCACTATGAAAAAAAGAAGAATTGCTATCATCGCATTGGCAGTATTATTGATATCCGCAGCAGGCTGCGGCAATACGGCAGAACAAACCTCTGCAAACAGCAGTGTATCTGTTGCTCAGACGGCACTCGAAAACACAGAAACGGAAACTTCCGCAGAACTGTCAGACACACAGGAGAATGTTCCGCAGGAAATTTCTCGGCAATCGTCTGAACAGTCCTCACAGGAGGAAAGTTCCGAGCAGTCCACTGTAAAAGAGTCCTCACGCAAAACTCCCGCAAGAACAGAAACAACTCAGCCTTCCGCTCCTCAGCAGGAAAACTCTGTACAGAATGCACAGCCAAGTCAGCAAGAGACTTCCGAAACAGAAAGTTCCGCTGAAAAGACAGAATCCTCACAGGTATCATCCGCTGCACAGAACGTGACAACATCTTTTGCAGGCAATGCAAGCGGTATCATTGATACGGCCGATCTGTTCAGCAACCGTGATTTGCTCCAGACACCTGATCTTTCCGATGCACAGTCAATTCAGGTCAGTGACGGTCAGACTATCAGTATCACAGAGGCAGGCACTTATATCATCAGCGGCACGGCAAGCAACTGCACCATCAAAGTAGAGACCGACGAGGAAAGCAAAGTTCAGCTTGTCCTGAACGGTGTGAATATTACCAATGACAATTTCCCTGCCGTCTATGTGGTATCAGCGGATAAATGCTTTATCACAACCGCAGAGAATACAACGAATACCTTGTCCGTCACAGGCACATTTGCTTCCGACGGTGACACCAATACAGATGCGGTTATCTTCTCCAAAGATGATTTAGTATTCAACGGACTCGGCACACTCACAATTACTTCTGCTAATAACGGCATCTCCGGCAAAGATGATATCAAATTTACAGGCGGCACCTACAATATTACAAGCGTGAAAGACAGTATTGAAGCCAACGATTCTATTGCAGTATGCGGCGGTGTATTCAATATCACCTCTTCCAAAGACGCTTTCCACAGTGAAAATGATGACGACAGTACATCCGGCTGGATTTATATTTCAGACGGTACGTTTAATATCACAGCATCCAGTGACAGTATTCAGGGCACGAGTGCCGTACAGATTGACGGCGGTACATTTACTCTGAAATCCGCTGAAGGAATCGAAGCCACTTATATTCAGATCAATGACGGCACGATCAATATTACCGCGTCCGATGACGGCATTAACGCTGCCAGAAAGAGTACCGCTTATTCGATTCCGACGATTGAGATCAATGGCGGTTACCTGACGGTTGTCATGGGACAGGGAGACACAGATGCGATAGATGCCAACGGCAATATTATTGTCAACGGCGGCACGATTGATATAACGGCTCAGATGTCCTCATTCGACTATGACGGCACGGCTCAGTACAATGGCGGTACGATTATCATCAACGGCACACAGGTCAATTCCATTCCACAGTCCATGATGGGCGGCGGCAGAGGCGGTATGATGGGCGGCTTCAATAATAGAATGAGATAAAACGGTTTTGTAAGAGTATAGGATAACAGCAATCGGCTGTCGCAAAGAAAAATTTTGCGGCAGCCGATTTTTTAAGCTTGTGTATGAAATGCAAAGGGAAGCCAGCAAGGCATGAATTTTTCCATTTGTTCGGAAAGAATCTGCTGCTGACCGGCAGTGAGAGTATCCGTACATTCAAAGGTGACTTTCAGGGGAGAAACAGAGGCATGAAAATCACCGTGAAGATGAAAACTGTCACGTATTTTCTCCATTCCTGCGTATGTATAGTCAGACTGTGAAACGGAAAGAGCACTGATAATGGCACTGCGTCTGCCGGAAAGACTTCTGTCGAGATTGTAGCGTTTGAGCATACTTTCACGCATAGTTAAACCATAGCTTTCAGCCGTGGCAATAAAACATTCTCTGACGAGTTCGTCAAGTTCGTTAAAAAACAAGTCCAGTCCTTCTGCATATGCCATCAGTTCGGCATAGACAAGCGTATCGGGGGAAATATCATAAAGACCGGTTGCGGAAAGCTTTTCCTGCATGGATTGAAATGCTGTCAATGATAATCACCTCCCGTTATTCATTGGGAGAAGTGACGCTAACCGTGCCGGGTTTGGCAAGCTGACTGTTGGTAATGGTGACATCACTCATATTTGAGAATGTATAGTTATCAACACCGTCACATTCAAAAATGGCTTTGCCGAGAGCCGCCAGTCTGACACTTTCACCGACAGAAAGGGCATGAAAGAAAGCAGTGATACCCCGTCTGACATTGGCAATAACTTCATTGGCATAGTAGCCGCTTTTGATGGTAACAGAGAGCGTAATGTCCACGGAAACAAGTTCCGGTCTTGTCACAGACAGACTGACACCAAAGGGACGGCTGACATTGAGAAGGTCTCGAACATTCTGATAAGCCTCATCATCGGGAACAGTCCCCTGTCCGCCGACACAAACGATAATTCCCCCCGTCGTCATAGAACCTGTAACAGCAGCAGACTGTATACCGTCTACAGATTTGGCAAGGTTGATATAATATTCCTTGTTGGCACCGTTGGGCGTATTTTGATAACTTTCAGCAATTCTGTTCCGCAGATGTTCATCTGTTTCGTCATTGGTACCGCCAATAAAAGAACTGGCGTTGTTAATTTCCATGCCGACAGAAAAGTATGTAATAATTACTTTGACTTCATCAGAAGCAACATTGTATTGTTCACCGGAATGTTCCGCTTCACATTCCACAAGTTTGTAAATATTGTTTCTGGGGATGACTTCATCATTGACGGTGACATAATGCAGAGAGCCGTCTGCATTGGAACAGACAGTACCCTGCGGAATTATCGTATCATGGTCACTCGGCATATCGAGCCTGAAAACAAGATATCCGGAAGCCTTGTTTCCCGGAATACGGGAAAGTCCACGCTGGGCGGCATGAAGATCAAGCTGTTCACCGGTGGCAGTATTGGGAAACATCTGCTGTTTGATCCAGTCGATTTCGGAACAGAGAGAGTATAATTCTCCTGCAAGGAGCTTTAATTTGACAGAAGCATCGCTGACTCTGTCGGGCTGATAGCCGGCAAGCTCTTCAAATCTGGTATTCATTCTGTCTAAGATTTGATTATATGTATATTCCATAAATTCTCCTTTTCAAAGCTGAATTTGTGTTTCATAGATTTGACCGTCAAGTTCGACGCTGACGGAAACGGTCTGATTTTCAATGCTGACACCGACCACTTCGGCATGAGGAATCATTTCCAGAGCCAGACGGGCGTTGGCTTCAATGGCAGGAATACAGTTGTCATCCGTTGGACTGACCTGAAAAATATGACTGCCCAATTCCCTGTCGTAGAGAAAACTGCCTTTTCTGCCGGCAAGGAGCATATATAATTTTTGCTGAACAGCGTTCATTTGGGAAATATCCGTATAGGCACTCATGAAGATTCCTCCCCGCCGGTATATTCGTGTCCGTTGATAATCAGCCGACCGCTGACAAGAATTCTGCCGTCATTCTTGAGAATGATACTACAGGCATCGTTAAGGGAATAGAGAGCCATTTCCCCCGGAAGAATGTTATAAAGATTTTCAACTCTGCGGATACCCAAGCACATTTTTCCTTTTTCTGTAGGAATGACAATGGAATCGTCATCCATCTGCGGCACATAGTCCAGTCCTTTGGGGGTAATAATAGCAAATTGCTGTGTACCGTTGGAAGAGGCGGCAGCAATACGTCTGTCAGCGCTGGCAAGAACTTTTCCGGTTGTGCAGGGCAGAGAACCGGCATGAACATGAATCATATTTTTAGCGATTTTCAAGTATATTTCACCTCAGCATAAATAGTAGTTTTTTCTCCGCTGTTGTCGAGAGAATAGTGAATTTCTTTGATGATATAGTGTTTGCTGTCGGAGTCAAGAGAGAGCCGTGAGCCGACAGTGCAGAGAATACACTCAGGAAATTCTATTATGATTTGTTCATACCGATTATCGGCATCATGCATTATTTTTTCGGCAGACAGAGGGGACAGAGAGGGATGGTCGGGCACATTGAGGTATCTTGTTTTTTTGACAAGACATTTTTGAGCGAGTTCATCATGAAACGGCATAACATAGCCTTCACAGGAGGCAGGCCGTACCATGATATCGGAAATCAGAGAATGTCTTTTGAGAGTATGTTTCAAAGAAAGACAGTGTGCAGAGGAGAGACAGAGTGTCTCGTCAATTTCTTTTCCCGAAATGTCAATATTGCCGTAGCAGTCGATTCGGGGAGAGACACCAAGAAACCTTTGACAGAAAGCGGAGAGGACAGCCCATTGACTCATACCTTTGGAGATAACCATTTCATCGTAGAAAGTGGGGGAGGTACCCGAAAAATGAAATCCTAAAGGTTTAAAATGCCTGTCCATCAGGATAGACATGGAAACGATGCTGTAAGTCTGAGGGAGAGCTTCATTGTCCAGGAGCAGTCCTGCCAGGCTTCTGGCGGAAACAGTGAGCAAAATACCTTTGTTTGTTTTCCGGTCGGACTGAGAGTCAACATAGCCGAAGAAAATACGCTCATTGGTTTCGGAGAGTACCTCAACGGAAAGGAGAACGGGAAAGGAACCGCTGACAGCAAAGACAACCGTCAGACTGTCGGCAGGAGCGTCGTGTGAGGAAACAAAACTGATTTTTACAGGTTTTTGAAAAGAGGATTGTTTTCCGTCAACAGAGGTAAGCAGATATTTCAAGCAAGAAACACCTTCTTTCCATGAGAAATGAGCATATCAGGACGATAGATATCTTTATTTATTCTGACCAGTGTTTCAATATCTATACCGTATAAATAGGAATAATCCCATAAAGAATGGTTTCCGTCAGCAATACAGCGTGTGACAAGTTCATCTGTCTGTTTGTCAAAGCTTTCGACAAAGCGGAACGAGTATTTGATGATATTTCCGACATCTTCACCGATGAGTTCAAGGGATTCAAAGAGGGCAAAAACAGGTTTTTGAGAAGGCAGATACAGCATACCGCCTCCCTGAGAGTGAAAGACGATTTGCAGCCGTGTAAAGGTATCCAGACAGCCGGGACCGAAAAATTCACCCTCACCGGAGATGATACGGGCTTTTTCACCAAGATCGGAGACTTTGCTCTGAGCAAAAGGAATTTTCTGCTGTGAAACGGTTCGGGAGTGAACAATGCGTATCACAGAGGGATTTACGGGAAAAATAAAATTTTTGTAGCTCATATGACCATTAGTATTCATTGAATTCCTCCTCGGCAGAGATGAACTTATCATAGCGGAGAATATCTTCCTCCAGCCTGTCGGAGATCCGAGCAAGAAGAGCCGTTTCGTCGCCATAGGGACTGGCAGTTTTAATAAGTTCGGAAGTATTTTTAATTTCCTTCAAGGATAGATGTCACCTCCATGTCAAGAGCCGTGAGAGTAATATGTTCACGGAATTTTTCACTGTCGGCGGTGAGAGCAAAGTCATTCCACAAACAATGAAAAAGGGTAATTTTTTGATTGTCAAAGGTCAGGACAACGGTAAAATTGTCAAGGTCGTGAAAATTGCAGTTTGGAAAAGGCTGCAAGAACCGCATATTGACAAAGACCGCTTTGTATTCTTCCCTGACTTTGAGGTGGGCGAGATCGCTGCTGCAAAAGCAGGAGCGAATTTTGCGGATATGGGAGATTTGCCGAACTTCGGCAGTTTCAGCCTGTAAGAGCGGTTTGCCGTTGATAGAGATACAGACATCCCTTCCGCAGATACTTTTGATTTCTTCCAAAGAGTCAGACCTCCTCTCCGGCAGCGGCGGATTCCCGTAAGCCGAAAGCAATTTTAATTTTGTAAGCAAAGGCATGGGGATCAAAAACGCACCTGTCTACTGCCACAGAAATGACAGATTTGTCAAAATCAAGCTCAAGCAGCTTCATGCAGACATCACAGGCACACTGTTCACAGAAGGCACCGCCCTGTTTTTGATTAGTGAGGACAGTGACAATCACTTTTTCGTCACCGGACTGAAACGTATCGTAACCCAATAAAAAATGAATTCTTTCATTTTTTTCGGAACCGAAGGAGATAACGTTTTTTTGTACAGGGGTATCAAGAGGCTGAAAATCATAGGAGCGTATGAGTTTGAAATCCTGAAAAAAACTGTCGTTACAAGCCCGATGGTAGAGTTGTTCGGTAAAATTGGTGATCAATGAGTATCGCCTCCATCCGAGATGATTTGCAGACCGGCTTGGACATAGCTGATAGATTGGCAGGAATAACGATTTTTCCAGAGGAGCATATATTGATGGCCGTTATCGGAAATAATGTCACCGTATGTTGCCCCGTCCAGAAGAGACGGTTCGGCAAAAAACATAAATTTGCCATTGTCGTCATACCCCTGTTCGGAGAAAGTCATATTGCCGGAGCTTTTCTGTTGATAGCGAACGGGATATATGACAGCGGTGCCATGTTTGAGTTCGTCGGAATGGCGGACAGAGACAGGGATACCGTTGTGTTGAATGAATTTTTGAATCGGGTTCATACCAATCATATCCCTTCAAATATAAAATAGCCGTTGTCAAAAATATCGGCAATATCCCCAAAAGCCTGTTCACAGATTTTAAGGGCATAGTCGATCTTTTGGGAGGAAGACCTGACAGAGATTTCACCAATGGTAATATCCTGCCTGTTTTCGGAGGAGAACCAGAGAACAAACCTGTAATATGCAAGTGCAGCAGCAGCAAATTCCAATTTGCTGTTGCTGCCGCATACATCCGCATCCGGTCTGATGTGAGAGGAGACATACTTCATGGCGGACTCACACAGAAAGCGGAATTTGACAGAGGTTTCCTCATCGGCATCCGAAAGACGGCAGAAAACGGAAATAATATTTTCAATATTCAACCGTCAGCCCTCCCGTTACAGTGAAAGGATCTTGGAAGAATCCGTGAAGATTTTGGAGAAACCGGCAGTACAACTGATCGAAGCTTTGTCAAGCTGCCTGTCGATGAGTTTGTCGAAGTCAACCAGCACGTTGCCGGATTGGATCATTTCCAAAGCACAGTTTTTATCAAGACCGATAATTTTGTTGCTTGGGAGAGAGGGAGCATGAATGAGTTTTGCACCGAGAGGAGTTACCATTTTTCCGGAGCCGTGGAAATCAAGTCCTGCCCCGGAATCACGGAATTCGGAGAGAGCGAGAAGCTGCTGAATGAGAGCGGTAGGAGCGATGAGAGTGTTAAGCTGATAGGGCTGAAGAGAGGCCCAGAGCTTGAGCAGGGAGCTGTAAGAAAGGGAATTGCTTTCGGTGACAGTTTCAGCGGGATTGTTTCCGCCGTCACCGTTGAGAATCACATCAATGGCATCATTAAGCTGTTCTCTTGCTATATATGCACCAATTTGTCGGAGTGTTACGGTAAAGATGTCAAGACGCTGGTATTTAACGGACTCGTAGGAAGCCGTCAAAATTCTGCCTCTTTTTTTGAGGCTGACAAGATTGGGATTGGTTCGGATGTCAGTCTGAGGCAGGAAAGTGCCTTCGGCAGTAACGGAGTTTTGAACATCCAGCGGAGAAGCAGTGATAGAACGGTAATCGAGACCGTTAATGACTGTTCTGGCAGCGACAATATCGGAAAGAGAATCGGCACTGTTCATACCCTGTCTGACGGCACGAGCGACATATTCGGGAAAGAGTGCAGCGGAATTGGAAGTTTCAAAGAATTTCTGTACCTGATCGGAATGAGAGCCGCCGACTTTGATGTCATAGCGTTTGAGCTGACGCTGAAAAGCATCCAGACCTTCCATATCGGTATTTTTATAGTTCTGAGAGGGATCGATTTCCTCCAGAATATCGGTAAGGGATTTGCCGTTGGCATACATTCCCTTTTCGAGAGTAATAGAATCAAAAAAAGCCATAATAAAAATCCTCCGTTTCTTTTACAGAATGATGCCGACAGTGTGATTATCGGCATCGACATCAATAACAAGATATTCTCTGCCGTTGTCGGCATCGACTTTGATATTGCCGTTGTCAGCGACAAGGAGTTTGTAACCGACAGTCATAGAGCCGGTGTAAGGGAGTCTGACATATCCGTGAAGCTGTACAGCAGCGAAGCCGTTTTTGAGAGCCGTACAGACACCGCAGAAAACGTCGGCAGCCTTGGCAACTTTGCCGTTGTCGGACACTGCAACAGGGAGTCCGACAGCAACGTCGTCGGCAGCTTCAAAGGTAAGGGAATCGGCAAGATAGCCGTCAAAAGAAACATTCATAGAAAAAGTCCTCCTTAGATATTTTGATAGATGGTATTGCCGGAATGTGCAGCAGAATTGGTTTTAGAGAGCTGCGGTTTAATGGGAAAGACGTCAGCCGATTTTGCTTCAAGGGCAGAGATGAGTTTATTTAATTGAGGGATAGAGAGTGATTTTGTCATCTGTTCCCAAATGGCAGAGTCAAGTTCCGGCAAAGACAGAGCGGAAAAAGCATGAAGCTCTTTCAGGAGATGGCTGCGGTAAAGTTCACCGTCAGCAGCTTTTTGTTTGAGGGAGCGGAAGAGATCGGAAAGCTCCCTGACCTCATCGGCAGAAAAAGTTTGTTCCTCACCGGTGAGGAGTTTTTTTTCAACGTTCATAGAGTAATTTCCTTTCGGGTTAAAGTTTTTGATAACGCCTGCGGCACGCTGAGCAGGAACGGCAACGAAAGACCATTCATAGGCATCGGTAGGTTCGTCGAGAACAGCAAAGCAAAGCTGATGACTGTAATATTTGCCTTTGGTGTGAGAGCAATGAGAAATATCCTTTCCGCAGATAGAGCAGATATGTTTTTTGACAGAGCAGCCGACACTGACTTCTTTTGTAATGCCGCTGTCAAGTGAGAGGATAAAGTCATTGGAAGCATCGGATTTGGGAATATAAGCCCTTGCCGTCAGACGTTTGTAAGGCTTGTCGTCAGAAGTAAGCCTGTCCGGAACAAATTCCGTAGAGCAGGAGAAAATACGTGCAGTCTGGTTGCGGGATTGGGGATTGTGGTCGGTAATGCCCGTCACACCGTCAAAAAGCTTGGCAAGGGTATCAAGGGCATTATCGGAAAAGCGTTCAAAATCCCTGTCAATGTCATTGTCGCAGAGGACGACGGAAAAGACATAAACATCATTTTCAGAGAGAGGGTGTCTGGTGAGTTTGTTAATGAGATCAAGTTCACCGGGACGGAGATCGTTGTTAAGAGACGTGAGAATCAATCCTTTCCATAGAGATCATTTTCAAGCTTTTGGGCCTGAGCGTTGAGAAGTCTTGCTTTAGCGAGTTCGACTTCATCCTGTAAGTTAATGTTGTTCCAGAGGATATCCATATCCGCATGAACGGCATGAAGTCTGAAATAGACGGAGCAGATTTTACGGATGACGGTATTGAGGATACAGCGGTAATATTCAAGTTCACTGGTAAGAATATCTGCCTGCTGAGAAGACATTCTTTCGGTAGAGGACCAGGAAAGACCGAGGAGGAAAGGAGGGATAGAGAGTTTTGCCACGATCTGTTCGAGGAGCTGACGGACAGGGATATTGCTGTCAGGAATTTGATTGTCAGCACCAATGACTTTAATGCTGACATCACCAACAGAAACGAAGTCTTTGGGTTCGGGGCTTTTCATAGCCTTGCTCCATTCGGAAGCGATAAGCTGAGCCCGTTCCTTTGAGAAGTTCCGTTCATTGTCGGAAGGTTTGTAGGAGACGGCAAAACGGACATTGCCTACTCTGTCCCAGTTGGTACCGATGGCACGGAAAATTTTGAGGAGCGTGTCACCGATAAAGGGAAGTCCTTTAAGGAGAGAAGTACCGTAAATTTGTCCGGGTTCGGTCATAATGGCACTGCAAAGGATGAGATCGGGATACGGGACAGGGATTTTTTCACCGTTTTGACCGAGGGAGCATATTGTAAGGCAGAAAGGATTTCCGTCATAGGAGAGGGAAATATCATCCAGAGAGGCATTATAAAGGGCGGCAATGTTTTTGCAGGAACTGTCAGGGACAATTTCACCGACAGCGGTACCGTATATTAAAAGTTGTTCCAGATAGCAGGAGAGAAAGCTCATAATTCCGGTCTGACAGGTGTTGACACGGAGATTTTGTAAAAAAGCATTGAGCTCGTCATCAAGGGAGACGCAGCCTGTTTTAACGGTGAAGGTACCGATCAGACGGATGATTTTAGAAACAGCGGCATCAATCACAGGGATATTGTCCTTGAGAGACTTGAAAAGCTGACGTTCCAAAAGAGAGCCGGAACTGTTGGCGAGCAGAGAAGAATGGCTGTCATAGGCATTGGAAACAGCAGTTTGTACGGAAAGACGGGAGTTATTTTTTTTAAAAAGACGCAGAAGATCACCTCCAAAAAGTTATCTGTCAGAAGCAAGGACGAAAAAATCGTCAGGATGATGATTGAGAACGGTAGTAACGAAGTACCGGATGTCGTCCATAGCATGGTCGTTTTCTTTCACAGGGGAGTCTTTGCCGCTGTTGTCCCAGCGATAAAGACCAAATTCATGAATAGAGTCGGTACAGGAGCGGCAGATTTTAATGCTGCCGTTTTTGAGAGCGGAGCTTGTCTGACGGATACCGTCAAGGACATTGTTTTTAGCGGGAATAACAGGAAAGCGGTCATGCCGTCGGATGACTTCGATAAAGCTGGCAGCAGAGGGGTCAACGACAATCTGAGAGACAGGTCTGTCACCGATGAGCCTGCAAAGAGCCTGATAATGTTCCTCATCCGTCCGAGAGAAGCCCTCTCTTTTGGAAGAGTAGTAATATTCAGCGATTCTGTACCAGGAATTTTGATACAGTGCCCATAGTCCGAAAGAAGCAGGGTTAACAGTACCGTAATCGCAGGAGACAGCGAAATCCTGAAAAGGCACATCCGGAAGCTCATAAAGCATATTGTCATCCGACATAAAAGGATAGACAAGACCTTCGGAAGCGACCCATTTACCAAGGACAAAACGGTCATAGAAGCTGCCGGAATAGAGATTTTCATATCGTTTTCGGATTTTAGGAGAGAGAGAGGGATTATCGTCCATGGTAAAATGGAGATAGTAAATATTTTTTTGTTTTGTTTTTTTGACCCATTCTCTACAGAACCAGTGCTGAGGGTATTCAGGGTTGCAGTTGAACCAGAGTTTAGAATTTTCAACAGAGCAGCGAGCGAGAGCCTGTTCCACGAAAGAACGGGGCATCAAGGCAGCTTCATCAAAGAGGACACCGCATAGTGTCATGCCTTGAATAAGGGAAGCGGAGCTTTCGTCACGTCCTCCGAAGAGATAAAAAGTGTTGGATTTTCCGTGCAGGGAGACATGAAAGAGATTGGAAGAGAGTTTTTCGGAGACCTCAAAGCCAATGCCACGGAGAATAGGGAGCAGAGGAGCAGCGACATTTCGTTTCACAGATTTGATGGTTTTTCCGCAGATAGCGAAAGAGCCGTTTTGAAAGGAGAACATAGCCCATGAAATGAAAGAGATGCTCATACAGAGAGATTTGCCGCTTCTGACGGCACCGTCACAGATAATGCCGTCAAAACGGGAGGAAGAGCGAGAAGGAGTCCACCAGGTAAGCAAATCAAGCTGTTTAGGGGAGAAGGACTTAAAAGGAATCGTTATCACCTCCGTCATCGGGAGACTTGATACTGCCGACAAGAGCGTTGTAGAAATCCGAAGCAGAGTGTTGCTGTTCCGAAACAGAGAACTGAAGTTTTTCAAGAGCTTTAATGCGGTCAAAGAATTTGATTTCCATAGCTCCGTCTTTCAGACGCTTGATTTCGGCGATATTAAAGAAATCCGATTGATGCAGGTTTTCGCTGAGAGGATCGGCAGAGAAAAGAAGTCTGACAGCATCAGAAACGTTTCCGAAAGCGAGTCTTTCATAGCCCGAGCGAACCCTGAGAGCAAGAGTACGGTTATTTTTGCGGTCAAGGGATTCGATATAGTCCTGAATATCATCACGCTGGAGTAGCAGGAGACCATTTTTGTAAGGATGTTCATAACCGGCAGCAGCGGCAGCGTCGAGAGGATTGCCAAGACTGAGATAAAGAGCGGAGAATAGTTTTTCTTTAGCGGTCAGATTTTTTTTGTTCATTGAAAAGACCTCCTTTCACCCATACGCCCAAAAAAGAGAAAATTGGACTTTTGGAGGTCGAATCCGAGAAAAATATTTAAAAAAGGGCAATTTATATAAATAAAAGAGTTTTTTTTATACAAAAAAACAGTATGCATTTCAAAGAAACACATACTGTTTTGCAATTGGTATATTATACAAAATGTATTAAATGATAAATTCAAAGTTGACAGCATCGCTGGGCATTCTCCAGTCGCCGCGAGGGGAGAGGGTAACAGTACCGACTTTGGGACCGTCAGGCAGACAGGAGCGTTTGAACTGCTGAGAGAAGAAACGTCTCAAAAAGATTCGGAGCCATTTTCGGATAGTGTCGTCATCATAGGAACCGTCAAAGGCAATATGGGCAAGACGGAATATTTTCTGAGGAGTGAAGCCGAGTCTGACGAGATAATAAAGGAAGAAATCGTGGAGTTCGTAAGGACCGACCAAATCCTCTGTTTTTTGAGAGATTTCGCCATTTTTGGGAGGGAGCAGTTCCGGACTGACAGGGGTATCGAGAATATCAAGCAAGGCATCACGGAGCTGTCCCTGTGAGTGGTCTGCTTCAAAGGCGGTGAGATGGCGGACAAGAGTTTTGGGGATAGAGGCATTGACCGCATACATAGACATATGGTCGCCGTTGTAGGTAGCCCAGCCGAGAGCAAGTTCGGATAAATCGCCTGTACCGATGACAAAACCGCCTGTTTTGTTGGCAATGTCCATTAAAACTTGGGTGCGTTCTCTTGCCTGACCGTTTTCAAAGGTAACGTCTAAGTCATCCATACTTTGCCCAATGTCCTGAAAATGCTGAATAACCGCTTTAGAGATGTCAATATCTTTAAAAGAGATCCCGTAAGTTTCAGCGAGGATTTCGGCATTGCTTTTGGTACGTTTGGTAGTACCGAAACAGGGCATAGTGACAGCAATAATATCTTTTCTGTCCCGTTTGAGCATATCCATAGCATGAACGGCAACTATTAAAGCAAGTGTGGAATCAAGTCCACCCGACAAGCCTATGACAACGGATTTTGCATTTGTATGTTGTATTCTGGTGGCAAGTCCGGTTGCCTGAATGGTGAGGATTTCCTCACAGCGTTCGTCAAGATGGTTTTTGTCGGTTGGTACAAAGGGAGTTTTGCTGAAATATCGGTTCAAATCCAAAGCTTTAACAGGCAGTTTGAATGGAACGGTAAAAAATTCATTGTTTCCGACAAATGTATTGGTTCTTGCCCGTTCATACTCCATTTTTTGCAGGTCGACATCGGCATAGACAATGCCGGTTGTAAAGCGTTTGGATTCGGCTAAGATACTGCCGTTTTCGCATATTAAATTATGACCGGAGAAAACCAGATCCTGTGTACTTTCGCCCGAACCTGCACTTGTGTAGACATAGGCGGAAAGGAGTCTTGCAGACTGAGATTTGACCAACATTCTTCTGTAGTCAGCTTTTCCGATCACTTCATCACTTGCCGAAAGATTTGCTATCATTGTTGCACCGTTCAAAGCTAATTTGCCCGACGGCGGTTCAGCCGTCCATAAATCCTCGCATATCTCAATGCCGAGTTTGAATTCAGGCATATCAAGACACTGAAAGATAACATCTTTACCGAAATAAGTTTGTTTTCCGAGAAAATCTATTGATGTAAGTTCATCTTTTGCAGATGTAAAATGTCTTAACTCGTAGAATTCGGAATAGTTCGGGATATATTTTTTCGGCACCAATCCCAGTAAATAACCGTGGCAAATCACTGCCGCACAGTTATACAAGCCTGAATTTGCCCTGACAGGCAAGCCCACCAATATGACACAATCAAGTTCGGCAGTTTCTTTGATAATGGTATGGAGATTTTCTTCAGCGGAGTTCAGTAAAGCCCTCTGCAAGAATAGATCTCCGCAGGTATAGCCGGTAATGCAAAGTTCGGGGAATACGACAAGAGAAACACCGTTCAGAGCAGCCTCTTTCGCCATGGCAATGATTTTTTGAGCATTGCCGGAACAGTCGGCAACTTTGATATGAGGGGTAGCCGATGCGACACGCAAGAATCCGTCTTTCATAAAAAATACCTCCGCAAAAAGATTTTACGGAGATATTATACCCTATTTTTTAATGTTTGACAATAGCCTTTGCTTTTCCGAGCATACGTCTGAGACGGTGTTTTTTGCGGATATTTTCGACAGCGGAAGGAAGATCGGTAACAGTCTGATCGGGATCATGGATCAGACGCTGATATTTGGCGGAGTAGCTCATGCCGAAGCCCAGCAGGAGCCAGAAAATATAGACTCTGTAGGAGATATCGACAAGAAGTGCGACTTCAAACATAGAGTATAGAAAATAAGCAACAGCGAAAGCGGTAATTAATACAGGGACACTGCCGTCAATACGGCATTTTTTTCTGTAGCGGAAAATAGTTCGGAGCAAGTCCCGAGCGATAGTGATGATAAAAACAATGAACAGATTAAAACCGACCAGTCCGAAGCTGATAAGAATGGTAATGAGTCCGTTGTGGAAGTCTTTGTAACGGAGCCCACCGATATATTGATCGGCATAATCCGGGATATTGGCTTTGCCGATACCGAGCAGAGGAAATTTTTCAAAGAGTTCAAGAGATTGTGTCCAGATTTTAAAACGGCCGCTGTCGATATTGGTATTCTGATGACCAAAGACATTTTGCCTGTCCTCGTCATCGGTAATGCCGACGACACCGTTTTCGGAGATAACGCCTGTAGAGAGCTGAGAATCGGAATGACCGGAAGTAATGGCAAGAGAGACCTGACTTTGTGTAATGACACGGAAGAATATGAGGGAAGCAAAGAGAACAACGCATGACAAGGCAGTAGCAGCGATGCGGAGAATAAAACCATGCATTCTTTTTTTGCCAAAATCCCTGAACATAATGTAGAACATCACAAAAGTACCGTATACCACGAGGAACAGGAGAGAAGCATTGGAATCCGACAAAAACAGAGCGGTAATGTTAATCAGCATACAGGCGATATAGAAGCATTTGCGTCTGAGGGAGAGTTTTTTTTCAGCCCTGATGAGTCTCCAAAGGAGATGGCAGGCGATGACAGCCATAGCGGCATAGAAACCGGCAACATTGGCATTGAAGAGCAGTCCGACAAAACGACTTTCAAACAAAATCAAATGGATGTCATTCCAACTGATTCCGTGAGGAAAGACGGCGAGTCCGATAAAGCCGAGAATCATTAGAATACTTGTGGCGATTACGATAAAAGAGAGGATACGTTTGAGCTCTTTGCGACAGCGAAGATTGCTTTTTTCAGAGAAGATACCGTAAAGCTGAAAGAAATAGACAGCAATCATGTAAATGATAAATAGATTTTGCAGAAGATTTCTTTCAGCGTGAAATAAGACAGTAACAACCGCACCGGTCAGGAATAAGTAAAGAACTTTTCTATAGCGAAGGCGTTTGATACCGCCGCTTTTAAGCATAGTCAGAATAAAGAGATAGGCAGACCATAGGACGAAGATCAGCATAGCGGGAGCAGCGAAAAGCTCCATACCGAAGAAGAGGAAGATAAGCAGAGTAAAACGGAATGCGGGAGGGCTGTCGAGAGTTTTTTTCAAAAACAGAGGAATTTTCCTGAGAGAGTGCATCAAGTCATCACTTCTTTGCATTTTTATTTTAAGTATACAATGAAAAGGAGTTAAATTCAATGAAGATTTTGTGAAAGCATGGGGATTAAAAAAAGATTGTCAAAATTCTTTGGAAAAAAGAGGGAAAAGGATGAATTTTTTGTACTGAAAATACGAAAAGAAAGGAGCCGTTCAGGGAAGATTTTTCAGGAACTTGATGGTAAAGACAGTACCGACACCGAGTTGGGAATCGACCATGATATAACCGTCATGTTTCTCGATAATGGATTTGGCAAGAGAGAGGCCGATACCGATACTGTTAGCGGAAGAGTTTTTGGTTTTGTAGAAGCGTTCAAAGATATGGGGAAGTTCTTCCCGGGAAATGCCGCATCCGGTATCAGAGACAGTGATTTTCGTATAAAATTTTCCTTCATCGGCTGAGAGAGTCACAGAGCCTCCGGAAGGAGTATGTTCAATACAGTTTTTAATGATATTGGTCAAAGCCTCGGTGAGCCATTTTTTGTCGCAGAAGAGAGAGTGATTGTTTTTGCAGCGGACGGATACGTTAACTTCACGGATTTCAGCAAGGAGTTCTGTTTTTTTGATGCAGTCGTTCAGCAAATCCTGCATATTTTCCGTTTTTTTAAGAAAGTCAACAGAATTGGCATCGAGTTTTGATAGTTTGAGTAGGGATTGTATCAAAAAGCTGATATGTTCGGTAGAGTTTTTCATATCGCAGAGAAATTCCCGTTTCATATTGTCAGGCATATCGGGGGTATCAATGATGGTGTCGAGCATGAGCATGAGAGAGGTAAGAGGGGTTTTGAGCTGATGTGAGATATCAGAGATAGAGTCTTTAAGAGAGATTTTGTCGTGTAAAGAATTCTGATACTGTTCACGCAGATTGACAGTAGTTTTGTAGACTTCGTTTTTAAGGATAGACATTTCTCCTTCGGCATTTTCCGCAAGACAGAGGTCATAGTGACCGCTGTTGATTTTTGAGAGATATCCGGTAATTTGCAGAATATCCCGATTCTGTCGTTTGACATAGACGAGGAATACAGCGAATATGACAGCACCGCCCAGCATGAAAAGCAGGACATTATTGATAACGGCAGCAAACTGTACGGTTTCGTTTTTAGGGAAGATCCAGTCATTTTCGGAGATACCGTATTTTTTCAGCATCTGTTGCGTACCGGAATCGTCCGTTTTATCGTTGAGAATTTTAACAATGTCTATTTCGGAAACAGCAGGATATTTCTGGCGGATGGCGGTGATGATGTGCAGGATAGCAGCGTTGTCATTCTGACGGACGGAGTTCATATAGATACCGGCACTGACAGATCCCAGTACAGCGAAGATGACCATAATGCAGATGAAAGTGACAGTAAAGAATGTTGTACGTTTCATAATTTCTCCATTCTGTAGCCGATTCCCTTGATGGTCTTGATACAGTCGGTATCAAGTTTTTGACGGATACGTTTGATATAGACAGTCAGAGTATTGTCATTAACATAGTTTCCGGAAATATCCCATATTTTCTGTAAAATGGTGTCTCTGGTAACGGTCATTCCCATGTTGACAGCGAGCATGGAGAGAATTCTGTATTCAAGAGAGGTAATTTCGACAGGGACACCGTTTTTGGAAACGATTTTAGCATCTAAATCAATAGAAATATTTCCGGAAGAGAGGACATTTTGAGTAGCATCTTTTTTTCGTGTAATTCTTTTGATTCTGGCAATCAGTTCACGGGTAGAAAAGGGTTTGGTGATATAGTCTTCTGCACCGAGTTCCAGACCTTTGACAATATTGTTTTCATCGTCGAGAGCGGTCAGGAAGATAACAGGAGAGGGGTTATATTTTTGAATCTGCTCATACAGTTCAAATCCGTTGCCGTCAGGGAGAGTAATGTCAATAATAATGACATCAAAATCCTTTCCGGAATTTTTGAGAGCCTCCTCAAAAGTACCGCATACAAGGGTCTCAAAGCCGTTGGCTTTGAGAGAATATGCCAGAGGCTTTGAAATGGACACATTATCCTCTACAATCATGATTTCCATATTTTTATAACATCTCCCGTATGCAATATAACCCGACTGCGTTGGACTGACAGTCGGGTTATATTTATTATATATGGATAAATAGGGGGTGTCAATAAAAGAATCAAATATTGTCGTTTCGGATGGTTTCGATAATATTTTGATTGCGGACCTTGCGGATAGAGACAACCATAATGATCCATACAAGGAGAGCCACGATACCGATACTTAAAAGCAGTGGTATGAGGGGGAATATGTAGTAAAAAGTTGCACCGGAAGAAGCGGAGATAAACCATTGATAAGCACCGTATCCGAGAAGGAGTCCGAGAGGAACGCCGATCAGGAGAGCCTTGAAGGTATAGAAAAAGCTTTCCAGAGTGATCATTCTGTCAAATTCGGAGTTTGTCATGCCAATGGAACGCAGAGCGGCAAACTCTTTTTTGCGGAGATTCATATTGGTATTGATGGTGTTGAATACGTTGGTGAGACCGATAAGGGCGATCATGCCGATAAAGCTGTAAACGAAGAACTGGACGATGAAGGAGAGACTGTTGACAATAGCTACTTCTTTGGCGATATTAATAATACTGGTATGCATCACGCCCATATCCTCCAGAGAATCCTGTGTTTTATCGGGATCGGAGGAAGTCAGATAGTAAGTATCGGCGAACCAGTTATAAAGATGGTCGATATTTTCGGAGAGCCAGTCGGCAGTAACGAACAGGGAAGGGGAAGTCAGATACAGTTGGCTGTAATGTTTCAGGAAATTCTGATGTTCGGATGTCAGTACAGCACCGACCGGAATGGAAAATTCCTTTCCATATTTTTCTATATCGAAATTTGGATCCTGATATTCCGACTCTTCTTCGTAGTTGACGGCATTGTAATTTCTGAAACGGACAGAGTAGCCCTCAATGTCTTTAAGAACAGGTTTTTGGACCTGTTGATATCCGGCAATATTGCCGTCGCTGTCATAGGTAGGTTCAGAAATGGAAACGCTGTTCAGGAAAATACCTTTGCCGCTGAGTTCATCGGCAGTATGTCCGGTGACATCGGCAAATTTGGCAAATGTGCCTTTGTCAACGACAATGATGGCGATAAAAGGATGGAACAATCCATTTTCTGCTTCTTCTTCTTCACTGTAATATTCATAATAAAACTGTTCGTCAATTTTACTTGCATCAACCGATGACATATAGGAGCCTGATGAGGTATAATACATTGATTCCGTTATTTCATCAAGTTCGGAAATTCTCTGATACTTTTCGAGAGATTTTTTTACATCATCTTTGGTATCGAGATAGGAGGTGTCATTGCTGACAATGATATTGTAGGTCATATCCTGGTGCCTGGAGTCGATATAGGTAACCAGACAGCTGATGACGGAAGAAGCAGCAAGATAAACGGCAACGCTGGCAGTAATGGAAATGACAGTCGCCCGATATTTCTTTTTGCTTCGCTGGAGATTTTTCCAGGCAATGCTTCCGCCGATACCGAAGAGTTTGGAAATAAGTTTAGGCGTTTTGTAAGATTGAGCTTTTTTGCGTTTTCTTTTGGAGATTTTGATATCCTGATTGCCCCTGATGGCAACGATAGGAGCAATTCTGGCAGTTTCAATGGCAGGAGAGAGAACAGACATGAAAATAGTACCGATACACAGAATGAGTGCCATGGCAACAGCCAGCCAGGATACGGCAAACTGAATGACAACACCGCCCAGTAACCCCCCGAGAACGGCATTGCAGAGACTGACAAGTCCGAAAGAAACACAGATACCGAACAGGATACCTAACGGTATGGCGATGACTCCGAGGACAAAGCCCTCAAAAAAGACATTGTTTCTGATCTGACGAGGTGTAGCACCGGTGGAGGCGAGCATACCGTAGAGTTTGGATTTTTCGTTGATGGAAATATAAAAACTGTTTCTGATAATAAAGATGCTGGACAGGATGACAATGCCGAATATGACAACAAGGGCAACGGCAATAGTAAAGCCTTCTTCAAGGGAAATTTTGATAAATTTGGCCTGGAGTATCGTTTCGTTGAGGCCAAAACCGGCGATGTTCTTTTTCTGGAGAGTTTCGGATAATTGGTCATATCCGCCGGTATAGTTCAGATACCTGTCTATGGCACCTGTATCTTCTGTACCGACAATATCAGCGATAGCTTTGAGATAATTTTGTTCCGCCTGAGGCGTAAACAGTGCACAGAGAGTGGAGTTATAATAAACACCGTCCTGGTCTTCCATGGGAACCAATTTGGAATGGTCAAGGTCATAGCAGGTGTAGATATAGGTATAGCATACGCCATAAGGAGGGGTGTCGATTGTTTGGGAAAGGTTGTCCAGAATACCTACAATGGTATAGGTTTGTTCCAGTTTTGGATTGAATTGATAATCAGGTATATCATATTCGGTATCATGAGATAAAGAATATACTCTTTCCACTCCTGTTTCATCGGGAGCAGTCATGGTTCTGAGGCCGAGTGTCAGGTGGAGCTTGTCACCGACATGATAGGTTTTGTTGGTAGCCTTGATAAAATTTTTGGAAAGCACTACTTCATCGGAATTCTGAGGAAAGCGTCCTTCGCTGAGGGTACAGTTGAAGCAGTCGGTAAAAGCATTGGTACTGACACCCTTAACGATAACATAGGGAATGGTATCGTATTTAGGATCGTCAATTTTGGCAACACCGACATTGATTGTTTTGTAAAGACTTTGGATATTTCTGTTTTGTTCCATTTCATCAATATTTTCTTGAGAGAAATTTCCAAAGAACCCTGCGGTATAATTGCCGTTACGCTGGATGGCATAGTTGACCAGTGTTTCCTGAGCGGAAACAAACATACAGGCAACCGTTGTAATGAGGGCGGCTGAAAGAATAATACCGATCAGAGTAACAAGGGTACGTGTTTTGTTCATTAAGAGGTTCTTAATGGTGAGCTTGTGCATTGTTTTCATAAATTAAGCCTCCCCTATGATTTTACCGTCCTGAATACGAATGATTCTGTCCGCTTCTTTGGCGATTTCGAGGTTGTGAGTAATCATGATAATGGTTTGTTTGTATTTTTGGTTGGTCATTTTAAAGAGGCTGACAATATCGTCGGTAGATTTGGTGTCAAGGTTGCCGGTAGGTTCGTCGGCAAGGAGGATAGCAGGATGATTGATTAAAGCACGGGCAATGGAAACTCTCTGCTGCTGTCCGCCGGACATTTCATTGGGAAGATTTTTTCTTTTGTCGGCAATACCGAGAGTCTGCATAATGTCATCGAGTTTTTCAGGATCAGGTTTTTGACCGTCGAGGTCTGCGGGGAGAGTAATATTTTCTTCTGCCGTGAGAATGGGGATAAGGTTATAGAACTGATAAACAATACCGATTTGTCTTCTGCGGAAAATAGCGAGTTTATCATTGTTAAGAGAGCAGATATCATTGCCGTCAATAAAGATTTTTCCGCTGGTAGGTCTGTCAACACCGCCGAGCATATGCATGAGAGTACTTTTGCCGCTGCCGCTTGTGCCGACGATAGCAACAAATTCGCCCTGTTGAACGGTGAAAGAGATGCCATCTACAGCATTAAAGCTCTGGTCGCCCATTGTGTAAGTTTTGATGAGATTTTCGGTCCTTAAAATTTCCATGATAAATCCTCCCGACAGTCATTTTGTATTTTTGAAGTTTGGTATGAATTAATGATAAAGGCTGTAAGTGACATTAAAGTGACTGTATTGTCATGAAGAGGAATTTTTTTGTCAAAGGAAATCGGAGATTTACAAACGGATGTCTGATGTGATATAATAGAATGGATGATTTTTAATAAAAGCAGGTGGAATATTTGGATAAAAGTAAAATCAGAAATTTCAGTATCATTGCCCATATCGATCACGGCAAATCAACGCTTGCCGACAGAATTCTGGAACAGACACAATCTGTTGCCGTCAGGGATATGGAAGATCAGCTTCTTGATAATATGGATCTGGAGCGGGAGAGAGGGATCACGATCAAAGCTCATGCCGTAACGCTGGTGTACAAAGCGGATGACGGGGAAGAATATGTTTTCAATCTGATTGACACACCGGGACACGTAGATTTTAACTATGAAGTATCCCGATCGCTGGCAGCGTGTGAGGGAGCGGTACTGGTAGTAGATGCTTCACAGGGCATTGAGGCCCAGACGCTTGCGAATACGTATCTGGCACTGGATGCCGGTTTGGAAATCGTGCCGGTTATCAATAAAATTGATTTGCCGAGTGCGGATCCCGACAGAATCAAAAAAGAGATTGAAGATGTGATAGGACTTCCGGCAGAGGACGCCCCCTGTATTTCCGCAAAAGTGGGAATCAATATTCATGAAGTAATGGAGCAGATTGTGGATTTGATACCGTCTCCGGAGGGTGACGACAGCAAACCGTTGCAGGCATTGATATTTGACTCGTATTATGACAGTTATAAAGGGGTTATTATTTATGTAAGAGTCAAGGAAGGCACTGTGAAAGTAGGCGATACGATTCGCCTGATGGCAACAGGTTCAGAGTTCAATGTAGTGGAGTGCGGCTTCATGAGGGCAACAAGCCTTGAACCGACCAATGTGCTTTATGCAGGAGAGGTTGGGTATATAGCGGCATCTATCAAGACCGTAAGTGATGCCCGTGTGGGTGATACGGTAACGCTTGCGGACAATCCCGCAGCAGAACCATTGCCGGGTTATCGTGCGGTACAGCCGATGGTATTTTGCGGTATTTATCCGGCTGACGGAGCCAAATATCCCGATTTGAGGGAGGCACTGGAAAAACTGGAACTGAACGATGCGGCACTGTCATTTGAGCCTGAGACATCTGTTGCATTGGGTTTTGGATTCCGTTGCGGCTTTCTGGGGCTTCTGCACATGGAGATTATACAGGAGCGTCTGGAAAGAGAGTATAATCTGGATTTGATTACAACGGCACCGAGTGTTATTTTCAGGATTACAAGAAATGATGGTACGGTAGAATATATAGATAATCCGACAAACTATCCGGATCCGTCACAAATTGTGAAAGCGGAGGAGCCTGTCACAGATGCCCATATCTATTCTCCGTCAGAGTATGTGGGAAATATTATGGAACTTTGTCAGGACAGACGAGGTGTGTTTAAAGACATGAAATATATTGATGCAGACCGTGTGGATATACATTATGTACTGCCGCTGGCAGAAATTGTGTATGACTTTTTCGACACGCTGAAATCCCGTACAAGAGGATATGCATCATTTGACTATGAGGTGACAGGCTATGAAGAGTCGAAACTGGTAAAATTGGATATTATGCTGAACGGTGAAGTAGTAGACGCATTGTCATTTATTATTCATGCGGATAAAGCATACAGCCGTGCGAGAAAAATGGCGGAAAAACTCAAGGAGAAAATACCGAGACAACTCTTTGAAGTACCGATACAGGCGTGTATCGGAGGAAAAATCATAGCCCGTGAAACAGTAAAAGCAATGAGAAAAGATGTGCTGGCGAAGTGTTACGGAGGCGATATTACCCGAAAGAAGAAACTGCTTGAAAAGCAGAAAGAGGGTAAAAAGCGTATGCGTCAGTTGGGCACGGTAGAAGTACCGCAGGAAGCATTCATGGCGGTTTTGAAACTCGACACGGAATGATTGGCAATTCATAATGCACAGTGCATAATTAATGGAAAATACAGGTGATAATTAATGAAAAAGACAGTATTGCTTTTTAATTTTGATGAAAACAGACTTCCTCTTGTAAAAAGGGCAGTCATGCCGTTGAAAACAGGTATCAGGGTGATAGATAAAAAGGATTTCAATCAGGTATTGGGTTATCTGGCAGAGATTCCGGGATTTCAGAGAATTGAGGGGGAAGCCGAGGAAACATTTGAAGATGAAATGCTTGTGATGGCAGGCTTTACGAGAAAAGATGTGGATGAACTGATACGTTCTCTGAAAAAGCACGGAGCAGGCAGAGTGGATTTAAAGGCGATTCTGACACCGACCAATTCTTTGTGGAATTGTGTACGGCTTCATGATGCGGTAAAAGCCGACCATGAAACAATGCACAGAAAATAAATGTATTATATCTATTTGTTGAGATGTGCGGATGATTCTGTCTATACGGGGATAACGACAGATGTGCAAAGACGTTATCGGGAACACTGTTCGGGCAGGGGAGCAAAATATACACGCTCCCATAAGCCGAAGAAAATCCTTGCGGTGTTTGTAAGTCGGGACAAATCTTCTGCCTTGCGTCTGGAATACAGAATCAAACAGCTTTCCAAAAGTCAGAAAGAACGGATAGGCAGTGAAAAAACGCTTTCTGTTCTGGAAAGCTGTCTGGATATTACCCAATATCAATATATCGAAGGTGAAACACTTGTCGGACATTCATGAAGTACTCAGAACATATTACGGATATACATCTTTCCGAAAAGGACAGGAAGAAATCATTCATTCGCTGATTTCGGGGAGAGATACGCTTGCAGTGATGCCGACAGGTGCAGGAAAATCGCTTTGCTATCAGATACCGGCACTTTGTATGGAAGGGATTACACTGGTGATTTCTCCGCTGATTTCATTGATGCAGGATCAGGTAAGGGCATTGATTTCGATAGGTGTAAGGGCGGCATATCTGAACAGTTCGCTCACACCGCGACAAATGGAGCTGGCGATAGACAATGCCAGACACGGTGTTTATAAAATTATCTATGTTGCACCGGAAAGGCTGGAAACAGAGAGTTTTCTGGATTTTGCGTGTCATCGGAATATTCCGTTGATAGCGGTAGACGAGGCCCACTGTATATCACAGTGGGGACATGATTTCCGTCCGAGCTATACACAGATTGCAGGCTTTATCGAGAAACTTCCGAAACGTCCTGTAGTGGCGGCATTTACTGCCACAGCCACCCCGAATGTCAAAAAAGATATTGTCAGTCAGCTTCGTTTGAAGAATCCGTTTTCCATGACATTAGGCTTTGATCGTGAGAATCTGTATTTCGGGATATACAAGCCTCTGGACAAAACGCAGTTTGTGATAGACTATATCAGGCAGAATATGGATCAATCAGGCATTGTTTACTGTCTGACAAGGAAATTGGTGGATGAACTGACAGTATCTTTGAATGAAGCGGGCATATCAGCGTTGCCTTATCATGCAGGGATGAGTGACAGTGACAGGACGTTCCATCAGAATGAGTTTATTTATGACAGAGCGAAAGTGATGGTTGCCACAACGGCATTTGGTATGGGAATTGATAAGCCCGACGTGAGATATGTTCTGCATTACAATATGCCGGCCAATATGGAAGATTATTATCAGCAGGCAGGACGTGCAGGTCGTGACGGGGAACCGTCAGATTGTATATTGCTTTACAGTGGGCGGGATGTGCGTATCAATGAGTTTCTGATACGCAAAAGTGAGGAAAATGAAAATGCCGATCCGGAAGAAGTACAGAAGCACATTGAAATACAGCTTGAAAAATTAAAGCAAATGACCTTTTATTCTACGTCAGCATATACGTGTCTGAGAAAGAAAATTCTGAATTATTTCGGAGAAAAGTTTCTGCCGCCGTGTAATAATTGCAGTTATTGCCGCCATGATACAGAAAATAGTTTCAAAAAAATCAGGGTGTTGCCTGCTGAAAAACAGCTTTTTGTTGATGAGGCACTGCTTGGCAGACTGGAGAAAATGAGAATCGCACTTGCCAATCGTTCGGGAGTACCGGCATATTCTGTAGTGACTGACAGAACGCTGAGAGAATTGTCGGCATATCGTCCGAGAAATATCGGTGACCTTGCCAAAATATACGGTTTGGGAGAGGTCAAAATCAAACGCTACGGACAGGATTTTCTTGATGTGATCAACCGGTACGAAAATGAAGCGGATTTTTAAAGATAAGGAGCGAGGTTTGTAATGGAAATATTGTTGGAATGTTTGTTTGAGCTTGCCATAGAAGGCACCATGGAACTCGGAACCAATATCAAGGTGCCAAAAGTCATACGTTATCCCGTTTTGGTTTTGATACTGCTGTTTTTTGCCGGTGTTATAGTGGGTATGTTTGTTCTTGGGGTCGTTTTGTGGAAAGATGATTTGTTTTTCGGCATATTGATGATGATTCTCGGAATGTTTTTTCTTGTCGGAACCATTGTTTCGGCTTATCGATTTTATCAACAAAAGAAATCCGGTATGCAATAGGAGTGGCTATTTTGAATGGGGAAGTCAAAGAAAAATTACGATCTATGTCGGACGGCTCTTACAGACAGTTTCATGAAAAGTTAGTACCTGATACACAGAATATATTGGGAATTCGTATGCCGAAGCTGAGGGCTTATGCAAAGGAGCTTGCAAAAAATCCCTGTATTCTTGAAAGGGGGAATGATTTTTATTATGAAGAGATCCTGTTGCGTGGGATGGTGATAGGCTATATGAAAACCGACACGGAAACACGTCTGCAATACATAGCGGAGTTTGTACCCAAAATAAATAACTGGGCAATATGTGACAGTTTTTGCAGTACGCTGAAATTCACCCGGAAAAATCGTGAACGTGTGTGGGAGTTTTTACAGGAATATGTGGATTCGGGGAAAGAATTTGAACAGCGTTTCGGTGCAGTGATGCTGTTGGATTATTTTGTGAATGATGCATATATTGATAAGACGCTTTCACGGCTCAGAGAAATTCATACAGAGCAATATTATTCTTCCATGGCGGTAGCGTGGGCGTTGGCGGAGTGTTATATCAAATTTCCCGACAGGACAAAGCCTTTTTTGTCGGAGAGTTGTTTTGACGTTCAGACACTGCACCGTGCCGTCAGAAAAATTTGTGATTCTCACAGGGTAGACAAGGCAGTGAAAAAGCAGCTGAAAAGGGGGGAATTAGATTGACGGAAATCAAAATTCATATTTACCGTCATCCATATATATCCGTTTTTCTCTTGTGGCTGTTTTCGGTGTGTGCTTTCGGACGGTTTTCGCTTGAAAGAGTACCGCTTTTCAGCTATTTTTCAGCTATATTCCTGTCGGGCGGTGCAACATACCTTTATTTTCGGAAACGGGATCGAATCCGTCATATCTCACGCCAAAACAGTCAAACCATGCTGTTTGTGTTGATATCGGTAGCTTATACGGCACTGATGCTATATGTTTTTTCCATTGTTCCCAGTAACCCGGCTATCCGCAGCAGGAATGATTTTGTGATTTTTGTGTTTCTTGCTGTTCTTGCGATTGCCTACAGTGTATACTGTTCTGTCGGAAAGAAATGGGGAACACGCAGAATGATTTTTGCCATATTTTTTATCGGCTATGTAATGCACCTGTTTTATATTTTATACACCGACCTCAATATCCGCCAGAATGATACAGGTGTATTTTCCGAGTATGATATTGGTCATCTGGGCTATGCGGAAAGAATCTATCGGACAGGATTGCCGCCTCAGTCGGATCCGACGGTTGGGACCTATGAAATTGTCAGTCAGTTTTATCATCCTCCGCTGTATCATTATCTTCTTGCGGCTTTTGTCAGAGTACAGATTTTGTGCGGAACGAGCATGGATATGGCAGTATACAATTTCCAATTTGTCAATTTGCTTGTTTATATGGTTATGTTGGTGGCAGTGTACCGACTTTTTAAAGAGTTTGGTCTAAAAAAATCGGCTCTCTGCTGTTCATTTGCCGTAGTCACGTTTGCCCCCGCATTTTTTATATGAGCGGTGTTGTCAACAACGATCTTCTCTCCGTTGTATGTATGATTTTCACACTTCTTTTTACTGCAAGATGGTACAAAAACCAAAGCATCCGCAATATCCTGAAAATTGCATTGACATTCGGACTCGGTATGCTGTCAAAACTTTCGGCATGGATGGTTGCTGTTCCGGTTGCCGTTGTTTTCATCACAGCCCTGGTCAGAAAGCCGGCATTGCCGACAAAAAAGGCTTTGTGAGGTTATTCGGACAAATGTGTGTATTTTTGGGAGTTGCCCTTCCGATGGCACTTTACTGGCCGCTCAGGAACTATATTCGTTTCGGTATGCCGATGACGTATATTCCGCCGGCTATTGATATGTATGACGGAATTTCTCATCGTGCGGATCAGCCGTTGCTCCAAAGACTGTCAGACTTTCGTTTATGGCAGTTTACCGATCCTTATCCGTGCAGTATGCCTATGGGAAGTGCCTATAACGAATTCAATCCTCTGATAGGACTGATAAAAACCGGTTCCACAGGCTATACTTCTCCCGGTTACAGCGATGTTTTTTTCGGTCACATGATTCTCTGGAGCAATTTGATAATGATGATTGCGGCATTTTTGTGTATGGTCTTTGTTTTGTGCAAAAAACAAACCATGCCATTACTATGGAAAGTATCTTTCCTGTCTTTTTATGCGGTTATGATAATTTCATACTATATTTTCTGTATCCGATACCCATATCCATGTACCGAACATATCAGATATGTTTCCCCTACGGTTGTGACAGGAGCACTGTTTGTCGGGAAAATGCTCAGTTGGTCAGGGGAAAGCAAAAAACATTTCTCTGTTGTTCTGAAAAGACTGCTTATCATAGTTGTTTGCCTGTTTTGTGCGGCAAGTACGATATTTTTTACACATATGGGTTATTATACATCATTTTTTTATCATTTTATGTCTCAGAATGTATGATAGGAGATTTGACATGACAAGGGAAACGGCTAAAAAACAAATCAGAGGATTTCCTCTGAAATTGCAGGCACTGGCACAGAAAGATATTGATGAACGTGCATATGTGACAACGGAATTAGTGCCTGTGTTTGAAATGGAGGACGGCTATTATCAGATGACGGTGAATTACAGGATCAGGCTGAAAGACGGGTATGTTCACGGAAAAGCATTGTGTATGGATGAATTTGTCAAAATGCACAATGCGGCACAGTATGGCGAAGTATTCCGTATCATGTATCTGAAAGAGTCGGGGATTATTCTGGAAATAGAAACACGGGATGATTAAACAAAAGCAAATGAAAGAAGGGCATTATCAGATGTACGTTTTGGAAACAGAGGCACTGACAAAGGAATATTCTCATACCAAAGTCGTTGACAGTGTGTCGCTGAAAATTCAGCAAGGTGATATATATGGCTTTGTAGGGAAGAATGGTGCAGGCAAAACAACCTTTATCCGTATGATACTGGGCCTGACAGGTATTACAAATGGAAGTTTCAGGCTGTTTGAAGGGGAAGACCTGCAAACAGCCCGTAAAAAAGTGGGCAGTCTGATAGAAAGTCCGGCACTGTTTAAGAACATGACGGCAAGACAGAATATGGATATTTATTGTACCATGCTGGGAGCGGACAAAAAAGTCATATCTGAAATACTGGAAACAGTCGGTTTGTCCGATACAGGCAAAAAAAAAGCAGGAGATTTTTCTCTCGGCATGAAACAGAGACTCGGCATAGGAATGGCACTGATTGGCAATCCTGATTTTCTGGTGCTGGATGAGCCGATCAATGGTCTTGATCCGACAGGCATTGTCGATATAAGAGAGCTTTTGCTGGATTTAAAAAGCAAGGGCAAGACGATTTTTATTTCGAGTCATATTCTGGGAGAGCTTGAAAAAATAGCGACTCGTTACGGGATTATATCATCGGGGAAATTAGTGGAGGAAATCAGTGCAGAGGAGCTTTCTGAAAAGTGCGGAACAAGAACGGTGCTGACTGTCGGTGATACGGTGAAAGCAGTGGAAATTGTGTCAAAAACACTGGGAATTTCCGCCGACAGTGTGGAAATCAAAAAAGACAGACTTTTTGTGAAAGAAAAAATTGAAAATATCGGAGCATTGACTAATGCTCTGTTTCAGGCGGGCATAGCAGTTTCAGGTATCACGAATGATGAAAACAGTGCGGAAAGATACTTCATTCAGAAAATGGAGGCTTTTAACAGTTAAAACAATATTATAAAAAGTTATAAAACCATGTTGACTTTTATAGTTTCAGGATATTATACTGAATCAAGGTGGTGAAAAGTGTGATAAAAACTATAAAAGCCATGCTGTGTCCAAATAACAGTCAGAAAACAAAGCTGTTTGAATGTGCAGGAACAGCAAGATTTATTTATAACTGGGTGCTTGATTATGAGCAGATAAATTATGAATGTGATAATGGTTTTGTCAGTGATTATGAATTGAGAAAAAGGCTGACGGTACTCAAACAAACGCATGAAAAGTTTATGTGGCTGAATCATTACAGCAACAACATAGCTAAACAAGCTGTAAAAGATGCCTGTAATGCTTATCTGAATTTCTTTAAAGGAATTACGGGGTTCCCGAATTACAAAAGCCGAAGAAAATCAAAGCCGAGTTTCTATGTTGATACCGATAAAATCAGCTTTACGGATACCTATGTAAAACTTGAAAAGCTGACAACAAGCCGAAAAGCAAACAAACAGAAATTCAATCATATCAGACTTGCAGAAAAGGGCAGAATACCTGTGGGTGTAAAATATTCTAATCCGAGAGTGACATTTGACGGCGAGCGTTGGTGGATTTCGGTAGGAATTGAAGCTGATGAAAATACAAACAAGCCATCGAATGACGGTATCGGTATTGATATTGGCATAAAAACTCTTGCAGTGTGTTCTGACAAAGCAGAATATAAAAACATCAATAAGACTGCAAAAGTCAGAAAGCTAAAAAAGAAAAAGCGTAGATTGCAACGCCGAATATCTAAAAAATATTCAAAAAATAAGAAAGGAGTATGTTACTGTAAAACACGCAATATTATAAAAAGTGAAAAACAGCTTTTAAAAATCAACCACAGATTAACGAATATTCGTCATGATCATATTCATAAAACAACTTCCGAAATCGTAAACCGACAGCCAAAGTTTATTGTAATGGAAGATTTGAATGTCAAAGGCATGATGAAAAACAAGCACCTTGCCCAGGCTGTACAGGAACAGTGTTTCTATGAGTTTTACAGGCAAATACAGTATAAATGTCAATGGAATAATATTGAATTTATTACAGCAGACAGGTATTATCCGTC
>DEFH01000060.1:68475-112834 GCA_002350705.1 Ruminococcaceae bacterium UBA2857
CATATCAAACATGAGTAGATTTACTGTCGAAAGTGGACACGATGAACAAGGAATGAAACATAAAAGTTGTTTTTATAACTTTTTATAAGTTTTCAGTAACGGGAAAATAATGGGAAGGCTGATTTTATCCGACATGAAAAAGCTGTTGAGATGTCGGACACTGTGGGTATGTTCCGTCATCGGTTTTTTGATAGGAATGTTAATGACAGTGCTGTATGACATGGCATGGAACAATATGGAAGATATGGCGAATTATCAGATGGTATTTTCCTTTTTAAAGACCGTTGGGATGGATGCAGATACTTCCAAACAGATTTTGTCACAGTTTCCGTCACAGGTATTCTGGCAGTATATCAACACATTGCTGTCAGACGGCAATATTCTTATTTTTGGTCCGATTGTCATCAGTGTGTATGTTGGCACGGAGTATAATGAAGGCACTTTCAAAAATACACTGTCAAGAGGATTTTCCAGGGCAACGGTGTATTTGTCAAAGTATATTTCAGCATTGATAGCGATGACAATTACCGTGTTGTCATATATTTTGGGCGGAGGCATCATTGCGGCATATAAATTTGACCTGACAACAGATGTCAGTAATGAACAAATGATAGTGATAGTGCTGGCGTATGCCGCATTGTTTATTGCGTTGACGGCAGTATTTATGCTGATAGCGGTTCTGGCAAAGAGAACCGGTCTGGCGATAGCCTTAACGATAGTGATACCGATATTTATCTCGCTGTTTGTGAGAATTTTGTCCTTCGGGTTTGACTGGGTGCAGAAGGCGGTGCAGTACTGGATATTTGATACAGCGGTACTGGTGCAGACGCTGTATGAAAGCGGAGATATTTACATTGCCTTTACGGTAGCCCCGATTTATATGGTAATTTGTTTGGTACTGGGCATGGTTGTTTTCGGACGGCAGGAAATCAAATAAATACAACATGAATCGGGATGATATTCAAAAAGTCAGTATCGGCTGCAGCGTGTATCTCAAAGGAACGGGGGTATGCGTTGCCGACAGATATACAAAAGGAGAGTTTTGTATGAAAAATAAGTTTGCGGTTTTACTTGGCAGTGTAATGATAGGGGCATTGTGTATGGCAGGATGCGGAGAGAATGCGGCTCCTTTGCCGCAATCGTCTGCCGGATCCGAGGTATCGGAGAATGTGCAGGCAACGTCTGCATCAGAGCAGGAAACTTCTTCTGAAAGCGAGGAGCAGAGCAAAACAGAGGAACAGCCGGAATCCGTTCCGGAGGTATCCGATCCCCCCCCCGACGGAGAAGCAGAATTTATCAATGGTCTGTTGGTTTATAACGGAGTGGCATACGAGCAGTTTTTCGGTGATGATGATATGGCGGAGAATTATGCAGATGTCATGTCGTCTGTCAAAAAAAGTCTGGGTGACGGCATAACCGTGTATAATGTTCTGATTCCGACACACTGCGGAGTTACTCTGCCTGATAAATTCAAGGATTATGTGGCATCACAGGAAGACTATCTGAATAAAATCACCAGCAGTTATTCCGTTGAGGGGATTATTCCGGTGAATACATACGATACACTGCTGCACCACAGAGATGAATATATTTATTTCAATACAGACCATCACTGGACAGGACGTGCGGCATACTATGCCTATGCGGATTTCTGTAAAACCGCAGGCATTGATGCGATTCCGCTGGACAGCATGACATCCAAGAAAATAGAAGGTTATCAGGGCAGTCTTGCCGACAGTGATATCGCAGGACTGGATAATCTGAAAGAGGATTATGTGGAGTACTTCACAGTGGACAAGGATATAGAGACCATGCTGTATGATGATACGGGAGAGGAACTGTACGAATACAGCCTGATTCATGAATATGCGGAGGGAGTCAATGCATACGGTGTATTTCTGGGAGGAGACCAGCCTTTGATTGTTTCCGAAAATGCCGACGGCAACGGCAAGAAAATTGCCGTGGTCAAGGAATCCTACGGAAATGCATTTTGTCCGTTTATCGCCTATACATACAGTGAAACCCATATGATAGATTCACGCTATGCGGAATTCAATCTGAACAGTTATTTAGCTGAGCATGATATAGATGAGGTTATTTTTATCAATAATGCAATGGCATCGGCAACCTATCAGAGATGTGAAGAGCTGGAGGCTCTTGTCGATTAAAAGAAAACCTGCTTGTCAGAAATATGCTGACAGGCAGGTTTTTTGTCTGAGTGAGACGAATTTTCATAAAATTCCCGATGGAACCGTCTTGTAAAACCATGTCGGATATGATAAAATGATAAGGTATATTTTGAACCCGAAAAAATCGGGTTATGAAAAAATTCAAAGGAAAGGACACGTTATCATGGTATTTTCATCATTGTATTTTGTGTATCTGTTTTTGGCAGTGGTATTTCTTGCGTACTATACCAGAAAAAGCCTGAAACAGAAAAACATCGTACTGATTGCTGCTTCTCTGGTGTTTTATGCATGGGGCGAGCCGGTATGGGTCATTTTGCTGTTGTTCAGTGCGTATCTGAACTGGCTGATGGCTCTGAAAATCGCACAGCATAAAGAGACACCGAAAGCCCGGCTTTTTGCAGGAACAGCCATTGGTGTGGATATTCTGCTGCTTGTGATTTTCAAGTATACGGGATTCCTTGTAGAGAATATCAATGGACTGCTGCATATCGGGATACCGGTACCGAATATAGTCATGCCGATTGGTATCAGCTTTTTCACATTTCAGGCAATTTCCTATATCATGGACTGTTACTGGGAAACCGTTCCGCCGCAGAAGCATTTTTATAAGTTTTTGCTGTATTTGTCGCTGTTTCCGCAGCTGGTGGCAGGACCGATTGTACGGTACAGCGTGATTGAGCAGGAAATTGACAACCGCACGGCAACTATTTCAGACATCAGTGAGGGTGCCATGAGGGCAATTATCGGTTTGTCCAAAAAGGTTATTATTGCGAATAGTCTGTATGACATTGTAAAAGAATATTTCGGAGATTTTCTGAACGGACAGCCTTACAATGATGTTTCCTCGATGTCATTTTTAGGGACATGGTTTGTAGTCATTTGTTATTCGCTGTATGTATATTTTGATTTCAGCGGCTATTCCGATATTGCGATTGGTCTGGGAAGAATGTTCGGCTTCCACTTCAACGAGAACTTCAATTATCCGTTTATCTGCAAGACAATCAGTGAGTTCTGGCAGAGATGGCATATATCATTGAGCACATTTTTCAGAGACTATCTGTTTTATGTGCCGATCATGGGCAAGCAAAGGAAATATCTGAATCTGTTTTTGGTGTGGTTCTGCACAGGACTCTGGCACGGTGCCTCATGGAACTTCATTTTCTGGGGACTGTACTTTGGAATATTCATTTTTATAGAGACAAAAATCGGCAAAAAACGTATGAAGAAATGGAACAAAGTACTGACACATATTTACAGCAAACTGATTATTGTCATAGGTTTTGGTATTTTCTGTTTTTCGGATATGCAGCAGTTGGGCAATTTCTTTATGAATATCACGGGTATCAGCATGATGACAAACGGCAATTCCTTTGCGGATATTGCGACATGGAATTCATTGCTGAATAACATTTTCCTGATTGTGTTTGCGATAGCGGTTTCCATGCCGATCCTGCAAAAGGTCAAATACTTCTTTAACGAATGGGGAAACAATGTGGTATATATGGTCGGCAAGCTGGGAGGAACAGCCGTTTGCTGTTATCTTCTGATTATGTCGAGTATTCTGTTGGTTGACAGCACCAACAATCCGTTCTTATATTTCCGTTTCTGACAGGTGAGGAGGCTGTATGATGGAAAATAAACCGAAACACGCTCAAGGAAAATTTTATCGTTTTAATCGTGTCAAAAGAAAATATGTAGCAGACTTTGCAGGTATTTTATCCGTGCTGATTCTGCTTGCGGTATTCGGACTGATATCCTTGTTTTTGCTTGTTTTTCCGAGATCAACGGAGTCCCAGATTGAAAAGAGAAAGCTGGCAACCTTTCCGGAATTTTCATTCGGCTCGTATTTTTCGGGAGAGTTTACCAGACAAGTAGCAGAATTCTATGACGATACAGTGCCTTTCCGTGACAGTTTCAAGACGGCAGGCTATAATTTCAAAAGCATTTTCGGACTGCATACCGGTGAGGAAGTAAAAATTATCGGTGCCAAAGAGGTTGACAAAAACAAGCCGAAACCTGTTGAAACGTCCAAGCCTTCGGAAGAATCCAAGCCGTCCGAAACGTCAAAGGAAACTTCCAAGCAGGAATCCCGGACTTCACAGGAATCCAAAGCCGAAACCAGTCAGATGGGAGAGGCGGATTATACGGTTGAAAACGGTATTATTGTAGTCAATCATAACGGACATTATCGTGCATTGGAACTGTTCGGAGGCGGTACGGGAAATACTTATGTGGAAGCCCTGAATAACTTCCATAAGGATTTGGGAGACAGTGTGCAGATTTACTCTATGATAGCCCCGCTTGCGAGTGAATACTATCTGCCGAGCAACTATTCGGGATTCAGTGTCAGTCAGAAAGAGTGCTTTGACAGCATTGCATCAAGACTTGACAGCGGTATTATCAGCGTGGATATAGACACCGTTCTGGCACAGCATACAACAGAAGATATTTATTTCCGCACAGACCATCACTGGACACCGTTGGGAGCTTACTATGCCGCACAGACATTTGCACAGGCGGCAAAACTTGACTTCAAGGAACTTTCCACCTATCAGAAGAATGATATAGAGGGGTTTGTAGGTACCATGTACGCCTTTACACAGGATCCGCATATCAATAATGATCCCGAAACTTTCACCTACTATGTGCCGTCAAATATAGACGACTGTGTAACGGAACACTATGATACAGATTTCACAAATATGAGTGAGTGGGATTTCTTCAGTGGAGTAGGCGATCCTCAGCATAATGCCTATCTTACATTTATGGGCGGTGATGAGCAGGTTGTCAGAGTAAAGACAAATGTCAAAAACGGCAGAAAACTTGCCGTTGTCAAGGACAGCTACGGTAATGCGATACCGGGATATTTGTTTGGTTCTTATGAAGAGATTTATGTCATTGATATGAGATACTTTGATTTGAATCTTGTGAACTTTGTGAAGGAACAGGGAATCACAGACCTGCTGTTTACAATGGTAACCTATTCTGCGGTAGGCGAAAATGCCGAAAAACTGGATGTTTTGCGGACACAATAAAATACAGTGACAGAGAATATCCCCGATGCAGTTTGAAAAGCATTCTGCATCGGGGATTGTTTTATATCCTGTCGGGAGGAGTGATATTTTCAAAATCGGGAGGTGTCATGCCGTTATCGTCGGGAGGAGTCATATTTTCAAAGTCACGGGGATTCATACCGCCCCAATTTTCTTTGCTGCCTCTGCCGCCCATCATGCCGCCGCCCATGCCGGAATAAGAAGTATTGCCGCTTTCATTGACATAGCTGACAGTATCGGAAGCAGTGAAAGCGGTATATTGCGTGCCGCCTGTAATGCTTGCATTGGTATAATAGCCGTGAGTATCTTCACCGGAAGCGGTGCCGCCTGTGTAAACGGTATAGGTTTCTCCGTCCTTGAGTTCGGGGGAACTGAATACAATGCAGGAGAAGCTCTTTTCGGGAGACATAGCCGCCATTACGCTTCCTTTGCTGTCCGTGATGTATACCAGAGTTCCGGCAGACTGTGCGGAGCCGAACATAACAGCAACACTTTTTTGTGAAGAGGAATCCGAGGGCATTTCGAGCATATCATAAGTGCCTGCACCGATAATCGTGCCGCCTGTGACGGTCATGGTACCATCATGGTCAAGGATACCGTTGCCGCCCTGTGTTGTGCCGTTGACAATTATGGTACCGCCGCTGATATTCAAAGCAGAATTGGAGTCCAGACCATCGCCCTGAGCAGTGACACAAACTGTACCGCCGCTGATATTCAAAGCAGGACTGAGAGAAGAGTTGTCTGTTTCAGTCTGAGCAACGGTTTGCTGAGCGGTGGGAGTGTTGTCATTATTCTGCAAGTCAAACTGCCTGCCCTCGAATCTGCCAAAGCCTCTGCCGCCGTCAAAGTTGCCGAAACCACTGTTATCGTTACCGCCTGCGGCATTGATACCGTCATCGGAAGCAGTTATGTCAATATTTCCGCCCGATATTTCAATGACAGTTCCTTCCAGCCCCTCATAGGACTGTGAAACCGTAATTTCTCCGTTTTTGATAGTGAGGGTATTGTCGGCATGAATACCGTCATCCCCTGATTGGATATGGAAAGCACCGCCTGTTACAGTAACATCGCCGTTGCTGTGGAGAGCGTCATCATAAGCGTTGATATGGAAAGTACCGCCATTGATAATGATATTGTTTCCTGCTTTGAGAGCCTTGAGACTGTCGGTATCTTCGGAAGAGGAGTCGTTATTGTTGAAGTTGAAGCCGCCACGCATATCAAAGCCGTTATCAGAGGAAGTTTCCTTTGCACCGTCACCCGTGGTAATGTCAAACGTACCGCTGTTGATAGTGAGATTTTTTTCCGCCTGAATGGCATCTTTTCCCGACAGAACAGTAATAGAGGCATTTTGAATGAAAACGTGTCCTTTGTCGTCCTTGTCGGTATCGGAGTAGGTGGAACGTATACCGTCACCTGTTTGGGCAGTGACGCTGACAGTGCCGCCTTCTATGGCAATATTATCTTTGCCTGTAATGCCGTGATGTGCGGCATTGACAGTGACAGTACCGCTTGCAATACGGAGGGTATCTTTACTGGTGATGCCGTTGTTGGCGTTGCCGTTGACGGTAAGGGAGCCGTTTCCTACGATAGTGAGGTCGTCTTGACAGAAAACAGCGGCATTAGGTGATTTTTCGTCTTCGGAATCAGTTGTATCACTGTTTCCGTCGGAAAATGTATTTTCAGAGCCGTCAGCCAGCAGAAGAATGGTTTTGCCGCACTGTTCGGCATAGAGAGCCGGAGTGGTTTTGGCGGTAACAGAAACATTGTCAAGGACTAACTGCACGGTATCATCTTTTCCTGCTGAAATCACAATTTGTCCGTCATCCATTGTGCCGCTCAAAATATAAGTACCTGCAGCAGAAATACGGATAATATTTCCGTCAAGAACTGCCCCGTTTCCTGTAATATCCGCAGAAGAACCGGAGAGTTTCACAGAAACAGCATTTTCTGTATCATAATCGGTGTTGATGTCCTCGGAAGAAAATTCAACAGCAGATTCCGATTTTTCGGCGGAAACGATGCTGACCTGAGATGAGGAAGTATTGGAAACAGTTGTTTCGGAAGAACTGTCGCAGGCAGAGAAAAACACAGCACCGGTAATAGTTGTGCATAAAAGAGCAATCATCATCAATTTTTTTCTGTTCTTCATCAAAAATCTCTCCTTATGTTCTGATAATGAAAATGATACACAGAATATAAAAAGCAGATATGATAGTTGTGTAAATCAAATGTAAATAATTGCTTGAACTTTTTTCAGATTCGGGACATAAAAAGGGGAGAAAGCATGGATCTTTCTCCCGGATAGATAGATTTGGTACGAATTTTGTCAGGCAATTTTTTTACGCAGACGCAGACGGTCTGAAATCATGGCGATAAATTCGCTGTTGGTAGGCTTGCCGCGACTGTTGTGGATGGTGTAGCCGAAATAAGAGTTGAGAACATCCACATCTCCCCTGTCCCAAGCCACTTCAATAGCATGACGGATAGCTCTTTCCACACGGGAAGAGGTAGTCTCATACTTTTTGGCGACAGACGGGTAAAGTTCTTTTGTCACAGCATTGATAATTTCGGGATGCTTGACAGACATGATGATGGAGTCTCTGAGATAGTGGTAGCCCTTGATATGAGCAGGCACACCGATCTGATGGAGAATATCTGTAATGGTGATTTCCAGCTCTCTGTCAATGCTGTAGACATCGCCTTTGGTGTAAACAGTTTCCGTGCAGCAGGTCATCAGCTCGGAAATCCTTTCGAGGAGGTCGGAAGCACGGAAAGGTTTGATCACATAGTAGGCGGCACCTGCACTGAGAGCTTCTCTTTCGAGCATAGAGCTGTCAAAGCTGGAGATGATAACAAATACAGGTGAATTTCCATCATTTCGTTTTTTTATTCCACGCATGACTCCCACACCGTCAATGCTGCTCATGAACATATCCATGAGAACAATGTCCGGCTGGAAGCTGCGGATCATTTCAACAACCCTGCTGCCGTCTTTTTCACAGAATCTCGCCTCAAAACCCTTTTCAGCGAAAAGATCTGACGAGTCGGACTGGAATTCGGCAGCATCCTCAGCAATGAGTATTTTAAACCTGTTTTTCATATGAAATCCCCCATTTGTTTTTTGTGATGATATGATATTACCATAAATTGGCAATTTTGGCAATAGAAAAATTCAAAAAAAATAAAATTGGGGATAATTCACTAAATTCATGCGGCAGAGGGGCGAGTGTTTTGTATAATGCTGTTGTTGAAAAAAATCATATTATCAGAGAAAATAGCATACCCACCCGATGGATCATTCACAAAAACATGTGTAACAGCTCCGACAAGTTTCCCGTTCTGAATGACAGGACTGCCGCTCATTCCCTGAACGATGCCGCCTGTTTTTTCAAGAAGTCGTTTGTCGGTAATACGGAGTGTCATATTTTTGGAAGCATTGCTGTTGTTGTAGCTGATGTCCTCGATTTTGACAGAATAGTATTGGGGACCGTTTTCATCAACAGTGGTGATAATCTGAGCCTCGCCCCGCTTGACTTCCTGAGGAAAAGCCACAGGAATCGTGGGAGCATTTTTGTCAAAAGAGGAGAGCTGTCCGTAAATGCCGCAGGGACTATTGGCGGAGATGGAGCCGATGGGTGAAGTATCGGAAAAACAGCCGCTCAGTGCACCGGGATTACCGCAGGTACTTTTTTGAACAGAAGTGATTTCTGCATGGACAATATCACCGCTTTGCAAAGGCATGAGACTGCCGCTTTTGGTATCGCAGATACCGTGTCCCAGACCGGCGAAAGTGCCGTTTTGAGGATCAATGAATGTGAGTGTACCGATACCGGCACAACTATCACGAACCATCAGACCTATTCTGTAATGATCCTGTTCGGCATTGTAAACCGGATTGATTTCGGTAAAATATTCTTTTTGGTTATGAAGGGCTTGTATTTTGAGAGGCTGTCCACAGCTTTTTTCAACGGCTTTCAGCAATTCTTCACTGGTGGAGAGTTTTTCGCCATTCACCGAAAGGATAATATCACCGCAGGAAATACCGGCTTCCTGAGCAGGATTTCTGTTACCGACAGCAGATGTTTCCGATACAATCAGCCCATCTGTATAAATCCTGATGCCGAACGGCATACCGCCCACAATGACATTTTTTCGCTGCGTCAGAGTGACATCGACCTGTTTCACGGGAATCGTGCCAAAAAGCATGATTTCCGCTTTGGTGTTGCTTTCGGAAGAGGATTGGACAGTATCAAGAGCCGCATGGACAGTGCACTTCCTGTCATACCGCAGGGAAAGAGGAAAATTACCTGTAATGAGTTTTTCATCCATGGAGCTGACATTGATGTGCCGGGGAGAAAGATAGGATGTGACAGCACATAACAGCAATATCAGACCGGTGACAGTGGCACTGATGAAAGCGATACGATGGATAAATTCTTCAGCTTTTTTTTTCAAAGTTTACACCTCCTCGTGTATAGCTTTCCCCGAAACAGGGAAAATACATGAGATCATGCCTTTCAAAGTTTTTGGATTTTTTGAAAAGCATTGTCAGAAATTAATTTTTGTGCAAAACTTACAAAGATTAGCGAAACTTTTTGGAATTGAGTTGACAACAGCAGGACAAAGCCTTAGAATAGAATCTTGAAGAGTATGTATACTGTGCAGGTGTACGACATTTTAATCTGATTGACAGAGATGATAGAATATGATAAAAAGTATGACAGGTTACGGACGCTTTGAGGGTGTCATTGAAGGCAGACGCATGGTTTTTGAAATCAAGTCTGTCAACCACCGTTTTTTTGAATTGCAGTGCAGACTTCCGAGAGGGTGCGGATTTCTGGAGGAAAGTATCAAGGAGCTTCTGGCAGGCTATGTGACAAGAGGAAAAACTGATGTCTATATATCCGTTGAGGCTGACGACAGTGTAGCGGCAGATGTCAGAATCAATCATTCGCTGGCAGCAGGCTATGTAAGAGCCTTGCAGGAGCTTTGCGAAAAATATGATTTGAAAAATGACATATCCGTTTCGGAAATTTCCAAATATACGGATATTTTCACGGTCAGCAAGCCTCCCGAAAATGAAGAACAGCTTTCCCGTATCGTAAAAGAGGCAGGAAAAAAGGCTTTGGAAAGCTTTGTTGCCATGCGTGAGCGTGAGGGAGAAAAACTGAAAAATGATGTTCTGGAGCGTGGCAGGCATATCATTGCGATTGTGGAGGAAATTGAGGAGCGTTCTCCGCAAACGGTGGAGGAGTACAGAAACAAGCTGTATGAACGTCTGAAAGAAGTGCTTGGCGATACGACCGTTGATCCGCAGAGAATGCTCACAGAAGCCGCCATTTTTGCGGATAAGACAGCGGTTGCGGAAGAAACGGTACGTCTTCGCAGTCACTTTGCCCAGTTGGAAGAAATGCTTTCCAAATCCGAGGCAGTGGGCAGAAAGCTGGACTTTATCGTGCAGGAAATGAACCGTGAAGCAAATACGATCGGTTCCAAGGTATGCGATGCGGAGCTTGCTCATAAAGTGGTAGACATCAAGGCAGAGCTTGAAAAAATCCGTGAGCAGATTCAGAATATTGAATAAATGGAGTGAATAATTTTGCAGCTTGTCAATATCGGATACGGCAATATGATTTCATCATCGAGAATTGTGGCGATTGTAAGTCCTGATGCGGCACCTGTGAAAAGAATGGTGCAGACAGCCCGTGACAAAGGACTGTTGATAGATGCCTCCTGCGGACGCAAGACAAAGGCGGTCATTATTACGGACAGTGACCATGTTGTGCTGTCGGCGGTGCAGCCCGAAACAGTGGCACACCGTATCAATGACAGTGCGGAAACGGATGAATCAGTTGTAAAGAGTGAAGGTTAGACTTCATTGTTTATATCATAAAAACGGAGGAATGGAAATGAAACAAAAAGGTCTTTTGGTTGTCATATCGGGACCTGCGGGAACAGGAAAGGGAACGGTTGTCAGGGAACTGCTGAAAAATAACGGAGCAAAGCTTTCCGTCTCGGCAACGACCAGACAGCCCAGAACCGGTGAGGAAAACGGAGTTCACTATCATTTTCTGACAAGAGAGCAGTTTGAAAAAATGATAGCGGAGGATGGTTTTCTGGAATATGCGGAATACTGCGGCAATTACTACGGTTCGCCCAAAAAGCAGGCGGAGCAGTGGATGAGTGAAGGAAATGATGTGATATTGGAAATTGAAGTGCAGGGCTGCCGCAAAATCAAAGACAGGAATCCTGACTGTGTGAGTATCTTTATCATGCCGCCCTCAATGGAAGAACTGGAAAAAAGACTGCGCGGCAGAGGAACAGAGACGGAAGAAGTGATTCTGAAACGCCTTGAGAGAGCCAAAGAGGAAATGGCATTGTCCGAAAATTATGATTATGTGATAGTGAATGATACGGTTGCCGGATGTGCGGCTGAAATAGAGGCTGTACTGCGTGCGGAAAAAAATCAGTAAGAAAAGGGAGAAATATGTTATGTACGAAAAGTATACAAGACCGAATGTAGAGGATATATTTGCAGGAAAAATGAGCAAGTATGCACTTGCGATAGCCGTTGCCAAGAGGGCAAGGGAAATTACGGACGATATGCAGGAAGATAAAGGCAAGGTCTGCGATAAGCCTGTATTGGTGGCAGCAGATGAATTTAAAGACCATAAATATGCCATTTTAGAGCCTGACGTTGATGACTGAATCGTTTCTTGTAGCAGGGGTTGCCGTTGAAAATACACGGTATCATTTTGATAAGCTGTATGATTATATCGTTCCCGAATCGTGCCGCCGATATGCACGAATTGGCTGTCGTGTGATGGTGAATTTCGGAAAAGGTTCGCTTCGTCAGGGAATGATAATGGAACTGCATGAAACGGAAGATGTTTCCCGTTTGAAAACGATCAGTGAATTGCTGGACAAAGAACCCGTGATGTCAGCAGAACTGATAAAGCTGGCATTTCTGATGAAAGACAGATGTTTTTGTACACTGTTTGATGCCTGTCATGCGATGCTGCCTGCGGGACTTTCCCTGAAAGTGATGTACAGCTATACGGCTAACGCTTTGAGTGAGGAAGAATGGGAAAAGCTGTCAGAAACGGAAAAACAAATTTTTGTGTATCTGCGGCAAAGAAAAACGCCTGTCAGACAAGACCGTCTTTTAAAGACAATGGGACTGACAGACGGAGAAATTTTTTCCGTGATGGTAAAAAAAGGAATTTTATCCCGCACGGAGGCCGTGAAAAAGCGTTTGCAGGATTTGACGGTCAAAATGGTGCATCTTGAAAATGATGATCCCGATAAAGAGTATACGGCGGCTCAGACAGAGGTACTCCATGTGCTGCGTATCGCAGGAGATGTTTCCCGAAAGGAAATCACGTATTTTACAGGTGTATCGGGAGCTGTGGTGGATAATCTGGTGAAAAAGGGAATTTGTCGTTATTATGATGCACAGCCGCCTGAACAGGAGACATTGGTGCGGGAAGTCATGACAGATGACAGGGAAATTGTTTTAACCCCCCGTCAGCAGCAGGCATTTGATTCCCTGTTGAAAAAATATCGGAGCGGCAAGCCGTCGGCGGCATTGTTGTATGGCATTACGGGAAGCGGAAAGACATCCGTATTTATGAAGCTGATAGATCGTGCCAATAAAGACGGCAGAGGTGTCATTTGTATGGTTCCCGAAATTTCACTGACACCGCAGTTATTGGCAAAATTCACGGCACGTTACGGCAATAAAGTTGCGGTGTTTCACAGCGGTCTGTCCTTGTCGGACAGGCTCGGAGAATGGAAACGTGTCAAAAGCGGGGAAGCCAATATTGCCGTCGGCACACGCTCCGCCATATTCGCACCGCTTTCGGATATAGGGCTGATTGTGATTGACGAGGAGCAGGAGTATACTTATAAATCCGGTGCGGCACCACGTTTTCATGCCCGTGATCTGGCAAAGATACGCTGTGCGGAAAACGGAGGATTACTGCTGTTGTCTTCTGCGACACCGTCTGTGGAGAGCTTTTATTTTGCCAAAGAGAACCGCTATTCACTGGAAACACTGGATGAACGTTACGGCACGGCAAAGCTGCCCCATGTTATCACAGCGGATATGAATATGGAAATGCAGCAGGGCAATCGCTCCGGTTACAGTTCCGTTTTACTGGAAGCGATAGAAGATAATCTGAACCATCATCAGCAGTCCATTATATTGCTGAACAGACGTGGATATAATACCTTTGTATTGTGTGGTCATTGTCGGGAAGTCATATCGTGTCCGAATTGTTCGATTTCGCTGACGTATCACAGTGCCAATCACCGTCTGATGTGTCATTACTGCGGTTACTCGATGGCGTCACCGGAACAGTGCCCGTCATGTGGCTCGGATAAGCTGCGTTATGCAGGTTCCGGCACACAGAGAGCGGAACAGGAATTACAGGAATTGTTTCCGAGAGCAAGAATTATCCGTCTGGACACGGATTCCACCATGCAGCGGTTTGCCTATGAAAAGAAACTCAAAGCGTTTCAGGCCGGAGAATATGATATTATGCTTGGTACGCAGATGGTGGCAAAGGGACTGGATTTTCCGAATGTTACGTTAGTGGGAGTGCTGTCGGCGGATCAGATGCTGCATGGAAATGATTTCAGGAGTTATGAGAGGACTTTTTCTCTGCTGACACAGGTGGCAGGACGTTCGGGACGGGGCGGTCTGGAGGGGCGGGCCATTATTCAAACATACGAGCCGGAAAATCCGATTATAGAATTGGCAGCCTCACAGGATTACAAAGCTTTTTATGAAAGCGAGATTCTTATCAGAAGAGCCATGTTATATCCGCCGTTTGCAGATATCTGTGTGGTGGCATTTATGGGCCGTGACAAGGAGCAGACGCAGAATGCGTCGGAATATTTTTCACGGAGCCTGTCGGAACTGGCAGGACAAAAATACAGTGATCTGCCAATGAGAGTGCTGGGCCCGTCTCCGGCACTGGTGTCACGCATTAATAATAAATACCGTTATCGGTTGATTATCAAATTTAAAAATACAAAGCGTTTTCGTGAAATGCTGGCGGAACTGCTGAGAGAGTTCGGCAAAAATCGTGATTTTTCCGAAGTGACCGCCTATGCAGATATTGATCCCGAAAATATTGCTTGATGAAAGGAGAAAAATAGAATGGCAATCAGAAATATTGTCAAGGAAGGCGATCCTATTTTGAATAAGGTGTGCCGTCCGGTAGAAAAGTTTGATGAAAAACTGGCAGTCCTGATAGAGGATATGTATGAAACAATGGATGACGGAAACGGAGTTGGTCTGGCAGGACCGCAGGTAGGAATTCTCCGCAGGGTTTTTGTGATAGATATAGGAGAGGGCAGACTGGAGTTTGTCAATCCGAAGATTGTGAAAACAAGCGGTGTGCAGGAATCGGAGGAAGGCTGTCTGTCTTGTCCGGGAGAGTTCGGGATTACCAAACGGCCAATGTATGTGACAGTGGTAGCCCAGAACCGTTACGGTGATCAGTTTACCGTGAATGCGGAAGGACTGCTGGCAAAGGCGATCTGTCATGAAAATGACCATCTGGATGGGATTCTGTTCAAAGATCACGTCATCAAAATGATTGAGCCGACTGAAATGGAATGAGTGATACTATGAGAATTGTTTTTATGGGAACGCCTGATTTTTCGGTGCCGTGTCTGAAAGCACTGTTGGATGACGGCAATGAAATGGCAGGAGTTTTCACGCAGACGGACAAGCCCCGGGGAAGACGCGGCAATCAGTTATTGCCGTCACCGGTGAAGGTATGTGCGTTGGAAAATCATATTGCCGTGTATCAGCCGAAAACACTGAAAGACGGTGAGGCTTTTGAGATAGTGAAACAGCTTGCCCCCGATATGATAGTGGTAGTGGCTTACGGCAAGATTCTGCCGAAAGAGATACTGGACTATCCGAAATACGGATGTGTGAATATTCATGCGTCACTGCTGCCGGAATACAGGGGAGCAGCCCCGATACAGCAGGTAATTTTAGACGGCAGGACAAAAACGGGTGTCACAGCTATGTTCATGGATGCGGGACTGGATACAGGCGATATGCTGATGAAGTCCGAGACAGCAATCGGAGAGAATGAGACTTTCGGAGAATTGCATGACAGACTTTCGGCAATGGGGGCTCAACTGATTGTCAAAGTCGTACATGATGCAGAAAAAGGTCTGTTACAGCGTGAAAAACAGGACGATACCCAATCATCTTATGCGGGCATGATCACAAAAGATATGATGAAAATAGATTTCACGAAGTCTGCAAAAGAAGTGCATAACCTTGTCAGAGCGTTGACAGGAACAGCCTTTCTTGACGGAAAGCGTGTGAAAATCTATCGGACACTTGTGTGTGATGGCAGGGGAGAAGCAGGAAAAATTTTGTCTTTGTCACCGCTTGTCGCAGCATGCGGAGAAGGTGCGGTAGAGTTGGTGGAATTACAGCCCGAAGGCAAAAAGAAAATGTCTGCAAAAGACTTTGCAAACGGATTGAAGAATATGGAATGTAAGGAAATGAAATTTTCGTAAACAGGAGCGATAGCATGACGGAATCATCAAGACAAACGGCTTTTTCGGCATTGATGCGTGTGGAAAGAGACGGCTCATATTCAAATATTGCCCTTGATGCGATACTTTCCGGAAGCGGTCTTTCACAGCGTGATAAAAGTTTTGTATCAGGCATTTTCTATGGAGTTATGGAAAGACGGCTGCTGCTGGATTATAATATAGCGGTCTATTCCGACATACCGCTGAACAAGCTGGATAAAGAAATTGTGATTATTCTGAGAATGGGATTGTATCAGATATTTTTTATGGACAGTGTTCCCGATTCAGCGGCAGTCAATGAAAGTGTCAGGCTGTGCCATATCAACCGGTTATCCAATGCATCGGGTTTTGTGAATGGTCTGCTGCGTTCGGCGGTGGATTACGGCAATATCAAGCTCCCGAATCCCAAAAAGAGCAAAAGTAAATTTTATTCGGTGCTGTATTCATGCCCCGAAAGTATTGTCAGGCTTTGGAGGAGCAGTTACGGTGATGATATTACCAAAGAAGTACTGATGTCACTGGAGGGAAGACCGCCTGTGAATGCGAGAGTGAATACGCTGAAAACGGACAAAGCTCACTTGAAGCAGTCTTTTGAAAAGTCCGGAATCCGTGCGGTATACAGTGAGTGTACCGACCATTGTCTGAAACTGGAAAATACGGGAGCAATTGAAAAACTGCCTCAGTATCGGCAAGGACTGTTTCATATACAGGATACCGCCTCACAGCTTTGCTGTCAAATGCTGAATGTACGGGAAGGGCAGACAGTGTTGGATGTTTGTGCCGCCCCGGGCGGAAAAACATTCACGCTGGCAGAAATGATGAATAATAAAGGGCAGATTATCGCCTGTGACTTGTATCCGTCAAGAACCGGATTGATTGAAAAGGGTGCCGAAAGGCTTTCCATTGAGATTATCAGAACATTGACAGGAGATTCTGCCGTCATGCGGGATTTGCCGAAGGCTGACAGAGTGTTGTGTGATGTGCCGTGTTCGGGACTGGGCATTATCCGCAGAAAGCCGGAACTGAGATACAAAGAAGATCCGGGTTTTGATACGCTGCCGGAACTGCAATATCGAATATTGTGCAACAGTGCCGGGTTTGTAAAAGAGGGCGGTATCCTGATCTACTCCACGTGTACGCTCAGTCCGTGGGAAAACAACCAAAATGCAAGAAAATTTCTCGGTGAGCATGAGGAGTTTGAACCGTATCCGCTCATGCTGCCGGATCATATAAAAAGAGGTATCGAGGAAAACGACAATGAACTGACACTGTTTCCGCATCTGAACGATACCGATGGATTCTTTATCAGTGCATTCAGAAGGAAGTGAGAACGGTGCCGGAAGATATCAAATCCCTGTCGGAACAGGAGCTCAAAGAAGCATTTGCCAAAATGGGAGAGCCTGCCTACAGGGCACAGCAGGTTTACAAATGGCTGCATATGGGTGTCAATTCTTTTGATGAAATGACTAATATTTCTAAAAAATTACGTCAAGTTCTTGTAGAAAAGTACTATATCTCTCGTGCAGCTATTGAAAAAAAATTGATTTCGGATTATGATGGTACAAGAAAATATTTGCTGTCGTTTCATGACGGAGAGATGGTAGAGTCCGTACTGATGAAATATCATCACGGTTATACCAGTTGTATTTCCACACAGGTCGGCTGTAAAATGGGATGTACGTTCTGTGCCACAGGCAAGAGCGGCTTTTCCAGAAATCTGACGGCTTCGGAAATGCTCTCCCAACTCCAGACGGAACAGCAGGATGCCAATATCCGCATTTCCAATATTGTCCTGATGGGCATGGGAGAGCCGCTGGACAATTTTGAGAATGTAATACGTTTTTTGAAGCTTGTCAGCAGTGAAAACGGTATGAATATCGGTATGCGGCATATTTCCCTTTCCACGTGCGGCATTGTGCCGAGAATCTACGAACTGGCAGACATGAAACTGCAATTAACGCTTTCGGTGTCGCTTCATGCACCAAACGACCAAATCAGAAGCAGAACCATGCCTGTCAACAGAAAATATCCCGTTTCGGAGCTTCTGAAAGCCTGCCGGTACTATGTACAGCAGACGAACCGAAGAATCTCCTTTGAATATGCCATGATTGACGGCGTCAATGACAGTGATGCGTGTGCCCGTGAACTGACAGTGCAACTGAAAGGAATCCTGAGTCATGTCAATCTGATTCCCGTGAACGCTGTCGGGGGAACAGGCTATCAAAAAAGCAAAAAGGAAAGAATGACCCGATTTATCTCCATCCTGGAAAAAGCAGGAATTACCGCAACAGTCCGCAGAACTCTCGGAAGTGACATCAACGCTTCCTGCGGACAATTACGCCGTTCTGTCAGGGACGGCCATGAAGAAGGAGGCGGATAACATAATGCAAGTGTATTCGCAGACGGATATAGGTCTGATGAGAAGTTCCAATCAGGATTATTGTCTGACAGGCCGGCTGCCTGACGGAGCGGTCTGGGCAGTGGTGTGTGACGGCATGGGCGGTGCGAATGGCGGCTCAACAGCAAGCCATGTGGCAGCGGATACGATTGCCGGACAAATCAGAGAACTGTATGCCATACCGAAATATCATGATGATTTGGAAAAACTGTTGGACACCGCTGTAGCGATAGCGAATCAGCGTGTGTATGATATGTCATTGAATGTTTTTTCACTGCGAGGCATGGGAACGACGGTCGTATGTGCAGTGGTGAGACAGGAAACCGTGCATATCCTTCATGCAGGTGACAGCCGTGCGTATCTCTATACCGAAGGGATACTGAGACAGCTTACCAAAGATCATTCTGTGGTGCAGGAGCTTGTGGACAGAGGCGAAATTACACCCGAACAGGCGGATAATCACCCCCATAAGCATATTATTACGAGAGCATTGGGCACAAAAGAAAATCTGCAAACAGATTATACCGGTGCGGTATTTCACAAGAATGACATATTGTTGATGTGTACAGATGGACTTTCCAACTGTGTGCCGGAAGACAGTCTGATTGAATTTCTCAGGACAAGCCCGTGCAGTGAACTGACCGGCAGACTGATCGAAAAAGCCAAGGAAATGGGCGGAAGTGATAATATCACCGTGGCAGTCATAGAGGGCTGAAAATGAAAGGAGTTTGATTTATGGATAAATATACAGGCAAAAGGCTTGATGGTCGCTATGAAATACAGGAGCTGATAGGTGTCGGCGGTATGGCGATGGTCTATAAGGCATACGACAGTATTGATGATAAAACGGTTGCCATAAAAATTCTGAAAGATGAGTTTCTTGGCAACGAGGAATTCATCAGACGCTTTAAGAATGAATCCAAGGCAATCGCTGTGCTTTCCCATCCGAATATTGTGAAAGTGTATGATGTCAGCTTCGGTGACAGAATACAGTATATCGTAATGGAGTACATAGACGGGATTACGCTGAAAGAGTATATTGGACAGCAGAAGGTGATTCCGTGGAAAGAAGCCGTACATTTTACGGTGCAAATTCTACAGGCACTCCAGCATGCCCACGAAAAAGGAATTGTTCACAGAGATGTCAAACCCCAGAATATCATGCTGTTGCAGGACGGTACGATCAAGGTGACGGATTTCGGTATTGCCAGATTCTCCAATAACGAGACACGTACCATGACAAGCAAAACCATCGGTTCTGTGCATTATATTGCTCCCGAACAGGCACGAGGCGGTGCAACAGACGGGAAAGCGGATATTTATTCCGTAGGTGTGATGCTGTATGAAATGCTCACAGGTCAGCTTCCGTTTGAGGCGGACAATGCCGTATCGGTTGCCATCATGCAAATGCAGAATGAACCTAAGCCCCTGCATGAACTGAATGACCGGATTCCCGAAGGCATTGAGGAAATTACCCTGAGAGCCATGCGGAAAGAACCGAAACAGCGTTTTGCGAATGCAGGAGAAATGCTGGAAGCGATTGAAACATTCCGTCGTGATCCGTCCGTGAAGTTTCACTATACCTATTATGTCGATCAGGCACCCACCAGAGAAGTAGAACCTATCAGCAGTGTAAAGCTGGCATCTTCTGCCGATACGATTTATGAAGATGATTTTGATTCGGAAGAGGATGAACGTTCATCCCGGCGTTCCAAAACCGCTGTGAAATGGATTACACTGAGTGTCACCCTGTTGGTATTGGTGATGCTGATTGTGTTCATTATCAATCTGGCACAGAGCTTTGCCCGTAACAGTGATGTCAGAAGTGTGGATGTTCCGAGCCTTGTCGGTCAGATGTATGATGATGTCATCAAGGACAAGAATTATAAATTCAATTTTGAAATCAATGCCCAATATGATGCCACGAAGCCTGTTAATATGATTCTGAAACAGGATCCCGAAGCAAGCTCCAAGCAGATTAAGGAAACGGCTACCATTAAGCTGACGATTAACAGTAAGAGTACCAAAGCGGAAGTTCCGAAGGTAAAGAACTATCTGGAACAGGAAGCGATTGATAAGCTTGGCGATAAATACTTTACCTGTGAAATCAAGCGTGTCAACAGTTCAGATGTGGCAAAGGGCTATGTCGTCAACTGCTCTCCGCAGGAGGGAACAGAACAGACCATTGGTACGGTTATTACATTGATTGTCAGTGACGGGCCTGCTCCCACACAGGTAACAGTGCCTGATGTAGTGGGAATGAGCTATGAATCCGCTAAGGCTGAGTTGGAAAGTGCCGGCTTTACAACACAGAAATCAACCGTAGCCAGTGCCGTCACAGCCAATCAGGTGATTCTGACAGATCCGCTTGCCGGCAACAAGCTGACAAAGGGTTCTTTGATTACCATACAGGTCAGCGACGGCAGCAAAATTATCAGAGGTATGGAGCAGTCGATTGATCTTCCGCTGGATGAGTATGCCGAAATTAAAGTGACGATCTATGTGGATGCCGTCAAGGCAGAGGAAGTATCAGGCGTACCTGCCCACGGCTTCAAGAAGAGCATTTACCTTGAGCCTGACGGAGCAAAGAACAATCAAAAAACCGTGGTTGTTATGATTGATGGTGTAAGATATGAGGCCTTTACCTTTGACTTCAAGAATCAGACGGTGACAAGAGATTATCTGAACACGGATTACAATGTAAAACAGGGTTCTGATCCTCTTGGCAATGAAAAGGACAATGCCGTATATACGATTGAGACTTATATCGGTGATACATCCATTTATTATGAGTCTGATCAGGAGACAATACGTAGTGTGATCAATGAGTTCCGTTCAGATATTTATAACGCAACCAGTCTTGACGAGATTTATTCTCTGCGTGATGAGGCACTCTCTCAGCTTGACACATTTGAGCCAATGCCGGAGCCGGAGCCGGAACCCTCAGAAGAAGAATCTTCCGAGGAAGAGCCGGAGCCGGTTCAGGTTCCGGAACCGGAGCCGGAGCCTGTTCCGGAACCTGAACCGGAAGTTTCCGAAGAGGTATCCAATGAATAAAATTTTAACAGGATTCATTGTTAAGGCTATCAGCGGTTTCTACTATGTTGAAACCGCTGAAATGCTGTATGAATGTAAAGCAAGGGGAGCTTTTCGCAAAAAGGGTATGAGTCCGTGTACAGGAGATAAAGTCAATATCAGTGTGTCAGAAGACGGAAAGGGAACGGTAGAGGAAATACTTCCTCGAAAGAATCACCTTGTCAGACCGCCTCTGTCTAATCTGGACAGGCTGTTTATTGTATCGTCAGTGGCGGAACCGTCACCCAATACGCTGATCATTGACAAAATTACGGCTGTTGCAGTCAGCAAGGGAATTGAACCTGTGATTGTTTTTACCAAAGCCGATTTGGGAGACTGTACAGAACTGATGGAAATATATAAAAAATCCGGTATTACGGTACTGAGTTTCAGTATCACGACAGGCGAGGGCAAAGAGAAAATACTGTCTTTGCTGGAGGGGAAAATCTCTGCTTTTACAGGCAACACGGGTGTCGGCAAGTCGTCCCTGTTGAATTGCCTGTTTCCGGAGCTTGCCATTGCGACAGGCGAAATCAGCAAAAAGCTGGGCAGAGGCAGACATACAACCCGTCACAGTGAACTGTATGCAGTGCATGGAGGCTATGTGGCAGATACACCGGGATTTTCCACGGTGGATATTGAACGCTATGAAGTGGTGGAACAGGAAAAGATACCATATTGTTTTCCGGAATTTGCGGATTATCTGGACGAGTGTCAGTTTACAAGCTGTTCCCACACGGTAGAAAAGGGCTGTGCAGTGCTTCGGGCACTGTCGGAAGGTGTGATTGCCCCGTCACGCCATGAAAGCTATAAAGCCATGTACAACGAAGTGAAAGCCATTCCGAAATGGCGTTGAATCGGTGAGAAGCAGAGAAAATCAAAATTTCCTGCTTCTCATTTTTGTTATTGAAAAAACAGGCGGTATGGCATATAATAAAAAAGACGAATCATTTTTTGATGAAAGGAGCGGCGGAAAGTGTCAAAAAGATGTGTGATTATCGGAGCATCGCCTGAATGTGATGCGGTAACGGTGGCGGAGCAGGTCGGCAAAGAAGATTTTGTAGTATGTGCAGACGGCGGCTATGTGTATGCTGTGCAGGCAGGCATACAGCCTGATTTGATTGTGGGAGATTTCGATTCCTCAGTGTTTCCGGAAAATATGGAATGTGAGACAGTGGTTTTGCCTGTAAGGAAAGATGATACCGATGTGATGTACTGTGTCAGGGAGTGCGTGAAAAGAGGTTGCAGTGAAGTGATACTTTTGGGCGTGACAGGAGGTCGCTGTGACCATACATACGCCAATTATTGTATTTTGCTGTACCTTGCCCGGAGGCATATCCGGGCGAAAATCATTGATAGTGAAAATGAAATTTTTGTACTGTGCCCTGCGGAATCGGCACGCATAGAGGGAATGTACGGACATACTTTTTCGATATTTCCGTTCGGGTGCGGGAAATGCACTGTCACGCTGAAGGGCTTTGAGTACAGTCTGGAAAAAGGTGTTCTGAATACAGAGTTTCCATTGGGAGTCAGTAATGTGATTCAGTATTTTAATGCAGAAATCACAGTGCATGACGGCAGTGCCCTGTGTATTCTGAACAAATAAAAAAATCGTTCCGTAAAATGTCTGACGCTTTACGGAACGGTTATTTTTTTAGTGTTTGATTTTGTCAGCAAGCTGATTGAACGTAACACCGTATTTTTTGGCGATATCCTGTGCATAGCTGACACCCTCGGGAGGTGCAATGAATATTTTATAGGAACGCTGTCCATCGTGGATTCCCGTGATAAGACTGGCGACCTTGCTGTCCCCTTCGATTTGCGTATTGACTTCATCCAGCGTCATGGCAAGCTCATGCATATGGGTATTGAAAATGGTTCTTGCTCCTAAGTAACGTAAGGCTCTAACGACGTCTTTGGCGATATACAAGCCCTCTGCAAAGGAAGTTGTTGCCAGTGATTCGTTGAACAACAGCAGGCTTTCATTGGTAGCCTGTGCGAATATTTCGCTCATACGTTTGGATTCCTCTCCGAGACGACCAAGATTGACGGTCTTGTTTTCGTCGGCAGGAAAATGGGTATAGATATTGTCAACAGGGCTTAACGTCACGCTTTCACAGGGGGTATAGATACCGCTTTGTGCCATCAGGAATACCAGACCGACGGCCTGTGTGAGGGTGGTTTTGCCGCCTCTGTTGGGACCTGTCATAATATAAATGCGGTGTTCTTCGTTGAATTCAAGGTCATTGCGGATAATTTCGAGATTTTTGCCGTCAACATTCTGTATGGCAAGTTTAAAGTTATAAAGCCCCTTTGCATACATTTCACGGTTGACGGTTTCCGTAATTTCAGGCTTGCACATGGGAATACCGAGAGCCTGTACCTTTTCGATATAGTCAGCCCATCTGGTATAGAAAATAAATTCGGGAATGAGTTTTGTCAGACTGTAACCGCTGACATTGGTATATTTGGAGAGGGTATTTTTCAGACGTTTGACGGTAGTGCCCAGCATTTCCGTCATGACTCTGCTGAGAGTGGACATCAGAGGAGAGTCACCGGCTGTTTGTCCGACAGAATGAATTTTAGCCATGCCGTCAAAGCCTGCTCCGTGAGTAATTTCGTTTTTGGTGGCGGTGAAGCCAAGGAATTTATTGAGCAAACTCGGTCTTGTAAAGGGCGTGTCGTTGATGGAAACGATGCCGACTTCCACAGGACGCATGAGACTGTCGAGATTGACACCGACGGAAACGCTTTTGACTTGGCTTACATCGTCCACAAGTCCTTTAATATCTTCTTTGAGATATTCAAAGCCGCTTTCCTGATAAACAGAGCTGACATAATCTTTCAGTTGTTTGAGACCTTCGGATTTGATGTCGTGTTCGCTGAGAGACTGGTTAATGCCGGAAATGCAGTTGACATAGACATCCAGCTCATGCAAACGGTTGATCAACTGCCAGATAGGAGCGGCAGTACCGTCTTTGAGAGATTTTTCGAGTTCTTTGAGAAAGTCCAGTTCCTGGAGAAGTTCATTGATATGTTCCCTGAGTTTGGGAAAGTGGATAATATCATCAAAGATATCACGTCTGTATTTGATGACTTCGGGATTTTTTTCCACTTTGATCATAATATTTTTGATAACGTTCTGTTCATAGACCACTTCGCTCAGTCTTTCACACAGAAACTCAACAGACAAATCATTGATAGCCTCATCGCCAAGGGTTTGATAATCGGGTTTGATCCCCTGCGGATATAATAAACTAAATTCCTGCATTTTTCACACCTCATTCATTTTCACATAATTCATATCGTATCTGATTCATGAAAGTTATCAGTTTGGCGGATGCCTCATTGCTCAGAAGAATCACACTGTATTTGTTTTTGGGGGAAGTATAGACAGCGGCTGTATAGGACGGAAGATTACCGCCATGATAAATGCCGTCACTTTTTATCATGAGACCGTAGCCGTATTCCTCAGAATCATTGTCTCCGGAATAGTTGGTTGTCATAGCCTGAATGGAGTCGTCACTGAAAATGGAACCGCCTTCAAAGGTTTTCAGCCATTTCAGCAGATCTTCTGCATTGGAAAGAATATCTCCTGCCCCGAAACTCATTGCGGGGAGGTTGAAATAGTCTTGTACAGAGGATGTTGGCTGAGCGATAACGGTATTTTGGAGCTCATAGCTGTCATAAAAGCCAGTAGCGGTCATATGCAGAGGTTTGAAAATATTTTCTGTCAGATATTCTTCATAAGTCATGCCGGACACCTGTCGGATAATGTCTGCAAGCAAAAAATAATTGCTGTTGGAATATTTATATTTTTCATCGGGAGTAAAATTCAATTCCTGCTGAAAAACCAAGTCCATAATAGCCGCTTTATTTTGTTCTGCATTGTCTGTCAAGCGGTGTTGGATATCGTCTTCGGTTTGTGCGTACATAATCAGGTCGGTATAATTTTTAATGCCGGAACGCATACACAGAAGATGATGGAGAGTGATTTCTTTGGCGTAACGGTAATCGGGGAAATATTTGTCAAGGGTATCATTGACGGAAAGTTTGCCCTGTTCCTGTAAGAGCATAACAGCACCTGCGGTAAACTGTTTGGTGACAGAGGCAATTCTGAAAACCGTTTTGGAGTCAAAGAGCTGACCGTCATCTTTGGGATTGAAACTTTTGTCATAGATTACTTCACCGTTTTTTACAGCAAAGGCAACACCTAAAAAATGTTCATTTTCAAGCATATTGTCAATTTTCTGTTCAGGGGATTCCTCAGAGGTTTCAACAGAAGAATCCGCAAAGGATTCCTGCGAACTTTCAATACTTGACTGCGGAGTAATGGAAATCTGTGTTTTTTCGGACTGACAGGAACCAAGAACACCTGTAAGGGCAACAATGGCAAGGGCAGCAAATAAAATCTTTTTCATTTTAAAACTCTCCTGTACAAACATTTTCTCTATGGGGTTATTGTACAGAATAAATGCGGTTCATTCAAACAATTATTCATACAGAAAATCAACTGACGTTTTATGAGTTAAAACAAGGGTTTGTTTCTGTTGAACCAGACTCCCCAGTTGATGACTTTTTTGTCACGGATTTCCTTAGCATGGCATAATAAAGGTATCACAACGGTTTCATTGAAGAAAGTGTATGCTTTGATATTGCCGTTTTCGGTTTCGATAACAGAGCAGTTGGCAAGATTTTTCTCACACAGTTTTTCCATAAGCTGTTCCGTTTTTTTAATATCCGTTTTTGTTTTGGAGGCGATAAGCGACAGTGCAATAGGTATATTTTGCCTGCTGTACATATAAAAAAGGATTTTGAGAATATCCTTGTCTCCAAACAGTGAAAAAGTTTCCGCCAATTCATCAATATTTTCAAAAAATTGTGCATAACCGTTTTTGGGTTCGGGCATGAGAAAGAAATAACGGCTGTCGGTGTTCATTCTTGCATTGATGATACCTTCATCTATGCAAAGTCTGGAGTAATAGCCGTGTCCCTCATGATCGTTTAAATTTTCGACGACATCAGAACCGAAACTGTCTTTCACAGAACTGACGCCTGACAAGCCCAGAGATACCGACCATAATATGGAAAATGCTTTTTTAAAACCATTTTCAGGATGCAATGATGATAATTCATGGGTAATAATATCTTCTGTGGATTCGCTTTTGATTCTTCCGTAAAGTGCATCAATAGACACCCCCAGTGCATCCGCTATATTGGGAATAATTTCTGCATCAGGGACACCGCCTCTTTCCCATTTGGAGACAGCCTGTGTTGTCACACCCACCCGTCTGCCAAGTTCTTCTTGTGTCATACTTTTTTGGGAGCGAAATTTTTTAATTTGTTCGCCGATCATTTCCCATACACCTGCCTTTGCCTATCATTATAACATTAAATATGTGGATTCTCAACATTTTTATTAATAATAAGCCTTGATTTTTTGTACTTTTCGGGTTACAATAATGTCAGTGCATTTGAAAGAGGGAATATGATATGAAAAAAATTTGTTTGATGGCAGTTGCGGTTATGTTGCTGTTGGCTATGAGCGGATGTTCGGATTTCGGATATAATCCTACGGGGTATTGGGTATTCACATCCGACGATTTATATGAAAATGACAAAATGATTGATTCCGTTACCGGTGAAGACAACGATTTTATGGCGAGAATGTTTCTGATTTTTGAAAAGTCGGGAACAGGCTATATGGATGCGGCAGGATTGAAAACGAACCTGTTTACATACACTTATGAAGGCGATACGGTGACACTGACATTTTTGCCGAATGAATACAATCCGGAGGAAGTAGTATCGGAATTTCGTTTTTCACAGGACGGAAAAAAGCTGATTCGTACCAAGATTACACAAGAGCCCGACAGTAACGGAGACATGGCGACTTACAGAGAGGAATATATTTACAGCCGAGTATAAACAAAAAGCGTTTGCCCGAACAGAGCAAACGCTTTTGCTTATTTCACCATAAAGAAAATCACGGCAAGAACCGCCTGAATGAGTCCCAGAGATAAAAGAACGGCAATCATGATGCGAAACCTGAAAAGAGATTTTTCCCTGTTGTCAGGGACAACGGATGGTGTTTGTGAGACAGCAGGTTGGTTGTCGGAGAGCTGTCTGTCAAGATGCCGTGCAATTTCCTCGACAGAAGTTTCCTGTTCCCGTACTTCCGTAAGGGAGTAGATTCTTTTGATTTCTTCCTTGATTTTTCCGTCAAACATTTTTTCAATGACTTCCGCATCATCGGGGAGCAGAAAAATCGTTTGTTGAGGTGAGCGTATCATATAGGCAAAATTGCCGTCATCATCCACGAGTTTGTTGGACTTGATACCGGTATTTTTGCCGGAAAGGACAGCGGATAATATTTTATCGGTGCTTTGCACTCCGCCGTCAAGACCTCCCACAATGAACACGAGGTCCTGACGGTTGAGGGATTCTCCAAGATGCCGAGCCAGCTCCTGAGGAGTCAGAGCCGCACAGCATCCGGACAGTTTTAACGGGAGATGTTTGAGTAATTCGGTGATATGGTTTTCAATTTCGGCAGTTTTGCCGGAGTGGTAAAAAATGAGTTCATAATTCATAGATTTCTCCCAAAATTATTCTTCTGGAATGTCAGTATTTTCTTCAACGGGTTCGGGTTCTGGTTCCGGTTCCGGGGAGGATTCTATATTGCTGATACATTCATCGATCTGCTGTTTGGTGGTCGATACCATGTTAGAGACAGCATCGGGAGTTGTGAGGATATTGTCATCCGAAATGGTAGCCTTGGCACTGCTGATGATAGCCTGTAACTTTCCGCGAGCCTCTGTCGGATAGTCATCCGGATTGACATAGTCATCCAGTTCTGCAAGAGCCTGTTCTTTTGCCGCTTTGAGTTCGGCAGCGGCACGTTCCTGAGCTTGTCTGGAGGTTTCGGCTTCTCTTGCGGCTTTTTCGGCGGCTTCTCTTGCCGCCTTTTCAGCGGCTTCTTTAGCGGCTTTTTCAGAGGCTTCGGCAGCCTTGCTTTCCTCTTCGTCCATTTCATCGGCAGTTTTGATGTCGGCAAGTGCATTGATTCCTGCTTTTGTCAATTCTTCTATTTCCTCGATAGTTTTAGCGTCATAGATTTTTTTGGTATAGTCTTCCAGAAGTTTTTCAACTTCGCTTGCCTGCGTCTGACGATAGGAGTTGCCGGCAATAGAATTTCTCATTTCGGAAATACCGGATTGTTTTTTGGCACTGAGTTCTCTTTCGGAATTTTGTCTGGCTTCCTGTTCTTCACGCTGACGGCTGAGCTCAGCTTGGGCAGAAGCTTCATCTTCTACCTGCTGTCTGGTTTTGATTTGTCTGATTTTGTCGATAGCTTCGTTATACAGACGGTTGACGTCCGCAGCACTTTCGGCTTCGTGGAACATGGTGACATATTCTTCCACCAGTTGGTTGACTTCCTGCTGCTGCTGCTCGGCATATTCAATTTTGTCAACAAAGGCATGGAGCATATTTTCGGCATTTTTCTTGCCTTCGGTGAGCACTCTTTCGAGTTCCTCATCATCATTGACAGACCACTGTTTATCACCGTCATACCAGTCGATTTCCTTGTTGTTGTAGGCTTCCTGGAAAGAGGTGACGTTGGGACGGACACCGCCATAGTAATTATACCATACATCAGGGTAGAGAGGTGTCGGATTTTCGACAGCCTTGGAAACATCGACATCAGCGGATTCACCGTCTCTGACCTTTCTGGCAACGATCACAATGCGGAAATCGTCAAAGTCATAGGCACAGGTGGAGAGAGTGAGAATGGTATCATTTTCGTTAAGGTCAACGGGACAGTTGATCAGTGAGCGTACACGCAGTTCATAGACAAAGTTGAGGAAATCATAATCACTGACAAAGCTTCCTCTGAGATAGATAAACGGAGTACCGTGTTGTTCCAGCGTGTTGGTCTTGAATACGGAAATAATTTTCCATTTGCTTTTTTCGTAAATGGTGTTGAAAGTAAAGACAGGCGTTTTTTTGTAAAAATTGATACCGTAGTTGTCTCCTCTTTCCACGTAGTAGGCAAGATTGGCAAACATTCTGCCGTCCTGCATATGATGACCGTGGATAATCATATTTTTTGAATCGAGAGAACTTCTGTAATCCATGAATACAGTACCGTATTTGGAGTAGTTGCCGTAGAAATCCCTGTGGAGATAGTATTCGGGATCGACGCCTTCCTGAGGTTTGACGACAACAAAATCAATGATGGTATTGGGAATATTGATCCATCCGATAGTATCGGGATTTGCTTTCAGCAGTTCGGAGAAATCGGAAATAACACCCTCTGAACCGTCTGTGGGCAGTTTAGGTGTTTTATGAGAACCGTCATCATCCTCTTCTTCAGGAGTCGATACCAGCAGTCCTTTGATATCGTCCGTCATTTTGTCATTTACGGCAGGTTCTACGACCAGTATTTGAACAAGAATATAGGATGATACCACAAAGGTACAGATTGCCAGTATCAGAATGATTTTTCTGACGACATCAAGAGGTCTGTCACCGTGACAGGGAATAAAGGTTTTCCAGAAAGCTCTTTTTCCTGTGGGTGCAGACAATTTTTGGCATATACTGTAAAGTACGGTCATAAAGCTGGTATTCAGTACATCATGTTTGGGGAGGAGCACTAAAATTTTATTGTTATATTCTATAGAATAAGCGTAAACAGGTTTATCTTCGACAGTGATGATTCCCTGCGTAATATCAATAGGTTCAGCCGGGAGATTTTTGGATTTTCTGCGTTTTTTATTTTTGGAGTCTGAAGGATGCCCGTTGTTTGTTTGGGAAGAATCTTCGTTTTCAGGATCAACAGATGGTGCTTCGATTCTCCGGATTTTTCCAAGGACACCGATACTTTCAAAAAATTCTCTTGCATTGTCCTCGCTGTCCCGGGAAAGGGCATCCGCAATCATAATCATACCGATTTTTTCATCTCCGGATTCAGAGACTTTGAGAGCTTCTGTGATACTTTTTTCCGTGAGATTGATTTCTGTTTTATAGATAATATGGAAATTGATGTCATTGAGTTTCTGTACCGTTTTTTCAAAACCGGTTTCAGAGGTCTGACCAAACGCTTTGCCTTCTCTGGGGAAATAAATTTCCGCATTCATAATTTCTCACTCCGTTCAACAGATTATTCAATATTTGTCAGTTTCACACCTGCGACAGCTCTTTCAATGAGTGCTTTGCAGTCGAGTTTGTTTTGTTCTGCGATCACTTCTTTTAAAGCGGGCTGTGTTTTGGGGTGCTTTGGTGTAAACACGGTACAGCAGTCCTCATAAGGCTGGATAGACACTTCAAAAGTATTGATTTTTCTGGAAATTTCGATAATTTCCTCCTTGTCCATACCGATCAGGGGACGGAATACAGGCATATCACAGGCAGCATCGGTACATTCTATGGCACGGATGGTCTGGCTTGCGACCTGACCGAGACTTTCGCCTGTAATGAGTGCATGACAGTCATTCTGACGGGCGATGATTTCGGCAATTTCCATCATAAAGCGACGCATGATAAGCGTAAAATAATCTTCCTTGCATTTTTCTCTGATTTCCTGCTGAATTTCGGTGAAAGGAACGGTAAACATTTTCATGCGGCCGCTGTATTTGGCGACTCTTTGAAGGAGTTCCACGACTTTTTCTTCGGCACGGACACTGGTATAAGGAGGGCTGGCAAAATGTACGGCAGTCAGTTCAATGCCTCGTTTTGCCATCATATAGGAGGCAACGGGACTGTCAATGCCGCCGGAAATCAGTACACAAGCCTTGCCTCCTGTTCCGACAGGGATACCGCCTGCTCCTCTGATGAGACCTGCTCTGACGTATGCTCCGAAGTCTCTGATTTCCACTGTGACGATGACATCGGGATTGTGTACATTCACGCTGATATGGGGGAATTTTTCCAGAAGATAGCCGCCTACTTCCGCACTGATTTCGGGGGATTGGTAGGGGAATTTTTTATCGGAGCGTTTCGCCTCCACTTTGAAAGTTTTAGCCGTTTCAAAAGTTTCGGCGAGATATTCTCCGGCAGCCTCTTTGATTTTATCAAGGTCTTTTTCGGTCACACAGGCTCTGGCAAATGCCGCAATACCGAACACTTTGGAAACACAGTCCACGACTTCATCCATATCGGTGTCATCATATACGGGTGTCACGCTGATGGTGGACTGTGCGATTTTTACCTGAAACTCTCCGATTTTAGCCAGCCGTCTTTTGAGGCTTCTGACGAGTGCATCTTCAAAATTTCTTCTGTTGAGTCCCTTGAGGACAATTTCACCTAATTTGATCAATATAATTTCTTTCATCATAAATCTCCCTGTAAAAAATATATCTAAGATGAAGTTTAACACTTTTATCTGCTTCTTGCAAGAGTATTATTGGCATTTATGAGAGCTTTTGCAAGTTCGTCAATATCCTCTTTGGAGTTGTACCGTGAAAAGCTGACTCTGACAGCGGAATCAATGAGACTGTCAGGCAATTCGAGAGCTTTGAGGACATGGCTTTTTTTGCCTTTGGCACAGGCGGAGCCGCTTGATACATAGATTCCCTGTTCTTCGAGGAAGTGGAGCATGGTTTCGGAACGGATACCCTCTGCGGAAAAATTAAGAATATACGGCAGGCAGTCTGTATCGGAATGGATATATACATTGTCAATATGAGAAAGTTTTTCTCTGCAATAGAGATTGAGTTCTTTCATGGAATGGTATTCGCTGTCCATATCGGGGAGAGCCTTTACCGCTTCACTCATGCCGACAATGTTCGGCAGAGGTTCTGTACCGGGGCGGAGCTTGTGTTCCTGTTCACCGCCGTAATGCAGGGGAACAATTCTGGCATCCTTTCGCAGATATAAAATGCCTGCTCCTTTTGGACCGTGTATTTTATGAGAGCTTGCGGTCAGTAAGTCAACGCCCCATTTTTTAGGCTTTAGGGGAATCTTGCCGAAAGCCTGTACAGCGTCTGTATGAAACAGACAAAAACTGTTGGCTTTTTTAACGATTTTACCGACTTTTTCGACAGGCTGAATCGTTCCCGTCTCATTATTGACCGTCATCATGCTGACCAGTATGGTATCAGCCGTCAGAGCATTGGCGACACTTTCGGGAGTGATTTTTCCGCTTTTGTCAGGCGACAGATAAATCACTTCAAAACCGTCTTTTTCCAGTTTCTGCATACTTTCCATGACGGAAGAATGTTCCATAGCAGTAGTAACAATTCGCTTGCCGCGTCTTTTCAGAGCGTTGACAGCACCGAATACAGCGGTATTGTTTCCCTCTGTGCCGCCTGAGGTGAAATAGATTTCCTCTTTATCGGCGGAAAGCATCTCAGCGATGGTTTTTCTGGCGGATTCGAGTTCTTTTTCCGCCCGATGTCCCTTTAAGTGCAGGGAAGAGGGATTGCCATAATGTTCCGTCATGATTTCCACCATTTTTTGAACGGCTTCGGGACATACTTTGGTGGTTGCACTGTTATCCAAATAAATTTCTCTCAAGCGATAACATCTCCTCAATGAATAAATCCAAAAATAATCGGTTAATCTATCCATATCAATGATTTTAAAAAAACAGGTGATGGATAGATGAATATTTCTCAGAATGAATATGCCAACATGGTAGACAGAGCTTCCCCGAAAAGCAAGATTCTGAAAGACTGTATCGGAGCTTTTACTGTGGGAGGCTTTATCTGCATTGTCGGACAGGCTCTGACAGATACCTATCAGTATGCTCTGGGCATGGAGCTGAAAGACGCACGGTGTCTGACAAGTATCTCATTGGTTTTTCTGAGTGCACTGTTTACAGCACTGAGCTGGTATGATAATATTGCCAAATTTGCGGGTGCAGGCACTCTTGTGCCAATTACAGGTTTTGCCAATGCGGTGGTATCCCCTGCCATTGAGTTTAAAAGCGAAGGATTTGTAGGGGGACTGGGTGCAAAAATGTTTATCATAGCAGGACCGGTGATTGTATACGGTACGGCTGCCTCTGTGCTTTACGGACTGATTCTGTGTACGGTCAGGACATTGTCCTGACCGGCTGTCATAATGCATAATGTACAGCGAAAGCATTATGCATTATGAATGATACATGAAAATATGAAATTTCTATTGTAAAATTTGTGTTTCTGTGCTATGATTAATTAAAAACGAAGGGAGAAATGATATGTACGACAAGATACTGACATCTTTATCATACGGAATGTTTGCACTGGGAGCCAAAGGCGAAAGCTATCCCAATGCGTGCATTGTCAATACCGTGATACAGATTTCCTCTTATCCCATGACGGTTGCGGTCAGCGTGAATCATAGCAATTATACGAATGAGTGTATCAAGAAAAGCGGTTATTTTACCGTGAGTGTGTTTTCCGAGAATACATCGGGAGCGGTGATTGGTGCGTTGGGATTCAATTCGGGACGTGACGGCAACAAGCTGAACAACGTCAAGCATAAAATCCTGACAGAGGGAGCTCCTGTGATACAGGAGAATATATGCTGTTGGTTTTTGTGCAGGGTGGTCAATGCGGTGGAAACCGTTACCCATACGATTTTTATAGCCGAGCCTGTGGCAGGCAGTGAAACCATCAAAGGAGTTCCGATGACCTATGATTTTTACAGACAGGTCATTAAGGGAAAATCTCCGAAATTTGCTCCTACATACCTCCCCGAAAAAGAGGAAGAAGTCCAGAAATATACCTGTGCTATCTGTAAGTATGAATACGGTGATTCATTGGTACCGTTTGAGGAACTGCCGGAGAGTTGGATATGTCCGATATGCGGAGCCCCGAAATCCGTGTTCCGGAAGTCGGAATAATACGGATTTTCATGCTTGCTATTGTATCACATTGATACCGAGATGTCAAGAATACTTGTCAGTTTTCCCTTTAAACTTGACAGAAAATTTAAAAGATTGGAAGAAGTGCCATGACAATCAAAGAAGTACAGGACGAAATTATCCGTCTGAAAAAAGAAAAAGATATTTGTATCCTTGCCCATAGCTATCAGGCAAGGGAAATTCTGGAAATAGCGGATTTTACAGGGGATTCGTATGCCCTGAGCAAGATGGCGAAAACAGCTCCCAATAAAACAGTGATTATGTGCGGAGTGCGTTTTATGGCGGAGACGGTAAAAATGCTTTCTCCCGAAAAGAAAGTAATTTTGTCAAGCCCGGTTGCGGGATGTCCGATGGCGGAGCAGCTGGACAAAGAACTGATTCTGCAAATGAAGGAAATGTATCCCGATTATACAGTGGTTGCCTATATCAATACAACTGCCGAACTCAAAACGGTATGTGACGTGTGTGTAACATCCTCGTCGGCAGTTCAGATTGTGAAGCAGTTGGAAAGCAAGAATATTTTGTTTATTCCCGACTGCAATCTGGGAGCGTTTGTGGCAAAACAGGTGCCGGAAAAAAATATCAAGTTGGTACAGGGCGGCTGTCCCGTTCATGCGGCTGTCACAAGAAAACATGCCGAACAAGCCAAGGCTTTGCATCCGAATGCAGAACTGCTGGTACATCCCGAATGTCGTCCGGAAGTAACGGAGCTTGCGGATTACGTTGGTTCTACGTCAGGCATTATGAACTATGCGATAAAATCAGATAAGAAAGAGTTTATCATCGGTACGGAAAACAGTATTGCGGAACATCTGCAATATCAGTGTCCCGACAAGAAATTCTATCTGCTGTCAAAGAGCCTGTTGTGTGAAAATATGAAGTCCACAACACTCGTAGACGTGCTGAACTGCTGTAAAGGAGAGGGCGGAGAAGAAATCGAGCTTTCCGAAGAAACCATCAAAGAAGCCTGCAAATGCATTGATGTCATGATTGCACTGGGCGGCTGAACGGCAATCGGCAATGTACAATGACGAAACGGAACAGACTGCTGACAAAAACAGTCTGTTCCGTTTTTTGATTTATCGGAAATGTTCGTTTTTTGCTTGTGGAATGGAGATTCCTTTTCCGATTCTGAAAAATCTTTCCTGAAAATCAGTGACATATTTTTCATGGTGATAATCATAAACCCTGCATTTGGTTGATTTTAGTATTCTTTCGGGATTTCCGTGCAGTTCGGGAGTAACAATGGTTTCTCCCCGGCATTTTACGCATAAAAGATAGGTTTTGGGGTGACGCAGACTTTCTTTGCCGTGATGATAATAGGTGTGTCTTTTGGTGATATAGCCGACAATTTCACCATCATAGCATCTGCCGTGTTGTATGATTTCTTTTCTGTGTTTTCTGTCTTTGTCAAGTGTCATGAAAAGGAGCGTTATCAGCCAAAAAACAGCAGCGAATATTCCCATTCCGACTCTTTCGCAAAGCCATGCTTTGAAACTGAATTTTTCCATGTAATACGGATACTGTGAAATAATCAGCGTAATCCAGAGCAGCGTAAATACAATGGCATATAAAATAATGACGGGATAGTTGGTTTCTGTATCATAGCGGTAACGCAGCAGTTTTTTCATTTCATCACACTCCGAAAAATTTGCCGAAATCCTGAGTGTTGATTTTTTTGATATAGCATTTGCCGATTTCCGAAAGGAAAATAAAATTGATACTTTTGCCTGTACTTTTTTTGTCGCCTCGAGTGGCAGTGACAATTTCCGACAAAGCAAAATCCGTATCGGTAGGGAGACCGTATTTTTTGAGAAGATTTTCCAGACGTTCCGCAGAGCCTTTGGCAGTCATGCCGTGATTTTCGGAAATGCGTGTAATCATGGCGGCACCTGCCGAAACAGCTTCACCGTGAGTAAGTCCTGTGTAATGATGCAGCTTTTCGAGGGCATGACCGAGAGTATGCCCGAAATTGAGGATGGCTCTTTCTCCTGTGTCACGCTCATCATGCTCTACAACATCACGTTTGATGGAGACACATTCATAAATGATGTCATCAATCAAATCTTTGGCATTTTCTTTTTCGAGACGTTCAAAAAGCGGCAGGCTTCTGATACAGCCATATTTCACAACTTCTCCGAGACCGTCTCTGAAAAATGCTTCGGGAAGAGTGTGAAGTGTTTCGGGATCGATCAAAACCAATATCGGCTGCCAGAAAGCTCCCACTAAATTTTTGCCTGTGGGCAGGTCAACAGCTGTTTTGCCTCCGACAGAAGAATCGACCTGTGCGAGCAAGCTTGTGGGAATCTGTACAAAGTCAATGCCACGCAGATAAGTGGCAGCAGCAAAGCCGGCCATATCGCCTGTGACACCTCCGCCAAGAGCAATGATGATATCGGTACGGGTAAGATTGTGTTCAAAGAAATGGGTGTACATTTTTTCGATAGTGGAAAGCCGTTTGGAGCTTTCTCCTGCCTCGAATACAAACACAGACGTTTCAAAGCCGTTTTGTTCAAGAGAGTTTTTCACTCTGTCCGCATAAATCGGAGCAACATTTGTATCGCTGACGATAACGGCACGGATTGCCTTTGTCAGCGGTCTGACAAATTCTCCTGTACGGTCAAGAATGTTGTGTTCAATCAATATTTCATAAGGTCTGCCTGTTTTCACTGCAACGGTTTTCATTCTCCGAGAGCCTCCTTGATTTGTTTGCCTTTGCTGAGAAGTTCAGCCAGTTCCGTTCTGTTGCCTTTTTCAATGGAATTGCGGATTCTGGTAATATTTTCTATGAAGGTATCAATTTCCGCCAGGAGAGGTTCTTTGTTTTCAATAAACAGTTCCGACCATAGTATACCGTTGATATTGGCAACTCTGGAAACATCCCTGTAACTGCCCGCAGAAAAGCCCTTGTGATTCATACAGCACGGGCTGAACACATATCCGCAGGCAATGACATGAGGTAACTGTGAGGTAAAGGAAATCATTCTGTCGTGTTCTTCCGGAGTGGTATAGACAATTCTCGCAAAGCCTAACTGTGACATTAATGCAGAGACGGTATCAACAGCACTCTGAGGAGCGTCACACGGTAAAATAATACAGCTGGCGTTTCGGAAAAGGGTTGCTTCGGATACATCAAAGCCGTTTTTTTCCTTGCCTGCCATGGGGTGACAGCCGACAAAAGTAAATCCGTACTCTTTGGCAAGAGCCGAAAGAGCGGGACAGATTTTTGATTTAATGCCGGAAGTATCTGTCACAATGCAGTGATGGGGAATCTTGTGTGCGTTTTTACGGACAAATTCCACAGCTACTTCGGGATAAGTGCCGAGTATGATCATATCCGCTTGTTTAAGGGAATTGGTTGTACCGATTTCATGTATCGCACCACATTCCAGTGCTTTCTGGAGAGTTTCTTCGCTTCTGTTAATGCCAATAACATGACAGTCGGTATATTCCGTAAGAGCCTTTGCCATAGAGCCGCCAATAATTCCCAATCCCACAACTACAATATTCATTGCCAAATCCTCACTTTTCGTATGTTTGTATGGAATTGATTATATAATATTTCATGTACTTTTTCAATACAAAAATCACCGTCATAGGATTACTTCATAATTTCATCATAAGCCTTTTTCAAAGCAAAAACACGTTTTGTCAGTACATCAAACTGGTCCGGCGTGAGAGACTGAGCACCGTCCGAAAGAGCGTGTTTGGGATCGTTGTGTACTTCTATCATGAGACCGTCGGCACCTGCCGCAACTGCTGCCAAAGCCATCTGTTCCACAAGGGCGGCCTTTCCTGTAGCATGGCTGGGATCAACAATGACAGGGAGATGAGACTTTTTCTTGACAACAGGCACGGCTGACAAATCAAGTGTATTTCTGGTAGCAGTTTCATAGGTTCTGATACCTCTTTCACAGAGAATGACTTTGTTGTTGCCGCCTGCCATGATATATTCGGCACTCATGAGCCATTCTTCAATGGTGCTTGCAAGACCTCTTTTGAGAAGGATGGGCTTGTCAATTTTGCCGAGTTCCTTGAGGAGTTCAAAATTCTGCATATTTCTTGCCCCGACCTGTATAATATCCACGCTTTCAAACATATCAATATGGGATTCCTTCATAATTTCGGTAACAATGGGTAAGCCTGTAACTTTTCTTGCTCCTTTGAGCAGATCAAGTCCCTGAGCTTTCAGTCCTTGGAAAGAATACGGAGAAGTTCTGGGTTTGAAAGCACCGCCTCTGAGGAAAGTCGCACCTGCCTCTTTCACTCTCTGAGCAACGTAATTGATTTGTTCTTCCGTTTCGACAGAGCAGGGACCTGCCATAATACAGAGATTGCCGTCACCGATTTTCTGTCCTGTGGGAAGTTCAATAATGGTGTTGTCAGGGTGAAATTTACGGTTAGCCTTTTTGAAAGGCTCCTGCACACGCTTGACATTTTCCACGACTTCCTGAGCGTTCACCCAGTCCTCGTCGATCTGAGTGGTGTCTCCGATAAGACCGAGCACCGTGGATTCCACGCCCACCCATGTATTGACGGTAACATGATACTTTTCTTCGAGAGCAGTCTGGAAGAGGGTAATTTTTTCCTTGGAAACTTCGGGTTTTAATACGATAATCATTTGAATGACCTCCAAAAAAATAAAATAAAAAAACGGAATCCTGCTGCGGATTCCGTTCCATAAACCGATTGAGGTATGTACACTGCTAATACAGATATACACTTTGACAAGGAATTACCGCTTTTTTATGACTGCACAAATGACTGACCCATGTAAAGACACATGAGCAAAAATAAAAGCTAAAAAATCGTGCAGACAATTTTTTCACGGTAATAAGTTCCTTTCCGAAAAATAATTTACAAAAAAATAATAATACGAAAAATAAATTTTGTCAAGGATAAATTTTATCACTTTAAAAATAATAATCGGTATTGAATGATTAGCTAAAATATTATATAATAATATTAGCTATTTATACAGGGGGAATATTTTATGATGACAGTTACTGCAACAGATATTCAAAACAATTTCGGTAAATATTTGCAAGCCGTTCAGTCCGGTGACGAAATTATTATTTTAAAAAACGGCATCGAAGTAGCAAGGCTTATTTCCAAAGAACGCTCCGTTTCATTCCTTTCTGATTCGCTGGCAGGGGTATTAAAGAATGATTATGATGACAAGGCAATGAGGGAAGAAAGGATTTTGAAACATGAAAATATTGATTGATACCAATGTTATTCTGGATGTCTTGTGCAAAAGAGAAAATTTTTACGAACATTCACTGACAGTCTGGAAATACTGTGAAGTCAATAAAATAAAAGGGTATATATCAGCTCTTTCCGTTCCGAATATTGTTTATATTTTGAGAAAAGAACTGACTCCCGAAAAAACACAGCAAGTTATCAATCAGTTATTTTTGATTTTTAACATTGCAGATCTGAAAGCTGATGACCTCAAAAAAGCGGCTGATATGCAAAATGCAGATTATGAAGACAGCTTGCAAATGATTTGTGCATCAAGAATCAAAGCGGATTTTATTGTGACGAGGAATATCAAGGATTTTATCGGAAGTAAAATAACGGCTGTGAAACCGTCAGAACTTCTTGAAAGAATTTAGAGAGCGTCCATAATATCCATGCAGACTTTCAAAGGCGAGTTGGACGCATCCACGATAATGTCGGCGGCATTTCTGTATAAGGGGAGACGCCGGTGATATAATTCCGTCATTGCCTGTTCCTTGTCGGAACGGTTCAGCAGGGGACGAGTGGTGTCGCCCTGCAAACGCTGAGCCACGATTTCCACAGGCACATCAAGCAGGACAATTTTATTTTTGCCGTTGCGGAACGTATCGACATTTTCCTGAAATGTCAGTGTACCGCCGCCTGTGGCAACAATCACACCATTTTTTTGAGAGAGTTCTTTTGCCGCCTGTTTTTCAAGCTGTCGGAAATAAGCCTCACCGTGTTCTTCAAAGATTTGTGTGACAGTTTTTTGTTCTTTTTTTTCAATGTATTTGTCAAGATCGATAAAAGCCATCCCCATTTTTTTGGAAAGAAGATTTCCGATTGTACTCTTTCCGCTTCCCATGAATCCGCATAATATAATATTATTTCTTCCCATATTTTTTTCCTCATTCCTGATTTCTTTATGATTTAAAATTTCTTTTTGAGTTCCTTGGCACTGTCCTCGATAAGCTGATTGATATCGTCGGCACTGTAAACACTGCTGTCCCATATCTCATGAGCCGCTACTGCCTGCCACACTAACATGGACATTCCTCCGACAGCGGCGGAGCCGTTGGCTTGTGCCTTTTGAATCAGCACGGTTTCCAGAGGATTGTAGATGGCATCAAAGACATTCCGACAGTGTGAAAGGACTCTGTCACTGACAGGCACAGTGTCTGTTTTGGGATACATTCCGACAGGCGTTGCATTGACGAGCAAATCAAATTCTCCCTGCAAATCGTCAATCAGACAGCTTTGTATGGTTGTCTGAGGGATTTTTTGAGTGACCTCTTTTGCAAGGGACGCAGCCTTTCCGGGGGAACGGGCGGCAAGAGTAATGCAGCACCCTGCCAGAGCCGCTTCATAGACAAAAGTTCTGGCCGCTCCTCCGCATCCGACAATCACGACATTTCCCCGAAAGGGAATTCCACCGTATGCCAGAGCCTTTAAAAAACCATCGGGATCGGTGGTGAAGCCCTCCCGCACGGTACCGTTTCTGACCGTATTCACGGAGCCGTAAAGAGCGGCTTTTTTATCGAGCCTGTCCAGAAAGGGAATGATTGTCTGCTTATGGGGAATCGTGATATTATAGCCGGACAGTTCATTCAGGACATTCATTTTTTCGGATAATTCCTGAGGAGCAATGTCCAGAACGGTATAATTTCCTTTCTCATCGGCAAGCTCAAAGAGTCTCTGATGAATAAACGGTGACATGGTATGTCCGATGGGATGCCCGATCACGGCAAACTTCCTTGTTGACATGAAAATATTCCTCCCGGTATTTAGATAAATTGGCTAAAAAACAAAAAAATTTAAAAATTTTTATGAACAATAGTAAAAAATGCAAATTTGATATTGACAAAGTCGCAAATAACTAATAAGATTGGATTAAGGAAAAATTGTGTATTTCCCTCTGAACATTTTAGCACAACGCTTTTGATTTGTCCACAGTGGAATTTATCTGCACAGTTTTTTATTAAAAATCATTTAGGAGGAGTTTACCAATGGTACTCGAAAAAGTAAAGGCAATCCTTGCAGAGCAGTTTGATGTTGAGGAAGAAAAGATTACAGCAGATACTTCCATCATCAATGATCTTGGAGCAGATTCTCTTGATGTAGTGGATCTTCTGATGTCCATCGAGGACGAGTTTGAAGTAGAAGTTCCCGACGAGGAAATCGAAAATATCAAGACGGTTGAAGATCTGGTTAAGTACATCGAAAATCATCAGTAATCATGTACACGTTTCCGGCTGCTGTTTCGAGCATGAAACAGCAGCAATTTTTTTGCCTGTAGGGGAATTGGGTATTGAAAAAAACAGAATCAGGGAATATAATAGGAAGTATCAGTGCAATTATCAAGGAAAGGATTGAATTTGAATGGCACAGCAAAAGAAAATGGTGGAAGCCATTACATCGAGAGATGTTGATTTTGCCAAATGGTATACGGACATTGTGAAAAAGGCGGAGCTTGCCGATTATTCGGGAGTGAAAGGCTGTATGGTAATCAGACCGCACGGCTATGCGATCTGGGAAAATATACAGAAAGACCTGGACAGGCGTTTCAAAAAAACAGGACATGAAAATGTATATATGCCGATGTTTATTCCGGAGAGTCTTCTCCAGAAGGAAAAGGATCATGTAGAAGGATTTGCACCGGAATGTGCATGGGTAACAGTAGGAGGCAGTGAAAAGCTGGCAGAGCGTCTGGCAGTGCGTCCGACTTCGGAAACACTGTTCTGTGAGCACTTTGCAAAAGTGGTTAACTCTTACCGTGACCTGCCAAAACTGTATAACCAGTGGTGTTCCGTGGTACGCTGGGAAAAAACAACACGTCCGTTTCTGAGAACCTCGGAATTTTTGTGGCAGGAAGGGCACACCCTGCATGAAACAAGAGAAGAAGCCGTTGAAGAAACCAAAAGAATGTTGCAGGTATATATTGACTTCTATAAAGAGACGCTTGCGATTCCTGTTGTGACCGGCAAAAAGACCGAAAAGGAAAGATTTGCAGGTGCGGAGGAAACTTATACGATTGAACCGATGATGCATAATGGCGTTGCATTGCAGGGAGGTACCTCTCATTTCTTCGGAGATGGTTTTGCAAGAAGCTTTGGTATCACCTTTACAGGACGTGACAATACATTGCAGTATCCGTTCCAGACATCATGGGGCGTTTCTACAAGAATGATCGGTGCGTTGATTATGGTACATAGCGATGATGACGGACTGGTTCTGCCTCCGAAAATTGCTCCGATACAGGTGGCTGTGATTCCTGTCGCACAGAAAAAAGAGGGCGTTCTGGAAAAAGCCAACGAGCTGAAAAATCGTCTGTCGGATAAGGATTTCCGTGTAAAACTCGATGACAGCGACAAGGCTCCCGGCTGGAAATTCAGTCAGTATGAAATGCTTGGTGTACCGATTCGTGTCGAGATCGGTCCGAAAGATATTGCAAACAATCAGTGTGTACTTGTGAGACGTGACACCCGTGAAAAAACAGTGATTTCACTTGACGAACTGGAGACGGCAGTCGAAAAGCTGCTTTTGAATATTCATGACAGTATGTATGAAGCCGCTTTGAAAAATCTCCGTGAAAAGACCTTTGAAGCCCGTACCCATGAAGAATTTCTGGATATTGCCGCCAATAAGCCGGGCTTTATCAAGGCAATGTGGTGCGGTGACTCTGCATGTGAAGACCAACTTAAAGATGAAACAGGCGGTGTCAAGTCAAGATGTATTCCGTTTGTGGAAGAACATCTTTCCGATACCTGCGTATGCTGCGGCAAGCCTGCCAAACACATGGTTTACTGGGGCAAACAATATTAATATCTGAAAAAAACAGCGATTCCATTGATTTTGGAATCGCTGTTTATTTATAGATACCTCAAAAGTTGCAGTAAATAATTACCCTGCATTATCTGTTTGTCATTTTTATCAAGTTGACGTTGGCTGAATACCGCAAAACCGTTTCTTTCATAAAATTCAATCAATCTTACTTTATCCTCACATTCTACGTACACGATCTTTCCGCCAATATTCATTTGAACTTCTTTAACACAATCGCAAGCGATTTGCAGAAGTTCATCACCGGTTATCAGTTTGTTATATTCATTATCGAAGTTTTTTCCTAATTGAGCGATTAGCGGAGCTGAAATTCTATGTATCTTCATTTCTTTGTCATAACTGCCAAACTTATTTAATCTTCTTTTCAAGTTACTGCTTAATGCTTTATCCGGAATCATAAAATCTTTATATGCAAGTGTAAAATATCCCACGAGAACAATTTTTTGTTTGTAAGAGGTAAAAACAAGCTTTGTCCTCGATATAGATTGATTGTCAAAAATAATCGCTTTATGTTTTAAAAAGTCCTCCACGTCCTTATTGATCGGACACGAAAAAGAAGAGAGAATTTCTCTGGTTCTCTCTTCTCCAAGCTGTGCCAATAATTCATTGAGCGAAATGATTTTAAAACCGGTAATTTTTACGTCTGACATTTATTTAAAAAGCTCCTTAATTGTTTCACCTTTCACTGTTTCAACAGGACGAGAAAATTTAACTTCTTTTACCTTTTTGCTTTTAGCGTGTTCCAAAGCGGAAACGAGCTTCAAACAGTCAGACTTATTTTTGATCTTGACATTTGTATAAATGCTGCTTGTTGCCATTTCAGACACTTCCTTTCAAAGAACTAAAGATAAAACCCTCTCTATATTAATTATACTCAAAATCAAACCCAAAAACAACGGTAAATCAGACAAATCATTATCAATAATTTAGAAAAAATAAACAAAAAGCAAGCAGCCTTTGAGAAACTCAAAGACCGCTTTTATGATGTGACTGCTAAAGCTGAGAGTCGGACTCGAACCGACGACCTGCTCATTACGAATGAGCTGCTCTACCGACTGAGCTATATCAGCACAAACTTGACAACACACTCATTATACATCAAAAAATATCAAACGTCAAGCTGTTTTTTTGATTTCGACAGGGCAACCGCACGAAAGAA
>DEFH01000033.1:0-6351 GCA_002350705.1 Ruminococcaceae bacterium UBA2857
TTTTTTCATCGAACTCACGTTACTTATGCTTTTGCAGCCTGCGGGAATTTCTGTCAGCAAGATAAAGAAGATCGTTGATCGTTTCGGTGCGTCTGCATCGGAAAAAATCAAGAACAACCCCTATATCCTTTTTACGATCAACGGCTTCGGCTTCAAAACTGTTGACGAGATAGCAGCAAAAACGCATACACCGCCGAATGACCCTCTCAGAATTATGGGTGCCTTGAAGTTTGTGCTTACCGAAGCACAGAACGAAGGTCACCTGTGTATGCAGCAGGAAGAGCTTCGCACAGCCGCCCACACGCTGCTTAACGAGGGCTTTGACATCGAGATAGTATCCACCAATGAAATTACATTCGTGATAAAGAAAATGGCTTTAGAAGGCGTTCTGAAAGGCGACAACGGCTATGCCTATCTTGCGTACAATTACGATAATGAGAGCTTTGCAGCAGGGCGAGTCAGGGCGTTTCTTTGCATACGAGAAAAGCCTATCAATGTTGCTCCTTATATCGCAGATTTTGAGCGAAACAACTTTCCGCTTGCTGAAAAGCAAAGGGAAGCTATCGGACAATTCTTCAGAAATCGGTTTTCCATTATCACCGGCGGCCCGGGTACAGGAAAGTCAACCGTTCTGAAAGCAATACTTGAAACACAGTTCAGCATAAAAGCAAAATCTGATGTATTGCTCCTCGCACCTACAGGAAAGGCGGCACGAAGAATGGCGGAAGCGACAGGTAAAGAAGCCTACACCATTCATTCAGGACTCCATATAAGCGAGGAAACAAAGCTTGAGGATATCGGAACGGTTGATGCAGATGTCGTAATTGTCGATGAAGTATCTATGTGCGATCAGAAACTTTTTGCTATTCCTGATGGCAGCCGTTGACCCGAAGAAAAGCAAGCTGCTCCTCGTTGGCGACAGCGACCAGTTACCGTCTGTCGGTGCAGGAAATGTACTTAACGAGCTTATCACCTGTGGAAAAGTCCCTGTCACAAGACTTGACCTTGTTTATCGTCAGGGTGCGGGAAGTATCATCCCGAAGAACGCAGAAAGCATCAACAACGGTAATTCAAAACTGTCTTACAATCAGGAATTTCAATTTATTCGTGCAGATGAACCGGATTTTTGTTTTGATACGGTTGTTGCTCAGTATATTTTCGAGATCAACAATAACGGTATTGAAAATTGCTGTATTCTTTGTCCGATGAAAAGCAGAGGACAAAACTGCGTCAACGAATACAACAAATGTATTCAGGCAACTATCAATCCGCCCGCACCAAACAAGCCGGAGATCACACTGAAAAGCACGATTTTCCGAATCGGGGACAGGGTTATGCAGACGAAGAACAGCGAAAATGTCTCAAACGGCGAAACGGGATTTATCGTAGAAATAAAGAAAGACGAGGACGATAACTAGCTTTGCGGCATCCGTTTTGACGGAAAGCCGGATGTACTTTGGTATTATCCAGAGGAAATGCAAAATATCACGCTTGCATACTCGATAACAATCCATAAATCGCAGGGTTCAGAGTATAAGACAGTAATTATCCCGATGCTGAAAAGCTATTACATTATGCTCAGGCGAAATCTTCTCTACACAGCCGTTACCCGTGCCAAAAGCAAGGTCATAATCGTCGGTCAGAGACAGGCAATTTTTATGGCTGTGAATAAGACGGAAACGGATAAAAGAAACACACAGCTTGGGAGGAGGATTTAGGATGCTCGTAACTGCAACATGGTCTTTTGAACCGGATACAAGCCTGATCGAATCTGATAAAAAATACTTTGCCGAAGTATTTGCAAAGAGAGAGCTTGATTATCTGATAAAACACGGTCAGCTTGATGTCGGTGATTTTAATTTTGAAGTCATAGATGATAATGATGACCATGAGATTGATTGAACAGAATCTTGGCAAGACTTCAGATGGGACAGAGTTTTAACGCTAAGTTTTAACTTAAAAAATATTTTACAACAGCAAAAAATATGTTATAATACTATTAAGATAATCGGAAGGAATGATTACAATGGCAAATGAACCTTTGACGGATAACAGAACCGTCAAACAAAAAACCAAAGATAGTGTGTTCACAACACTTTTCAAGGATATCAATAATGTTTATACTCTTTATAGGGAACTTCACCCTGAAGATACAGCCGTTACCGTTGATGACATTCAGATTGAAACGCTTGAAACCGTTTTGATAAACGAGATATATAATGATCTCGGTTTCATCGTCAATTCTGGCGGAAAGGCAAGATTTGTTGTTCTCGTTGAGGCTCAAAGCAGATGGACGGATAATATGCCGCTGAGAATGCTGTTCTATTTATCCGAAACATATCGCCGTTATCTAAGGGAAACAGAACAGAGTGAGCATCTTGAAAAAAAGGTATTCTTACCCAAACCGGAAATGTATGTGGTATATACCGGAAACAAAGATGTGTCCGACGAGGTGTCATTCAGTGAAACTTATTTCGATGCAGATTCACCGCTTGATCTGAGGGTGAAGGTGCTGCGTCAGGTCGAGAAAAACACAATTCACGGGCAGTACATCGGGTTTTGTAAGGTATATGACGAACAGCGCAGACTATACAGCAACAAGCTGGAATGTATCAAAGAAACAATAAGGATCTGTTTAGAAGAGGGTTATCTTACAGATTTCCTGAACGGACACAAACAGGAGGTGACTACCATGATGTCAGAGTTATTTGATGAGCAGACATTGCGTGAACAGTATGACATTGCATTAAGAAAAGAACTTAGAGCCGAGAGCAGAGCAGAAGGCAAAATCGAAGGCAGAGCAGAAGGCAGAGCAGAAGGCAGAGCAGAAGGCAAAATCGAAGGCATACTCAGTACATTGGCTGGTCTGGTAAAAGACGGAATACTTACTCTGTCGGAAGCAGCCAAAAGAGCTGATATGACAAATGAAGAATTCTGCAAAAGAACAGGATTGACCGTATAAAACATAATACAAACAAAGACCGCAGAGGAGAGTTCATTCTTTCCTCTGCAATTATTTTTATAGAGGAGAATGCAAAAATGCCAAACTATTGTTATTACGAAATGAAAGTCGTCGGCAATGACGATAATATTGATGAGCTTATATCAATGATGACATACAATCATCCGACATACCATTTTCATCGTGTTTTTGAAGCGGATGTGTATGACCGTGGAGAGGGATATGCTCTTATAAGCGGAGATGTTGCATGGTCGATCTATAGTGCAATGCTTTGTCTTCTTGGCGGATGTGAGTCAACCGGAAAAGAATACACATTTATCAGCAATGTATCAAAGCTCTTGCAGCTTGAAATTGAGATTTTTTCAAGTGAACCGGGAGAGGAATTTCAGGAACATTATATTTTTAATAATGGTAAAACCGTCTTGAGTGACCGTGTTGATTACATAGAATACTATTTTGATGAATTTGCTTATAAAGGCGAAACATATGAAGAAAAGTTTGCTGCCTTTTTGGAAAAAAACAAACTGCAAATAACACCTGATAGTCTAAATGAAAATGGTTACTATTGTATCGGTGGAATTGACAATTTCGGTGATTGGACTATTTGACAGAATGGAGATTACAATGAACAAAATAGAAAAACTCAGGGAGCTTCTTAAAAAAGGTAACAATCCTCCGGTGGAAGATATGATACTTTTTGCTTTTTATTTAGGCAAGCTTTCCGCTGCAAGAGAGATTCAGAAAAAGTATGAAGAGGGTATCAACGATATTATCAATACCTGCAAAGGAGATAAATTATGAAGAAATCACTTGTAGAAGAAATAGAAACAATGGAAATGCAATGTCGGCAAAGCTATGAGCAATGGGACAATATATTCGCAAACGGTTGTCAGGATCCCTTTTGGGAGGACGGAGTTAATCTGAATCTGGTGCGTAACCACATTATTTACTATCAGAATCGGATAATTGATCTCTGTGAAGAAAACGGTTATTTTAAACCGGAAATATGTTTCAGAGAACTTCCTGCACTGGTAGATCAGCATTATATGGCGAAAAAAGCTGAAGTCGAACAGGCTGCCTGCAAAAATCTGAATGATATAGAGCAGAATAAGGATTATCTGAAGTTATTGGCTATTGAGTCAAAGCTTTCCGATGAACAGCAAAAATCCGTTTCATATTCTGCTGTTCTTGGCTATGTAAACCACCTCAAAAGTGCGATCTGTACTAAGGATTATGTAGCTATACGAAGATACAGTAATGGTTTGTGGGTAATTGACAGCATTGTTCAATGTCTTGAAAGAATAGAAAAAATCATTAATGATGTTCAGTAGAATGGAGAAATAGTATGAAAGAGAAAATTGAAAAAGCAGTTCGTCTTTTGCAAAATGAGTTCGGCGACGAATGGTATAAAATAGCTCAGGAATTGGGAGTACAGGACTTATGCAGCCGCTGCGGAAAGGAGCTTACTTCATTTATGGCTTTTCCCGAGCGTGGTGACGGTGGAAGCAATAAATGGAGAGGAAACTGCTCTCCGAAGGTCGTTGAAGCAATACTGAAATATGTGCTGGACACCAAAAGGTATTACAGGCAAAGTACAAGCCAATTTCCCCTGCTTGATCCTATGTCCGGCTCAGGTACATCTAAGGCGGTCGCTGACCGTTGCGGAGTCCAAAGTATTCTTTATGATCTGAATCCTGATGCACCTTACGGAAAAGGCGGTTGGGATGCTCTCAGCAATGATGTTGAGGACAGTGCCGATCTTATTTTCTTTCATCCGCCTTATCACGATATTATCAAGTATTCGGGTAACATGTGGGGCAGTGCGAATGAAAATGATCTGAGTCGCTGTGTAAACTACAACGACTTTATTGAAAAGCTGAATTTCATTATCAAGAAGCTTTATCTTTCGCTTAGAAGGGACGGCAGACTTGCAATACTTGTCGGTGATATTCGTTCAAACGGAGAATTCCATTCCATACAAAGCGATATGATGAAAATAGGTACCCCGGAGTCGTTTATTGTCAAAGGACAATATAGCTGCACTTCTGACAGCAGACGATACAGTAAGCCCTTCATTCCGATAGTAACAGAATATATGGTGGTTTTTCGCAAGGACAACTCCTTGATTATTCCGTTTACTTGGACAAGGGCAGGTGAATGTGACATCAGTAAAAAGAACTGCAAAGCACTGACCTGGCATCAGCTTATACGCTCGGTTATGGAGCAGGCTGGCGGTTCGGCAGAGCTTTCACAACTATACTCAATGCTTGAGGGACACCCGAAGTCCCTTGCAAATCCGCATTGGAAGGACAGGATCCGTGCAACGATATACGAACACAAAGACCAATACATAAAAACAGGGAATACAAGATACTCTCTGAGTTATATGGCAGCATAAAAAACATCCCCTTCGCCGTGAGCAATTCATAGCGGAGGGGATTTATCGTTTTGAGTAAAACAGGAACCAGTTCCTATTTTTGATTACATTTCAATCGCTGATACATAAAAAAGCGGAACCAGTTCCTATTTTTTGATTGCATTTCAATCACTGATACAAAAAAGCGGAACCAGTTCCTATTTTAAAAGTAACAAAATATGTAACAATTATCTTTTCTCGACCTGCGAAAAATCAGTTTTGCTGTTTTTAGGCTTATGGGGAAGGGTAGCGGGAGCATTGCTGCGAAACATATCTTTATGTCCCTTGTTTAACCTGACACACTGCATACAATAAACAGCACGCCCCAGATTCAGGCAATCAGCACATGAATTCTGCTGTTCCATTTTCTTTCACCTCACAGCCGATAACAATGATATATGTTATCAATTTGATAATTCCTTTGTTATTACTCAACAAAAAAGACCATTTTCTTTTGTGAAAACAGTCTATCAAATAAATATTATATTGACATTTCAAAAAATGTAGTGTATGATTGAAATGTTAGGTCTGTAAAAAATATCGAGCCGGTTCGTTACTACCAATAACTCCCCGGCTAAACATCAATCATGAGTTCGCAGCTCACGAATGATGCCGGCGTGATAGGGATGGATAGTCTTGCATCACATGCGAAAACATTTCCGACGGTAGTAGAGTTGCCAAGGATCAGTTGTAAGGTACAACTAAAAAATAAAACTGCATGAATAATTCATGCTTTAATAAAGGTAACCCTCTGCACCTCAACAAGTAGAGGGATTGCCTTTATGCTATTACTTAAAGGCAATGATTTCAGCGAATGAATTACCTTCAGAAGCCCTAAGCAGGTAACGGGAATCGAACCCGCCCACTCAGCTTGGGAAGCTGATGTACTACCTCTATACGATACCTGCATCAGCAAAAAAGAGAGGCGACACCCGGATTTGAACCGGGGAATCGGAGTTTTGCAGACTCGTGC
>DEFH01000033.1:6650-48640 GCA_002350705.1 Ruminococcaceae bacterium UBA2857
CTGCTTGTAAGGCAGATGCTCTCCCAGCTGAGCTATACCCCCACACCGACTGATCGTTACACACAAACCTCAGAAACTCTCAGGTTTCCTGCTGTATCTCTCAGCGACGTTTATTATAATACACTATTCCAAAGAAAATGTCAAGAGTTTTTTTCAAATTTTTTTCAATTTTTTTCAAAGTGCTTTCTGTACTAATATCATATGCAGCAGTTTTGCATTTGATAACGGTATTTTTCAATTTTCTCCTGCCAGAACACCTGTACAAAATGCTGTCTGCAAATTAAAACCGCCTGTATAGCAATCAACATCTATCACTTCTCCTGCAAAATACAATCCCTGTATGAATTTGGATTCCATTGTCTTGGGATTGATTTCTTTCACGTCAACACCGCCTGATGTAATAATCGCTTCTTCAAGAGGACGGAAAGATTGGATTGTCAGCGGAAAGTTTTTCAGAAGTGACAAAATTACTTTTCGGTCAGTTCTGCTGATTTCACTACAGTTCTTATGTGAAGGAATTCCCGACATCTGCATAAACAGTCCGATCATTTGTTTCGGAAGCAGTGCATGAAGAAGATAGGCATAATCATTTGTTTTTCTGTCGGCAATTTCACGCAGGAGCCTTGCGTCCAGTTTTTCTTCGGAAAGAGCCGGTTTTAAATCAATTTCAAGACGATAGCGTCCCGACTGCATCTGACGGATATGGGAACTGGCACTCAGCACCACCGCCCCCGACACTCCATAATGCATTAACTGCATTTCTCCGAAATCCGTATAGATTTTTTTATTGGTCAGCGTGTCAATGACCGTCAAGGAAATATTTTTCAAAAGGAGTTTGTCACATTCCAAAGGAATGTTTTCCACCGTTTCCATTGGGACAAGAGACGGCTTTAAAGAAATGATGGTATGCCCTGCTTTTCGGGCGAATGTATAACCATCACCTGTAGAGCCTGTCAGGGGATAGGACTTTCCCCCACACGCTACGACAACTTTATCAAAAGGCAAAAATGCTTCGTTCATCCGAATCCCTGTTATCCTGCCGTCAGAAATCACTATATCCGTCACGGTTTGACTGACGATTTGACAGCCTGCCCGACGTGATACCTTTAACAGCGTATCAACAACGTCCCCCGCCCTGTCCGACACCGGAAAAACACGGTTGCCACGTTCTGTTTTTAACGGCAAGCCGTTGGATTCAAAGAATGTCATGGTATCGCTCGGAGAAAATCTGTTCAGAGCACTGTACAGAAAGCGTCCGTTGACGGGAGTATTGGCAATGACGGTTTTAATATCACAGTTGTTGGTAACATTACAGCGTCCTTTTCCCGTGATATAGATTTTTCTGCCGATTTTGGCATTTTTCTCAAATATGGTCACATCATCTCCGGCATAGGCTCCGAAAATTCCTGCCATCATACCTGCCGCACCGCCGCCTATAATTGCCGTTTTTCTTTGTGTCAATTCTGCTTTTCCTCCCCATCGTTTCTATAAACATCATATTCCTGCCAGATATTTTCCAGTCTGTTAAATGTATCCTGCACTTGCAGTTCCGTATTCAAAACAGTAGCCACAATCAATGCATTGATCATACTCAGCGGAGCTACCAGTGAATCCACTACGGAAGCCATATCGCTCTTGGCAATCAGTACATAGTCTGCCGTTGCCACTAAAGGGCTCGCCATACTGTCCGTAACGGCTATGACTTTTGCTCCCCGTCTGTGGGCAAATGTCATAGCTTTGATTGCCGCATTGGAATATCTGGGAAAGCTGATTCCGATAATCACATCATCGGAGCATATCCGAAAAAGTTTTTCATAAATTTCCGTCTCGCCATAGTTACTGATGACTTTCACATTGTCAAATATCAAGGAATAATAATAGCCTAAGAAAGACGCTAATGCAGCTGAGCTTCTCACCGCAAATATGTAGATCGTTTTTGCTTTGGCAATGGCGTTCACGGCATTGCGGAAATCCTCTTTGGAAATTTCTTCCAGTGTTCTGCGAATTTTTTCTATATCCTGATTCAGAACGACTGCCAGAATATCATCATTGCTGATACGGTTTTTCGTGACCTCGATACGCTGTACAGATGTCAGCTTGTCCCGAATCATTTCCTGCATGGCTTTCTGCATTTTGGGATAACCGTCATATCCCAGTTCTGTCGCAAAACGCACCACTGTCGATTCACTGACACCGACTGTACCGCCCAGTTTTGAAGCCGTCATAAAAGCCGCTTTATCATAATGTTCCGTAATGAAATGTGCAATCAGTTTTTGTCCTTTGGAAAAATCGTACATTTTTTCGTTGATTTTAGACAGCAGATTTTTTGACATATCACCATCTCCCAAAGTCTATTTTATTCCTGTTCTGCCGAAAAATCAAGCGATTCCCATCAAAAAGATACTATGTCAGATATAATAAACACGGTTTTCCTTTCTCGGAGGTATTTGGGATAAACCGCTGTCTGCATAGCCGAGTACACAGTGTCCGATTCCTTCATAATCGCCCTCTATACCAAGGGATTGAAGAATTTCTTTTCCCTCTTTGCTTTCAAACTCTTCTTTGGCACGGTGAATCCAACAGCTTCCCACTCCCATAGAATGAGCCGCCAGCATCAGATTCCCCATAACCAGACTTCCGTCATATAAATATGTCGGTCTGGATTTATCCGCCAGCACAATCAATACCACCGGTGCTCCATAAAACGGATCAAAGCCTGCCTGCCAGCCGCCGATTTTTCTGTTCATTTCAGAAAGTCTGTCACGCATGGCCTTATCCGTCACAGCAACCACAATCGGAGACTGAAAGCCTCTTCCGCTTGCCGCATACAAGCCTGCCTGTATGATTTCATCAATCACTTCTTTCGGCAGCATATCCGAACGGTAGCTTCTTGTACTTCTTCTTTCCGTCATTGCCCTGATCATCTCATTCATAACTTCTGTCTCCCTCCGTTAAAACTGCAGTTCCTCTTCGTCGTCATCATCCAAATCATCCGGATCATCAAAATAGTCCTCCGGTTCATAATCCCAGTCATCATCCTGCTTTTTTTTAAAAACACGGTTATTGTTGCCGTTATGATTGCCGATGCTGACACCATGTTTGACAGGTGCAAAAAGAAATCCTGTAATCACTCCTGCCAGAAATCCTGTTGTCGCCAGTAAAAACGCTGTTGTTTTTTTCATTTGCCATAAGCCTCCTGTTTTTTTGATAAAAAGCAAATGCGTAAGGCTCGCACCTCACGCATTTACTCAAAGGAATAAAAAGAAAAAAGGAAAAAGGAAAGAAAAGGAATAATCTTAATGAACGATACAAATCCTTTCGACTTGTATCACCCAGTTTCCTGAGCCATCTATATAATACATGAAAGTTATTCATTTGTCAAGTATTTTTTATCAATTTTTTATAATTCTTTTTAAACATTTGGGATATATTTAAAAAACTATGACGAAAAATCTCTTGTTTTACAGCAAATTTTATTTGACTTTAAAGCAAAAAAGTACTATCATAGAAGTAGGTATTTATCCATTTTATCTGTCGGAGGAGATTATGAATATCGGCATTTCAACAGGCTGCCTCTATCCCATGCTTACGGAAGACTGCCTGCAGGTTCTCTGCGAACTCGGTTTCCGTTCCTTTGAGATATTTTTCAATACGTTCTCGGAGCTTGAAACTCCCTATCTTGACAAGCTCCTTGCCATGCTCAATCCCTGCGGTGCAAAGGTGAAGTCCATTCATCCGTTTACTTCGGGTTTTGAGTCCTTTCTGCTTTTTTCCAATTATGAAAGGCGTTTTTGGGACGGTGTCAGAATGTATGAAATGTATTTCCGTACAGCTAATTATATTGGTGCCGAAAAAGTTGTTCTGCACGGTCTGAACACGACTTATACCTCTTCCATGACCGACAGCGAATATTTCAGACGGTTCCGTATCTTACAGGAAACCGCCGCTCGGTACAATGTGCAGCTCCTTCAGGAAAATGTCAATCTCTTTTGCAGCAACAGTATCCCGTTTATTGAAAAAATGATTGCCGAAATCCCTCGGAGTGCCGGCTTTGTCTGCGATGTCAAACAGGCAAAACGGGGCGGTATGCAGCCGACAGATATGGTTCGAGCTATGGGAAACTATTTAAAGCATATCCACATCAACGATTTTTCTGCGGACAATCAGTGTGTACTTCCCGGAAAGGGCTGCTTTGATTTTCAAGAATTCTTCGACGCCGTGAAACGCACCGGCTTTGACGGCGATGTGATGATAGAAGTATACAGATCCAGCTTTGACAAAATACAGGAGCTGATACACGCACAACAATTTTTACAGCAGTTTTGCTGACAATACTATCAAGGGAGTTGTATTTGATGAAATGCCCATACTGCGGCTTTGAAGAAAGCAGAGTGGTGGATTCCCGTCCTACCGATGACAATGAACGTATCAGAAGACGACGACAATGCTTTCAGTGTCTCAGACGATTCACCACCTATGAAATTGTAGAAACGACTCCTGTCATGGTCATCAAGCGTGACAAGGGACGCGAACCCTATAACAGAGAAAAATTAACCAACGGTATTCTTCGTGCCTGCGATAAACGGGATATTTCCCTTGACCAGATTGATGCCATTGTTGACAAGGTGGAAGCTAAAATCGAAAGCTCTCTGGAACGTGAGATTCCCTCCACAACCATCGGTGAATATACCATGCAGGTACTCAAGGATATTGACGAAGTGGCTTATGTACGCTTTGCCTCTGTTTATAAACAATTCAAAGATATTCATTCCTTTATGGAAGAATTAAATAAACTCATTTCCGAAAAGTGAGGTGCAGACCGTGATTATTGATACACATGTGCATATCGGTGATATGATTGGTTTTCGGCTGACAAAAGAAGATGTCCTCTACTCCATGAAACAATACGGTATTACTCACAGTATCGTATCGACTCTCAATGCTGCCGAATTTGACCACAAACTGCGTCCTATCCCTCCGAAATTTCTTCACTCACAGATAGAATGTCTGCATGAAGTCGTGGATTTTGCAAAACAGTATCCTCGGCAAATCAGTGCGGCTGTATGGGTACGCCCTTTCAATGAAACTGCCGATACCGCCTTATATCGTGCTATCGAAGAAAACAGACAATATATCACTGCTGTCAAATTTCACCCTTACCATTCCAATGTCCCTTTCGACAGCAAACAAAATGAACCGTTCATTGAAATGGCAGAACATTTCCGTCTGCCTGTTGTAACCCATACAGGCGGTTCTGATGCCGCTTCCTGTGTGCGTGTCTACAATATGGCGAAAAAATATCCCCATACCAATTTTGTCATGGTACACATGGGACTCGGTACGGATAATCAGGAAGCCATTGCACTTATTTCACAGCTTCCTAACCTTTACGGTGACACAACATGGGTGCCTGTCAAAAGTACTCTCCAACTGATTCAAAAGGCCGGCATTGATAAAGTTCTGTTTGGCAGCGACAGTCCCATTGACGGTCCCGATACCTATCTTCACAACCGTGCAGGTGAACGCTCGTTATATCAGGAATACTTCCATGAATTCAAAAACATGGTCTCCCCTGATGAATATGATAAAATCATGTACCAAAACGCTGTTTCTGTATTCCGCATGAAATTGTCATAACCAAAATTCGCCCTGAAAGTGACTTTCCGTATCACTTTCAGGGCTTTTTCATAATTTTTTTGTCCGTGATATTGTTTAAATAAAAGTTTTATGTTAAAATGACAATGACAATGATTTTTAAAGGAGAGAATTGTGTATGCTTACAGATATTGAAATCGCTCAGCAGGCAAACCCTCAGCCTATTAAAGAGGTTGCCGCTTCCCTCGGCATTGCCGAAGAACATCTGGAATACTATGGAAAGTACAAAGCAAAACTTTCCGAAAGCCTCATCAAAGAAACTGCCGCTTATCCTGACGGCAAACTGATCCTTGTCACCGCTATCAACCCCACTCCCGCCGGTGAAGGCAAAACCACTACTTCTGTCGGTTTAGGTGACGCTCTTTCCAGAATCGGCAAAAAAACCGCTGTCGCACTCCGTGAACCGTCTCTCGGACCTGTATTCGGCATCAAGGGCGGTGCCGCAGGCGGCGGCTATGCTCAGGTCATCCCTATGGAAGATATCAACCTCCATTTCACAGGCGATATGCACGCTATCACCTCTGCCAACAATCTGCTTTGTGCCATGCTCGACAACCACATTCAACAGGGCAATTCTCTGCAAATTGATGTCAGAAAAATTCTCATCAAACGCTGTCTTGATATGAACGACAGAGAACTCAGAAATATTGTGGCAGGTCTTGGCGGCAGAGTCAACGGTGTTCCCCGTGAGGACGGCTTTATTATCACTGTTGCCAGTGAAGTGATGGCGATTCTGTGCCTTGCTTCCGACATTGACGACCTGAAAATGCGTCTGGGCAATATCCTTGTTGCCTACACTTTTGACGGAAAGCCCGTCTATGCCAAAGACCTCAAAGCCAACGGTGCTATGGCGGCTCTTCTCAAAGATGCCATCAAGCCCAATCTTGTACAAACATTGGAAGGAACTCCCGCTTTCATGCACGGCGGTCCTTTTGCCAATATCGCTCACGGCTGCAATTCTGTCCGTGCCACGAAACTTGCCTTAAAACTTGCCGATTACTGTGTCACGGAAGCAGGCTTCGGCTCTGACCTCGGTGCGGAAAAATTCTTTGATATCAAATGCCGCAAGGCAGGACTGAAACCCTCTGCCGTTGTCGTTGTGGCAACCGTCAGGGCTTTGAAATACAACGGCGGTGTTCCTAAAACGGAGCTCTCAACGGAAAATCTTGGGGCTCTTCAAAAAGGGATCGTCAATCTCGGTGTACATATCAGCAATATGCATAAATTCGGTGTGCCTGTTGTGGTTGCTGTCAACCGTTTCGGTACGGACAGTGAGGCAGAACTGACCTACATTGAAAACTACTGCAAAGAACTCGGTGCGGATTTTGCCTTGTCGGAAGTATTCGCCAAAGGCGGTGAGGGCGGTATTGCACTTGCCGAAAAAGTCATCAATGCAACCGAAAAGCCATCCGACTTCCACCCCATCTATCCCGATAATATGCCTCTCAAAGACAAAATCCGAACTGTTGCACAAAATATCTACGGTGCAGATGATGTAAGCTTTACTGCACAAGCTTTAAAAGCTCTCACTGAAATCGAAAAACTCGACACAGCCAATCTGCCTGTCTGCATTGCCAAAACACAGTATTCTCTTTCCGACAATCCCGCACTGCTCGGCAAACCACAAAATTTCAATATTACTGTCCGTGATGTCCGTCTTTCCAATGGTGCAGGCTTTGTCGTTGTCTACACAGGCGATATTATGACAATGCCCGGATTGCCCAAAGTGCCTGCTGCCGAAAAAATTGATGTGGATTCCAACGGCAAAATTACAGGACTTTTCTGATAGGAGATAGTATCTTGCAAACATTTCTCACTCATTCATACACCGAAACAGAAGAACTTGCACAGCGATTTGCCAAAACTCTCAAAGGTACGGAAATTATCGCTATGTTCGGTGGTCTCGGTGCAGGCAAAACCGCCTTTACAAGAGGTCTCGCCAAAGGTCTCGGCATTGAGGACGGTGTATCAAGCCCTACTTTTGCACTTGTACACGAATATGACGGCAAATTTCCTGTCTATCACTTCGATATGTACAGAATCAATTCTTTTGATGACCTGTATTCCACAGGCTTTTTTGACTACATGGACACCGGTATTATGGTGATCGAGTGGAGCGAAAATATCGAAAATGCTCTGCCTGAAAACTGCATCAGAATCCACATACGACACCTGTCCGAAAATGAACGGGAAATTACCATAGAGGGAGCTGAATCACTATGAAAATCCTTGCCATTGATACCAGTGCTTCACCGGTATCAGCCGCTGTCACGGACAACGGCAGACTTCTCGGAGAGTTCTTCCTCAACACCAAAACCACTCACAGTCAGACGTTAATGCCAATCGTGGAGGCTCTCCTCAAAACTACCGGTACCAATATCCAAGACATTGATATTTTTGCCGTCAATGCCGGTCCGGGTTCGTTTACCGGTGTCAGAATCGGTGTTGCCTCTGTCAAGGGCATGACCATGCCGCTCGACAAACCATGTGCTTCCGTATCCACTCTGGAAGCAATGGCTTACGGTCTGCCGTATCCTAACGGCATTGTGTGTGCTGTCATGGACGCTCGCTGTGCACAGGTTTACAATGCCCTTTTCAGACTCTCCGACAGCCAACCCGAAAGGCTCACTCCCGACAGGGCTCTGAGTATTGATGAACTTGCACAGGAACTTCAGAACTACACCGAAACGATTTATCTTGTCGGTGACGGTGCGGAAATCTGTGATAAAGCATTTGCGGAAATGCAAAATGTCATTCTTGCACCCGAAAATATTCGTTATCAACACGCTTACGGTACAGCCAAAGCTGCCGAACAGCTTGCACAGAACAACCGGCTCTGCTCATCTGACAGGCTTATGCCTGTTTATCTCCGACTGCCGCAGGCGGAACGTGAACTGAAAGCCAAACACCAAAAATCATAAAAGGAGAATCTCATCCATGAAACTTGCACTTGCTGCCGATCACGGTGCTTTTGAACTGAAAGAAAGCATCAAAAAACATCTTGATGAAAAAAATATCGAATACCACGATTTCGGCTGTTATTCCAAAGAATCTGTCGATTATCCCAGATATGCCTATTATGCCGCTGCTGCCGTTGCCAAAAATGAATTTGACTTTGGCATTATCTGCTGTACAACAGGTCTGGGCGTGTCTATGGCTGCCAACAAAGTACATGGTGTCCGTGCAGCCGTCTGCACCAATGAAATGCTTGCCGAAATGACTCGCAGACACAACAATGCCAATGTCATCTGCATGGGACAAAATGTTGTCACTCCCGAACTTGCCAACAAAATGATTGATATTTTCATCTCCACCGAATTTGAAGGCGGCCGCCATGAACGCCGTGTCAATCTCCTTACCGACATCGAAAACGGTATGGTCTTAGACTGAAAATTATATGCTCCGAAAGGAAGTGTAAAAATGGTAAAACAAAGATTACATATCCTTCTGCAATCAAAATTAATGCTTGCATTGCTCATCCTATTGTTTACGGAAACAGCTTGGAGCACAGCAGAGGTTGTTTTTACATTTGTGCAGATGAATTCGCCATATATCAATGATTACATCCTGCAAAATTATGCGGCAAGAGTAATCGTTTACACGATAAAAGCGTTGCTGACAGCTGTACTTTCCGTGCCGGCTATGGGAATATTCCGACAGGCAAAAAAGGATAACGGAGACATACAAAAAACATTGAGAAATATGAAAACGGTCTCATTGATATTTGCCGTTTTATGTTTTGGTTCAGGTTTGGCTTATGCTGTGTACTCGTTCCCCATTCGTTTTGAATTTGATGCTGTCCTGTTGTACGGTATTCCGTTTACTGTCTTTTTGGAGTTATTTTCTGTTTCACTGTCCGCTTCCTCTTTGAGTAAAACTCTTTCAACAGGTGAAAATGTCAGCACAGGTCTTGTCTTACTGCAAGTAAGTTCCATGACGGCATTTTTACTCAAGCTGACAATGGCAGGACTTATGTTTTTAGTAGGCATCTATGGAGCGTCCATGTCTGATACAAGGGGGCTTTTGGTGACACAACTGTTCGGAACATTTGCATTCAACATGGCAGTCAATATGATATTGTTCTTTCTCGCCAAAAGATGTTACGAAATTATCCACAACGATAAAAAATTTGACAGAATCATCAGCAAACTCAACCACGCTTAAAACAAAAGGCAGGACGGAATTATCAGAAATCCGCCCTGTCTTTTTAATTGCTAATTGCTAACTGCTAATGGCTATCAGCAGCCACAGCCGCAGCCGTTGTTGTCACCGCAGCCGCATCCGTTGTTGCAGCCACAGCTGCCGTTGTTGTTGCCGCAGCAGCAGCAAAGGATGATGATCAAAAGAATGATCCAGCCACAGCCACCGTTACCGCCAAAAAATCCATTGTTACACATAAGAAATTTCCTCCTTCGTAATGTTTATACTACATATTACTCAGGCAAGGAAAATGTGTGACAGAATTTTCAGGAAACGGAGGATTGCTGCATGGAGGATGCGACATCCATCATCATGCCCAGCGTTACCCAGTACACCAGCAGTCCTGCCAACAGTACTCCCGCAAATATGGTAGCCACTGCAACAATCGTTATGGTGTCCTCTGATTTTTTCAGTTTCTTCATAATGAGTATAACGACAATTCCTATCGCAATCACCGCTCCCAGTATGATGCACAATATTTTCAGTACTTCTGTATCAATCAGCATAACAAAAATCCCTTCTTTTCTCAAAAATTACCCCTTGAAAGGTCGATTTTTCCTCGTTCCGGGCGTATCAGTGAAAAGAATTTTTCTTTTTACAATACCCGAAAGCGAAGTGAATTTCATGGAATACAATCAAATTTATTACAGTTCTCTCGGCAACCGTTGTTATATCGACGAAAACGGTGATGAATATGATGACACCGATATTGCCTATGAACGTGCCGTTGATGACGCTTTGACCAATGAAAATTAAGCCGCAAATTTTCTGGCACCGATCCTGTCAGATACACTGCCTATCGCTGTAAATATCAGCAGTACTCCCACATTCACAATGACAATGCTTGCACCGACAGGCGTATTGCACCGATACGATACGATCAGCCCTGCCACAGAGCATACAACCGCAATCACAGCCGAACAAATCACAACGCTTTTAAATCGCCTGCATACTCTCATAGACGTGATCGCAGGAAAAATAATCAGGCTTGAAATCAGCAGTGAACCCATCATTTTCATTCCCACTGTGATTGTGAGTGCTGTCAGCAGGGCAATGATCATATTATAAATTCCTGCTTTTGTGCCTGTTGCTTTTGCAAAATTCTCATCAAATGTCACGGCAAAAATCTTGTTGTAAAACAATATGTACATCACAATAACAATCACGGAAAGTACAATGCATATCACAATATCCTTTTGCGACATAGCAATCACACTGCCAAACAAATAACTGTTGATATCCGTATTCATGCCCGTTGTCATGGTGGCTACCATAATGCCAATCGCCAAAGCTGCCGTTGAAATAATCGCTATGGCGGAATCTCCCTTAATTTTGCTGCTGCCGCTGATTCTCAGCAGAAAAAATGCCGCAATCACTACAATCGGTATCGCAAATTCCAACGGTGACGCAACATTCACGGCTGCCGCTATCGCTAACGCTCCGAATCCCACATGGGACAAGCCGTCGCCTATCATGGAATACCTTTTCAGTACAAGACTCACTCCCAGCAGTGCCGCACACAAGGAAATCAGCGAACCGCCTATCACTGCTCTGACAATGAAACTGTACGAAAACATTTTCAAAATTTCTTCCATCCGCTATTTCCCCTCCGCAAAAAAATATTTTCCTTTGGCACTCTGCATATAGTCCGCTGTCGTGCCGAAAAACGTATCGCCTGCATCCAAATGCAGAATATGGCTGGCATACTTCACAGATGACTGTATATCATGCGATACCATGATAATCGTAATACGTTCTTTTTTGTTCAGCTCCTCAATCAGCCTGTACATTTCCTCCGTAACAATCGGATCCAGTCCCGTGACAGGCTCATCGAGGAGCAGTATTTTTTTGCTGGCACACAACGCCCTTGCCAATAACACTCTCTGCTGCTGTCCCCCCGACAAATCCCTGTAACTTCTTTTGGACAGGTGTTCAATGCCCAGACGCTTGATATTGTCAAGTGCCGCCTGCTTGTCGATTTTGGAATAAAACGGCATAAAGCCGCAACTATTCAGTCTGCCCGATAATACTACTTCATATACACTGGCAGGGAAATCCTTTTGTGCCGGTGTCTGCTGCGGCAAATAACCGATTTCATTGGCTTTCAGACCGTCTCCCCGTGTAATTTTACCGTCAGCAGGTGCTTTCAGACCGAGCAAACCTTTCATCAAAGTGCTTTTGCCGGAACCATTCTCTCCTACAATGCACAGATAATCTCCTTCATTGACTTCAAAGCTCAGATTTTTGATAACACCCGTATTTTCATACGAAAAAGATACTTGATTACAGCCAATCAATGCCATCAGGACAATGCCTCCCTTAAAGCCTTGATATTTCCCTGCATTAAGGAATCATAACTTACACCGTTATCAAATTCTTCCTGTGTCACGTTATGGCAGGAATGGAATGTCAATTTTTTGGCTCCCGTACTTTCACAAATCGTATCCGCTACCTTGCCGCTTGAAAACTCGATCGCAAATACAACGGGAATTTTTTCTTCCTTTACCTTGTCAATCAAAAAGGAAATCGTGGCGGCACTCGGCTCCGTTTCCGAAGAACAGCCCGGAAATGCGGCATAATATTGCAGATCATACGCATCCGCAAAATAACGGAACGGAAATCTGTCTCCGAAAATCAGTGTTTTTCTTTTGGCACTGTCGGCAATTTCCTGAAATGCATAATCCAGTGCCGCCAGCTTTTGACAATATACAGCCGTGTTATTGCTGAAATACGAAGCATTTTTGCTGTCAAGCTCCGACATTGCCGCTGTGATTTGTCTGACAATTTTATCGGCATTTTTCGGGGAAGTCCACACGTGTTCATCATATTCTGTCTCGTCACTGTCGTTTTCTTCCGACTCCATGCCCTCAACCAATTCTTCCCGCACCTTATCCACACAGTCCATCAGAGCAATCACTTTTTTGGGCTTTCGGTCGCCTGATTCCAGAATATCCCTCACCCACTCGTCAGACTCTCCGCCTACATAAAGAAACAAATCACATTCCTGTATGCTGATAATATCCTGCGGTGTGGGATCATAACTGTGACTTTCCGTTCCCGGTTTTAACAGCATGGACACATTCACCCTGTCTCCGCCAATCTCTCTTGCAAAATCATAAGGCGGAAAAATCGTTGCTACAATATTTAACTTTCCGTCACTTTTGGTTGTTTTTTTCGCACCGCAGGCACACAATGCTCCCACCATGACTGCCATACCCAACAGTATGCATAGTATTTTTTTCATCCGTTACTCTCTCCCACTTTATTTTCTTCTGCAAGACAGGCTTTGCATTTGCCGTAAAACACCGTCCGAAAAGGATTCACCGCAAAACCATGTTCCGAAAAAATATGCTCTGCCAATTCATTCAAATGGCTGCACTCCAAATGTATTAAACAGCCGCATCTTTCACACATTAAATGAAAGTGTTCCCGACACTGCTTGTCGTCTGCATACTGGAAACACGCTCCCACAGCACCGTCTACCGTATATTTTCTGACAAAGCCCTGTTCCAGCAGTTTTTCCAGATGTCTGTAAATCGTGGTAACGCCCACAGACATTCCTCTTTCAGCGAAACTGTCACTGATCTGATTGACCGTAACATGACTGTTCCTGTGTTCCATCATATACCGCAAGACAGCTTCTCTCTGCTTTGTCTTGTAACCGCCCGCATTTGACATGGTTCCCGCTCCCTCTTTACGAATTTGAAAAGCATTTTCATTTTACACTACTACAGCAGGATTGTCAAGTACCTTTTACACTTCCTTGCCGTTCAAGCAAATTGCACAAATTCATGACTTGAAAAAACTATCATTTTATGTTATCATTGAATGAACTGCTAAACTTACACAAAAAGGATGATCGAATTGCTAAGACTGGAAAATATTTCATGGAGTACGCCTGACGGTGTAGGTGTACTGAAAAATCTGAATCTCACGATTCCTGACGGTAAACTGGTCGTGATTACCGGTCCCAACGGCGGCGGCAAAACCACTCTTGCCAAAATCATTGCCGGCATCTACCGGCAGGACAGCGGAAAAATTTATCTTGACAATCAGGATATTACTGATATTGACATTACAGAACGTGCGAAAATGGGTATCAGCTTTGCCTTTCAGCAGCCTGTACGCTTCAAAGGAATCACCGTGCAAAAGCTCATGGAGCTTGCCGCCGGAAAAAAACTTGAAAGAGATGTTTTATGCGATATTCTGAGCAAGGTCGGCTTGTGTGCCGGAGAATATGTGGACAGAGAAGTCAATGCCACTCTCTCGGGCGGTGAGATCAAAAGAATCGAAATTGCAACCGTTCTCGCCAGACATACCAAACTGACCGTATTTGACGAACCCGAAGCAGGTATTGATTTATGGAGCTTTACCAATCTGATTCATACCTTTGAGGAAATGCGTCAGAAAATCGACGGCACTATCATGATCATCTCCCATCAGGAGAGAATTCTCCGGATTGCCGATGAAATTGCTGTCGTGGCTGACGGTAAAATTGCTTCATCCGGTCCTGCCGAAGAAATGATGGAGAAACTTGCTCAAAACAGCGGCATGATGGGAAGATGTTCAAAACAGGAGGCGTTATTTTAATGAAAGAAATTACCAAAGACCTTTTAAAAGAAATCTCCGAATGGAACGGAGAATTCAAAGGAGCTTATAATATCCGTGAGGACGGTGCCTGTGTGGGACGTGTCTCCAGCAAGAATATCCGCATTGAATCCAAAAAAGACCAGCCCGGTCTTGAAATTTTCATTGCCGCCAACACCAAAGGCGAAACCGTTTCGATTCCTGCCTGTGTCACTCACGGAGATGTAGACGATCTTGTATACAATGATTTCTATGTAGGCGAAAATGCCGATGTCATTATTGTAGCAGGCTGCGGTATCCACACCGAAACAGGTGAGCCTGCCCGTCACAACGGTATTCACCGCTTTATTCTCGGCAAAAATTCCAAAGTCAAATATCTGGAAAAACACATCGGTACCGGTCACGGTACCGGACTGCGTTCCATTGATCCTGTTACGGAAGCCGAACTTGATGAAAATGCGGTTCTGGAAATGGACACCGCTCAGATTGGCGGTGTGGACAGAACCACCCGCAATACTTCCGCCAAACTCGGTGCAGGAGCAAAACTTCTCATCCGTGAAAGAATCCTTACCGAAAAAGAACAGACTGCCAAAACAGAATTCCGTGTCGAACTCAACGGAAAAGATTCCGGTGTGGACTTGATTTCCCGTTCCGTTGCAAGAGACCATTCCCATCAGGGTTATCACTCTGTCATTATCGGCAACGCTCCCTGTACGGGACATTCCGAATGTGATGCGATTATTTCCGAAAACGGCAAAGTAGATGCTGCCCCCGAACTCCATGCCCGTGACAATGATGCCGCCTTAATTCATGAAGCCGCTATCGGTAAAATTGCAGGCGAACAGATCCTGAAACTGCGTACTCTCGGCTTGACGGAAGAAGAAGCCGAAGCCACCATTATAGACGGATTCCTCAGTTAATATTTGTCAGACAAATTCCATAATATTTTGATTTTTTCATACAAATACTACTTTAAAAAGGTGGGTTTGTATGAAAAAATTTTTTGGCTGTAATTTTGTTCTGTTCAGTATCGGAGGATGTCTCTACGGGCTGACAGAAATCCTATGGAGGCACTATACACACTGGTCTATGATTCTTACAGGCGGTACCTGCTTTACCGTGCTGTACAGGATTTTTCAAAAACAAATGTTCTGTTCCCTATGGCTCAAATGTATGATTGGCAGTACAGTTATTACTTCTGCCGAACTCATTGCAGGCTATCTCTTCAATATCAAAATGAAACTGAATGTCTGGGACTACTCCCGTCAGCCGTTCAACTTTCACGGACAAATCTGTCCTCTTTACAGTTTGTTATGGGGACTGCTCACATTGCCTGTATCGTATCTGTGCAAATGGCTCAACAAAACATTTCAGCTGTAATTTCTGCATTGCTTTTTTCATATATTTTAAAAAAAATAGCAATCCCTACTTGAAGATTCCGCAAAAAAATGTTATACTCATGTGTATATCGCTTCCCGCTTTGTCCATCATAAGCTTGGGAGGCGTTAGTATGAATTACCAAAACTATCATCTGAAAAACAGTGATGTCCCCGATATGCCTGAAGAAACCGATTGTCCGCAGGACAATGCCGCTGTCAGCCGTATCATTGAAACAGGCTCTATCCTCTCCGATAACGGTGAATATCTCGTGCAGTGCATGACCATTATCGGACAGATTGAAGGACATTATATCCTCTCTCCTCAGAACAAAACAACCAAATATGAGCATATCATTCCTCAGTTGGTTGCCGTTGAGCAGGATCGGAGAATTGACGGTTTATTAATGATTCTGAATACCGTAGGCGGTGACGTGGAGGCAGGTCTGGCAATTGCCGAACTGATGGCAGGTATGAAAAAACCTGTTGTATCACTGGTTTTGGGCGGCGGTCACTCTATTGGTGTCCCCATTGCAGTGGCTGCCAAAAAATCCTTTATTGCCAAATCCGCCACCATGACCATCCATCCCGTCAGAATGAACGGTCTGATGTTGGGGGTACCGCAGGCTTTTGAATACTTTCAGCGGATGCAACAGCGTATCACAGGCTTTGTTACGGAACATTCCCATATCTCCGCCGAAAGATACAACCGGCTCGCTATGAATACGGATGAGCTTGTTATGGACATCGGCACCATTTTGGACGGCACGGAAGCCGTACAGGAGGGACTCATTGACAGTATCGGTGATTTAAACGATGCTGTCCGTGCACTGTACAAGATGATCGAAAAAAACAAACGGCTTTCCAAAAAAAGAAAGCCGCACAGGTAACATATCTCCGGCAGAAATTTTTTCTGCCGCCTATTATTGGGAGGTACATACACTTATGAATCTTTTTGAAGCAATCTTTCAGGGTATCATACAGGGTTTGACAGAATTCCTGCCTGTTTCCAGCAGCGGTCATCTGACCATTTGTCAGCACATTTTCGGTATGGAGGAAAATAACCTGTTTTTCTCCGTTATGCTCCACATCGGTACACTGGCTGCGGTGCTGATTGTCTATTGCAAGCTGGTTCTCAAGCTGTTCAAATCCCTCGGACGCATTCTGAAAAAACTCTTTACCGGAAGTTTTAAATGGAAAGAAATGGACGGTGAAGAGAATCTGGCAATGATGATTATCATCGGTCTGCTGCCGCTGTTCCTGCTGTTTCTCCCTATTCCCGGAACAGGCATGAAAATCAAAGACCTGGCGGATTTATTTTCAAAGTCCGGTTTCTTCATCATTGTAGGACTTTCCCTGCTGACAACAAGTGTCCTGCTTTTTCTCGGCAACAGAGCCAACCAAAAAGTTGCCGAACAAAACCGCAAACCAAGACGACGCTTTAAAATTCCGGATGCCGTCACCGTTGGTCTGACACAGTGCTGTGCCGCCCTGTTCCCCGGTCTGTCACGTTCCGGTTCTACACTGGCTGCCAGTCAGCTTCGGGGCATTAACAAGCAGGTCGCTCTGGATTATTCTTTCCTGCTCGGCACGCCTGCCATTGTAGCCGCCGCTCTCCTTGAAGGAAAAGACGCTCTTTTCCCTGATAACGGCGGGGCTGTTTCAATCGACTGGCTGCCTGTGATTGTCGGTATGCTTGTTTCGGCAGTTGTCGGATTCTTTGCCATCAAGCTGTTCAAATGGCTTCTCTCCACTGACAGAATGATTATCTTTATTGTCTACACTGCCGTTGTCGGTGCAGCAATTTCCGTCATCAGCGTGATCGAACTCTGTCTCGGCGTTAATCTCTTTACGCATACAGCTCTTGTATTTTAATCTCCGTCGGGCAGCATTTTTGAAGTGTTGCCCGATTTATTTCAAATATTTTTTGTGAAAAGAGGTGTATTACTTTTGGCGGCTAATTCTAAAAATGCTTCTGCCTCCAAAAAAAATCCGTCCGGCAAGAAACCTTCGCAAAAATCCGATAACAGCCCTAAAAAGCCTGCTAAAAAGCCTGCCGTTGATCCCCAAAAACGAGCCGAACTGCAAAAATACATCAGAAGAAAACGACTGCAGAAAGCTTTGATTCTGTTGGGAATCGGCTTTTTCTGTGTACTGTTCTTCATGATAAACGGTGAAAAATTCTGGGAAGTTCTTCATCAATGCTATTGGGGACTGTTCGGCTTTATGGGATTCTGTATCCCCATATTCTGTGTTTACTATGCCTATCAGCTTGCCACCACAAAACGAATCCGCTATTTTACCGAGCGTTTCACACTGCTGGTTGTCACAGTCCTGTTGTTTGCCGCTGTTTTTTTCTCATTCGGCTCGGCAGGAATGGATCTCGAAGACTATGGCACCGAACTGATGGAATGTTTCCGCAAGGGCGGACAGCATATCGGTACAGGCTTTATCGGTGGCCTTCTGGGAATCCCTGTTGCCAAAATCTTTGGTGCAACAGGCGGAGGCATTATTCTGCTGCTGCTTTTCTTGTTGTCTTTTTATCAGACTGTCAAAGTGCTGTTTGCACAAACGATTGAAAAATTCCGTGAACCTGTCAGCGAAAAAATTATGGCAACCGTTGAACTCCGCAAGCGTATCCGTGAAGAAGAACAAAAAATCAAAGAAGAACAGATTCAAAAAATGCAGGAGGAATTCATTAAAAAACAGGCTGAAAAACGTGCCGCTGCCGAACAAAAAAACGAACCTCCAAAAGAACAAAAAGAAACCCAAACACCCAAACCACAGACAGAACCGTTTGTTTCCCTGCATAAGAATCCTTTTTACCGTCCCGAAAAAAATCAGGAGACTTCTCCCGCTGCTTCACGCACTGCCAAAAAAGGCGTTGTAAAAAAACTGGTTTCCAAGCTTGCCGCTCCTCCCGAAATTTTTGAAGATCCTCATGCCGATCCTGTCTTTGTCCCCGATGCAGCATCACAGGATATTCCGAAAAATCAGGAACCCGAAACCGTTCCTCAGGGCGTCCTCAAAAAACAGGAACCCGAAACCGTTCCTCAGGGTGTCCTCAAAAAACAAAAACCCGAAACCGTTCCAAAAGACGTTCTGAAAAAACAGGAATCCGAATCACCCAAAATGATCAATATGGATTTTATCGGTTCGGATGTGGCGGAATTCCCTGAAAATATCAGCATCGACTACTCCCAATTCCATCAAAAACAAGAAGATTCCTCTCCCAAATATGACGAACAATATATCAACGGAGAATTTTTCTCCCCCGTCTTTAAAAAGCCCAAGAAACATAAGCGTACCGAAAAGCCTGCTCCTCCCAAACAGGAACAGGAAAAAATGCCCGAAACGATTGAAATCTCTGTTTCAGATGTCAAAAAACAGCTCAAAAAGCCTGATATTTCCGAGCCTGTCAAGGCGGATGAAAATGCTTATCTCAAACCGCCCTTTACTTTGCTGGAGCCGCCTGTGCGTGAAAATGCCGAAAATGTTTCGCAGGAGTTAAACACCAGTGCTGTCAAGCTTGTAGACACGCTCAAAAGCTTTGGCGTTCAGACCAGTATTATCAATATCAGTCGTGGCCCCTCTGTGACACGCTATGAACTTCAGCCCGCTTCCGGTGTCAAAATCAGCAAAATTACCAACCTTTCCGATGACATCGCCATGAATCTGGCCGCTACCGGTGTGCGTATCGAAGCACCTATCCCCGGCAAGTCTGCCGTCGGTATCGAAGTCCCCAACAAAAATGTCAGCGTTGTCAAAATGCGTTCTCTTGTCGAATCCACGGAATTCCAGAACGCCAAAAGCAAACTCACGGTCGCTCTCGGTATGGATATTACAGGCAAAATTACCCTTGCCGATCTCGGCAAAATGCCTCACCTGCTCATTGCAGGTTCTACCGGTTCGGGTAAGTCCGTCTGCATCAACTCCATGATTATCAGCCTGCTGTACAAATCCAGTCCCGAAGAAGTCAAACTCATGCTGATTGATCCGAAAGTCGTGGAACTGGGTGTTTATAACGGTATTCCGCATCTGCTTGTGCCTGTCGTGACAGATCCCCGAAAAGCCGCAGGTGCTCTGAACTGGGCTGTCAATGAAATGCTTGAACGCTACAAGACTTTTGCAGAGTATAATGTCCGTGATATGCACAGTTACAACCGCCTTGTTGACAGACAAAATGCTCAGGCTGTCGAAAATGATTCCCCCGAAGAAACAACAGAGCGTACCTTTGAAGAAGATGAAATGCTCGCTCAGGCAAAAGCCGACATCAACAATGCCAAAGAACCGCCCAAAGAAATTCATAAACTCGAAAAAATGTGCCAGATTGTCATTGTCATTGATGAGCTGGCAGACTTGATGATGGCGGCTCCCAATGATGTAGAAGAATCTATCTGTCGTCTGGCACAGATGGCTCGTGCGGCAGGTATGCACCTTGTCATCGCTACACAAAGACCGTCTGTTGATGTCATCACAGGTCTGATTAAAGCCAATGTTCCCAGCCGTATTGCTTTTGCCGTGAAATCTCAGATAGACTCCCGTACCATTCTCGATTCAGGCGGTGCGGAAAAACTTCTCGGACGCGGCGATATGCTGTTCTCTCCCATCGGCATTACCAAGCCCATTCGTGTACAGGGCGGATTGGTCGAGGACACCGAAATCGAAAATGTCGTCAACTTCATTAAAAACAACAAGATTGTCGAATATGACAAGGATGTGATGGACGAAATTGAGAAAAATGCCGCTGCCGACAAAAGCAAGGACAACGACAATACCGACAGTGACGCCGATCCCATGATCGAACAAGCCATTGAATGTGTTGTGGAGGTCGGACAGGCTTCCACCTCTCTTCTGCAAAGGCGGCTGCGTGTGGGCTATGCAAGGGCAGGGCGACTGGTTGACGAAATGGAACGCATGGGCATTGTGGGACCGCATCAGGGTGCAAAACCCCGTGATGTTCTCATGACACGTCAGCAGTGGCTGGAAAGAAATCTACAGAAAAGCGATTAACCAACAAAACAGGAGTGAGAAGTTCAGAACTTCTCACTCCATTCTAAAAAAACTATTGACTTTTTTGTGTACACGGTGTATAATTTATGTGTACACGAGAATTGAGGTGTTCACATGGGTTCCCGTGTCGGCAGACCAAAAAGTGATAACCCAAAAGATATTCAGCTCAAAATCAGAGCCGACAAACAAACGATTGAAGATTTAAATTTCTGCTGTGAAAAAACAAATCTGAATCGAAGTGATATTATCAGATTGGGTATCCAAAAAGTTAAACAAGAAGTTCAAAACAAAAAATAACAGCAACTATCCACCGACCAAAGCGATTAACCAACAAACAGGAGTGAGAGGTTCAGAACTTCTCACTCCTAAATGATACCCTTACAAAATTACTGCTTACTGATAATTTATTAATTCATGGGAAATTTACTTGACTTTTGGGCTACAATAATCTATAATAATTTATGGGCTACAAAATAAAGAGGTGAAAATGATGTCCCAAAAAGGCAGACCAACCGATAATAAAAAAGGAAAACCGATTCATGTTAGGCTTGATGAAAAATCTGATAATATTCTTGAAAAATATACGCAACAAGAAAATATCAGCAGAGCCGAGGCAGTTCGGAGAGGTATTTTAAAGTTGGAAAGCGATATAAAAAAATAAATACACTCTGCTCACATCTTGGCGGACGTACAGAAGTGTATTTATCTCCGACAGACTGTTCTGTCTGAAATCTATTATATATCAGACAGGCTTTCTTGTCAAATTTAAATTTGAAAGGAAGTTTTATCTGTGAATGACTTTGAACAGCTTTTTAACCCGAATGTCTATTCCGAAACAGCAATGCCATTTGTGACCGCTGTGTGCAAGCTTCTTGACAACACTGTTTTCTGCGATGTTTCACATGAGATTTCTGAATGCAGAAATAAATACGGCACTATTTATGACAGCTTCTGCGACTCCCTCAACAGTGAACAGAAAGATTTCTTGCAGAAATTCTCCCCTATGCCACTGGAAGAGGCTGAAAAAGATGCAAGGGAACATTTTAACAGAGGCTTTCGGTTCGGTGTCCTGCTGATGATGGAGGTTCTGGGTGAAAAAGCTCTCAGCAATTAATTTTTATTGGAGGTCTTTTGTAATGAAACGTGAAGGACAAATCAAAGTTGATTCGGAAAATCTTTTTCCTATCATCAAAAAATGGCTTTACTCCGACAAGGATATTTTTGTGCGTGAGCTTGTCGCCAATGCCTGCGACGCTGTTAAAAAATATCAGAGTCTCTGCCTGATTGGTGAAATGCAGGATGACGGTGTGAAACCCAGAATTGATGTCATTCTGGACAAGGACAACAAAACCCTGACTTTCTCCGACAACGGTATCGGCATGACGGACGAGGAAGTTGAAAAATACATCACTCAGATCGCTTTTTCGGGTGCTCAGGAGTTCCTTGAAAAATACAAGGACAAAACAGATGCCGATGCAGGTATTATCGGACACTTTGGTCTGGGCTTTTATTCCGCTTACATGGTTTCCGATACGGTAGAAATCGAAACGCTCTCCTGCCGGAAAGATGCTGCTCCCGTCCATTGGGAAAGCGACGGCAGTCATACTTATGAAATTTCCGACGGCAATCGTACGCAAAAGGGTACAAGTGTGATTCTGCATATCTCCGAGGACGGTACGGAATTCCTTGATGAATACAAACTCCGTGAAGTACTCAGAAAATACTGCAAATTCATGCCGTATGAAATTTTCTTTACCGTTGCCGGTACCGAGAAAAAAGAGGACAAAGAAGAAAAACCTCTCAACAACACCACTCCCCTCTGGCTCAAAGCTCCCAAAGACTGCACCACAGAAGAATATGAGGATTTCTACCGTGAAACCTTTGCCGACCTGAATATGCCGCTGTTCTGGATTCACCTGAATGTAGACTATCCTTTCAGATTAAAGGGTATTCTCTATTTCCCCAAGCAGACAGACAAATTACAGGTGATGCCCGGTGAAATCAAACTTTTCTCCAATCAGGTATACATTGCCGACAATATCAAGGAAGTTGTGCCTGAATTCCTGATGCTCCTGAAAGGTGTCATTGACTGTCCCGACCTGCCCTTGAACGTGTCACGTTCTTTCCTGCAAAATGACGGTGAGGTTGCCAAAATTTCCAAGCACATCACCAAAAAAGTTGCCGACAAACTCACCTCTGTTTTCAAGAATGAACGCAAGAGTTATGAAAGCTACTGGGATGATATTTCTCCGTTTATCAAATTCGGCTGCATTAAAGACGAAAAGTTTTACGAGCGTGTCAAGGACATCATGCTCTACAAAACCATCAATGAGGAATACAAGACCTTTGCAGAGCTTCCGAAGCAGGGCGACAAAGTATATTATGTTTCCAGTATGGATGTACAGGCCCAGTACGTCAAAATGTTCAAAGATAACGGTCTTGACGCTGTTATTCTCGAACACAATATCGACACTCATTTTGTCAGCTTCCTTGAATACAAGGAAACCGATACCAAATTTGTCAGAATCGACTCTGAAATCGGTGACGCCCTGAAATCCGATACTTCCGAAACCGTTGAAAACAATGATGAAATCATCAAAATTTTCAAAGACGCTCTCAGCATGGAAAAACTTACCGTACAGGCACAGTCTCTCAAAACAGCCGATACCCCTGCCATTATTACCATCAACGAGTATGAACGACGCATGAATGACATCAACAAAATTTACGGCAGTATGTTTGGTGCTGCTGCTCCCGTTTCCGAAACGCTCATTATCAATACACAAAACAGTATTGTTAAAAAGCTCCCCTCTCTTGACAGCGAGAAACAGACTCTTCTCTGCAAGCATATCTATGACCTTGCCGTTATCAGTCAGCGGAAACTGACAGCTGACGAACTGGACGGCTTTATTGAAAGAAGCGTACAGGTGCTCGGCTTTATCGGCTGATATATCACAAAAATCCTGCTGTACTTTGCGGTACAGCAGGATCGATTTTTTAATTGGAATTTTTCTTGTATTTTTTCACCAGGTCACACATCAGCAGATAAATATTTGCCGCAGAATTGCCTCTTGCGGAATCCTTGATAGCCTGACGCATTGCCGCCAGCTTTTCAGGATGCGACATCAAATCGGTAATCACTTGCGTACACTCGTTGTTCTTGGAAAGACGCACTGCCATTCCCTCTCTGACGAGATAATCCGCATTTTGTTCTTCCTGCCCGGGGATGGCCTTGAAAATGCCCATCGGCAGACCTGTGGCAATCGCCTCGCTGACGGTCAGACCGCCCGGTTTGGTGACAATGATATCGGACATCTGCATATATTTTTCCACCTCATTGGTATAATACAGCAGTTTGGTCGGCTTGGAAGGCTTTTTGTGGCGGGACATACGGATACTGGATTTAAAGTTGACAGGCTTTTCAATGTCAAAGTCAAACCATGTATTATTCAGTGTCAGCTTGCTGAGATATTTATCAAACGTTTCATACAGCTTTTCATTTTTGCCTGTAATGACAATGACCTGAAAATCAACAGGAGATTTCACAATTTTATGATAGATTTTCAAAATATCCGTCACACCAAAACTGCCTGCCATAATCAGTATCACCGGAACATCCGGATTCATTTCTTCTTCCGCAAACGCTTTTTCCCTGTCGATTTTTTCAAAGAAGCTCTGTTTGACAGGGATTCCGTAAGGATACAGCTGTACTCTGTCAACACCTCTTTCTACCATCTGACTGATCATTTCATAGCTCGACAGGATATAGGCATCCACACCGTCACTGATATACGTCTGGTGTACCGCAAAATCCGTAATAATACTGAGAACCGGTACATGGATATTTTCCTTTTTTTTGAGAGATGCCGCCATTTCCGTTCCGATTGAGTGAGTTGTCACAATAATATCAGGCCGGAATTCATCTATCAGCGGAATAAACTTTTTACGGAACTGAGCGACAACCATTTCAACGGTTTTATTCATCGTTCTTTCCTTATCGATTGATTTATAAAAAGAGCCGTACATTTTCGGTGTTTTGGTTGCCATATAGACATAGCCGCCTGTCACCGTCTTGTTCAGCAGAGGACTGGCATATTCGATAGTATCTTCTATCTTCACCACGGAATCCGGTTCCTGCTTCATGATATAGTCTTTCAGAGCATTGGCAGCTCTCATATGACCACCGCCCGTTGTGGCCGACAAAATCAAAACTCGCATAACATCTTCCTCTCTTAAATTATTAAAATATGATAGTTCCATTATATCCTATTTTACCGGAAATTTCAATATACACCTTTGCACAGCCGTATAAAAGCATTTTGCCCGCAGGCAGACAACTGCACCGCAGGCAAAAATGCTTACTATATCAACATTGGAGGTTTTTCGTTACTGATAGTCAACAACATCTACCCAGCTCTTGAGAAATTCTTCTTCACCCTCTATTTTCTTCACAAGCTGAGACGCAGCCACAATTGGCAGCCATTGCTGAACATATTGTTTTGCGGTGTCGGTTTTTTTGCAGAACAAATCCATATACATATCAGCCAGTTTCTTATCCTTGAGAGCAAACAACAGATAGCTTCTTGCGGCATCTGCTGCGGCATTGCCCTGTGTAGCGTGGGACCAGTCGATAATATGCGGATTGCCCTCTTTGTCAATAATGATATTGCTGGGGTTAAAGTCACCGTGACAAACCTTATTATGTTTTGGCATACTTTCCAGACGGGTATGCAGTTCATATCTTGTAGTAGCATCAATGATACTGCCGAGACTGGAAATCTTTCTGTTCATTTTGTCCTTGAGCTTATTGAGCAGAGGTGCTTTTTTGCTCTGTACCTCGATTTGCAGGTCAACAAACTGATTCATATATTTTTCGAGATTGTCGGGATCTTCCTGCATAATTTCGGCCAATGTTTTTCCTTCCACGTATTCCATTGTGATAGCCCACTGTCCGTCAATGACAGATACCGCTTTCAAAGCAGGAATCGGAAGACCGGTTTCTTCTACTCTGGACTGGTTCAGTGCTTCGTTCAGTATATCGGATTTCGGAAATTTCTCGGAAAACTTTTTAATCACATTGTCTCCCTCTCGATAGATGACCTTTTCTTTTCTTGTTGCGATAACTTCCATGTGTATATTTCTCCTTTCGGGATCGGATTGTTAAGAATGCCTTTGTCAGCTATATAGTATTATACTACTATTTTTCAATAAAGTATACGTTCATTTTGCAGTAATTTTTATGCATTTTTTTAGTCAAATAGACAACCTGTCCAATTTTTGATGACAGATGTTGTTTTTTTAGTTCATATCTGTGATTGCAAAAGGCACTTGCAAATCATGTCGGGAAATGCTATGATTAGAGAGATAATGAATTTTTTTTGGAGTGGGATAAATGGCGATTGTTACGGTAAATTCACTGGCAATGGAATTTGGGGAACAAAGACTTTTTGACGGCATGAACTTTGAAATTCAGGACAATGACAGAATCGGTCTGATCGGTGTCAACGGCTGCGGCAAAACAACACTTTTCAAAATACTGACGGGAGAATATGCTCCCACAGGCGGCACGATTGTCATTCATAAAAATACGGCTGTCGGCTATATGGAACAGCATGTCTGCCGAAATCCGGAACGCTCTGCCTATGATGAAGTGATGACCGTTTTCAGCGAACTCACAAAAATGGAAAGTGAACTGGATATTTTAAATGCCAAAATCAATGGCGGCTGTGAAAATTTAAGCGAACTGGTAGAGCGGCAGGCGTTTCTGCACGATGAACTGACACGCAGAGGAGGTCTGACCTGCCGTTCCAGGGCAAGGTCGGCTTTGCTGGGACTGGGCTTTGACGATACACAGATGCGGCTGCCTGTCAGTGCCCTCAGCGGCGGACAGCGTGCCAAATTACAGTTGGCCAAACTGCTTTTATGTGAGGCAAATTTCCTGCTTTTGGACGAGCCGACCAACCATCTGGATACCCATTCCGTAGAGTGGCTGGAAGAATACCTGATCAACTCCAAATGTGCCTACCTTGTCATTTCCCATGACCGATATTTTCTCGACAAAACCACCAACAGAACCTTTGAACTGGAAAATAAAAAAATGACTGCCTACAAGGGCAATTACAGTGCCTATCTGCCGCAGAAAAAAGAAAGACAGCTTGCCGCTCAGAGAGTATATGACAATACTGTCAAGGAAATCAACCGTCTTGAAGGAATCATTGAACAACAGCGTCGCTGGAACAGGGAAAAAAATATCCGTACTGCCGAAAGCAAACAGAAAATCATTGACCGTCTCAGCGAAAATCTGGAAAAGCCCGAAAATGCCCCCTCTGCCATGCACTTCGGACTGGATATTAAAAATCAGAGCGGTGAAGATGTTCTGACCGTTACCAATATTTCACTCGGTTTCAACGGAGAGCCGCTGTTTGAAAATGTTGCTATGGAAGTCCACAGAGGGGAAAAAATTTTCATTCTCGGTCCCAACGGCTGCGGAAAAACTTCTTTACTGAAAACGCTGCTCGGAAAATATACCGCTCAAAGCGGCAGGATTCAATTTGGTGTCGGTGTCAAAACAGGCTACTATGACCAGATTCAGACAGGCATGGACAGCAGCAAAACCATCTTTGAAGAAATGGCGGACAGTTTCCCTGCCATGACCAATACCGAAATCCGCAGTACGCTTGCCCGTTTTCTCTTTAAAAATGACGACGTATTCAAACCGCTTTCCGCTTTAAGCGGCGGTGAACGTGCCAAAGTGCTTCTGACCAAACTCATGCTGGCACAGTCCAACTTGCTCATGCTGGATGAACCGACCAACCATCTGGATATTATTTCCTGCGAGGCTCTCCAGACTGCCCTCTCCGAATATGAAGGTACTTTGCTCATTGTATCGCATGACCGTTATCTCATCAACAGTCTTGCCGATAAAATTTACTATCTTACCCCCCACGGCATTGAGATTTTTGAGGGCAATTATGACGACTTTCTCCGGAAATTCCAGCCGTTCAAGGCTCCCGAAAAAAAACGTCAGGAAGTCCCCGAAAAACAGCAGGAATATAAAAACAAAAAAGAACGTGACGCTCAGCGTCGCAAAGCCAAAGTCAGAATCGCTAAAATTGAAACGGAAATTTCCGAAAAGGAAGATTTGCTCACCACGCTCAATGACAGTCTGAATCTCCCCGAAAACGCCTGTGATTATGAAAAAACACTGCAAATCACCAACCGGATTGACGAAACACAGCATTTTCTTGACACTCTCTATCAGGAATGGGAAACCCTCAGCGAAACGATTGACAATTAAAAAAAACAGTGCATACATTGCTGTATGCACTGACGTTTCATTCTTCTTCAAAAATAAAATGCTGAATATCTTCCAGGAATTCCTGCGGAGGATCTGTATCGGGCACTTCCAGAATCATGGGGGTACTGATATCAAGACTGACAATGCCGATAATAGAATGGGCATCTATCGTGTATATGTCTGAAATCAGGTTAATTTTCAGAGTATCGTATTTGGTGGTCATCTCTACTAACTGCTTGACGTGTTCAAGGTCTTTCAGAAAAATTTTTGTTCTGTACATGGTTTCAGCCTCCAAAATTTTTTTCTTCTTCGATTTGATCATTCCGTTATACTCATTTTATCAGTATTTATCCTGTCGGTCAACAGGATTTTGTAAAATAAATATTCTTTGGTAATCATTTGATGATTTATGACATTTCACCTGATATTTTATGGAATTTGTATATCAACGATTTGTGAAAGGATACGCTATGAAAGCAAAAATTATCACCCTCGGATGCAAGGTCAACCAATTTGAAACACAGGCTATGTTGAAAGATTTGATCGACAACGGTTATGAGCTTGTCGGTGAAGATGACAAGGCGGATGTTTCTGTTATCAATTCCTGTGCCGTCACGCAGGTCAGCGAACAAAAAGCCGTTAAACTCATTCACCGCACCAGACGGGAAAATCCTGATACGGTCATTGTTCTGACAGGCTGTATGGCACAGGCTTTTCCCGAATCGGGCAACAGGCTCCCCGAAGTCGATATTATTCTCGGCAACAAAAGACGTTCCGACCTTGTTCCCACTCTGCAAAAATATTTCTCCGACAGACAAAAGCTCACCTTTGTTGAGGAATATACCAAAAAAGACGACTATGAAAATCTTGTCATAGATGATTTTGTAAACCGTACCAGAGCTTTTCTGAAAATTGAAGACGGCTGTAACCGTTTCTGTTCGTACTGCATTATTCCCTACGCAAGAGGGCGTGTCCGTTCCTGCTCCCTGGAATATATTCGTGACGAAATACAAGCCTTTGCCAAAAACGGCTACAAAGAAATTGTCCTGATTGGTATCAATCTTTCCTCTTTCGGCAGTGACAACGGTCTGAAATTCTCCGATGCCGTCAAAACTGCCTGTGAAAGTGCCGATGTCAGGATTCGTCTGGGTTCTCTGGAACCCGAATCCATGGATTTGGATACCCTGAAGCTCTTTGCTCGGTACCCTAATTTTTGTCCGCAGTTTCATCTGTCTCTCCAAAGCGGCTGTGATGCCACTCTTAAACGCATGAACCGCCACTATACAACCGCTGACTATGCCGAAATTGTACAAAATATCCGCACCGTCTTTGATAACCCTGCTGTTACAACAGATGTCATGGTCGGCTTTGCCGGCGAAACGGAGGAGGAATTCCGGCAATCCATGAACTTTGTTGAAAATATCGGCTTTGCCAAGGTTCATATTTTTCCCTATTCCAGACGGGCGGGAACTGTTGCCGACAAGGCTCCCAATCAGATTTCCCCCGACATCAAAAAACAGCGTGCCGCTCAAATGGCGGAACTCACTTCCAAAACCTCTCACACCTTCCTCTCCTCTCAAATCGGACGCACCGAAAAAGTCCTGATTGAAACACGTCATAAAAACGGCTTATATGAGGGCTATACCATGAATTATACGCCTGTATTCGTGCAGGCAAATGAAAACAGTGTCGGTGAAATCGTTGATGTGCTTATCACTGATGTACAGGGCGATGCCTGTATCGGAAAAATGCTGTAAAATCCATCATCAAGAAAATGATATTTCCTGTGATATATTTTCTGCTTGACAAAATAAATTAGATATGTTAAACTAATCAACGGTCAGGAAAAATACCATTCCCGGCCGTTATTTTGATGCCAAAGTTAGATATTTCTAATCTTGGCGGCGTTATCATATTACCGAAAGGAGAAATATAATGAAAAGCAACAAATGTCTTGCTGTATTACTTGCGGCATCAATGCTTGCAGGAGGTGCTGCCGTGACGGCTTCTGCCGCCAATGAGTCCGAAACGGAAACCTATGTTCTGATGAACATTCCGTACAGCGAATTCTATCAGGCAGATATCAGAAATGAGGTGCAGGTCGATGCCTATACCTCCGCTACCAAAACAAAAACAAGAACCGGAACCCTTGCCGGAGGTTCTTATCATACCGACAGCAGCGGTGATGCCATTACCGGTGTAACCTTCCCTGTCAAACTTGTAGGAGAAGTAGATCTCGGCTCGTTTAAACAGGTAAGCGACAGCGATTCCCTTGAAATCACCGTCACCAACAGAGGAAAAACCAACACTGCCACCTACAGCGGAAAGGAAACCCTGTTTGAAAATCCCAGCTATTCGTATTATGTCCTGGACAGCAAACCTGAGTTTTATAAAGAGGCTGTTCAGAATCCCGACGGCAGTCTGAGCTTTAGTGAAACAAAAGGTGAAGCGGAGGAAATCATTGCCCAGGCAGAGTTGACAAAGGATTCCAAATACGGTGATTATCAGCTCAATATTTCCTCAGACGCTCTCACAAGCACGGACGAAAAAACAATTACTGTTTATGGTGTTGTGCTTGAAACAGAAGAAGGCGATTCCTACGGTCTGCGTCATCTGGAAAATATCTGGAGAAATACCGCTTTGGCATGGTGCACAGGCTATACACAAACCGTTCACGGCTGTCAGACAAGCTCTGCACATTATGAATCAATTCCCGGACAGACGATTAACAAGATAATCTATTATACCAGTGACGGTATTAAAACGATCAGCAATCTTTCACTTTATGTTGATCCCGAAAAATATGCTCTGATGAATATTCCGTACAGTGAGTTCTATGCTTCGGAACTGGAAAATGACATTGCGGTTGATGCCTTTACATCGGCAACTCTGGCAAAAACCAGAAACAGCGGACTTGCAGGCGGCTCTTATCATGCAAAGGATGACGGCTCTGAAATAACGGGTATCACCTACCCTGTCAAGCTCGGAGACGTTGATTTGTCCTCATACCGACGTATCACCGACAGCGACAGATATGAAGCAACCGTCACAAACAGAGGAAAAACTACCACAACCGTTTATGAGGGTAAAGACGCATTGTTCGGCAGTGAAACCTATGCCTATTATATCCTTGATGAAATGCCGGATTATTATAAAACCGTAAGCGATAACGGTGACGGTACCCTTGCTTTCAGCAAGGATAACACACCCGCACAGACTATTGAAGCTCAGGCTGAACTTACCACAGAAACGAAATACGGTGATTATCAGCTCAATATCTCTTCAGAAGCTCTCACAAACACGGATGAAAAAACACTCACTGTTTACGGTGTTGTGCTTGAAACAGAAGAAGGCGATTCCTATGGTCTGCGTCATCTGGAAAATATCTGGAGAAATACCGCTCTTGCATGGTGCACAGGATTTACCGACGAGGTACACGGCTGTTTGACAAGCTCCGCTCACTATGAAAAAATGATGGGACAGACCATCAACAAGATAACCTATTTCACCGACGACGGCAAAAAAACCTTTGATACCAATATCTATGTTCCTATCAAAACAGGGGCATCTGCTTTTGTCGAAAGTGCCGCTGTTTCCGCAGGAAAAACCAATTTCACTGCCAATCTCTTTGCCGAGGACTTCGCTTACAGCTATACCGTAACCAATGATTCCGATGAGACGGTAAACCTGACGATTGCCGACAATACCATCACCTATCCGACAGATACACCCAAAGGAAAATATACTCTGACGATTTCCGATACTAACGGGAAATATGCTTCTGTTCCGGCCAATTTCGAGCTTACAGTTGCCGCTCCGGTTCGGTTTAACGAAAAGATTATCGGTGAAGAACCCGGACTTATCGCTGCGGACGGCACAAATGAAGAAGAATTTACAGACTTCCTTGAAAATATCGCACAGGTAACGGTCGGAGATCAAACATACAGTGCATCCGGTAAAGGTGCCGTAAAAATCATTGACACAGAAACAGGTCTGCTTGATCTATCCAATACAGATATATTTGCAGAAGATACGGACGAATTTACCCTCACTGTTAAGGCAACCGGATATGATACGATAACCTTTACTTTGTCGAGAAATGAAACACCGACTGATGAACCGACTGACACACCAACCGACAAACCCACTGACGAACCGACTGACACACCAACCGACAAACCCACTGATAAGCCGACCAACGAATCTCCCGACAAACCGATTGAGCAACCGGCTGACGAACCTGTCAACAAGCCGATTGATCAACAACCTATCGATCAGTCAACCGACAAATCTATTGACAAACCGGCTGACGAAAGCAGAACTACATCTGATACGAATACTCCGACAGGAAATACCAACAGCGTTGATATTCCAAATACTTCCGATACAGCAACAACGGGTGCCGTCATTGCACTGCTTGCTGCAAGTGCCGGAGCAATGTTACTGTTTAGAAGAAAAAAAGATAATGAAAAATAAACACTGATCAGGATGAGGCTCTTCTCCGGAGGAGCCTCATTGTAATACAGATATAAACAGCGGTGATAAAATATGAATAAAAAAATTGTTCAATCCGTATGTCTGCTGCTTCCTGCCGTAGTGATGGGAATCGCCTGCATACTGGGACTTAGTTTACATCCGGCAGATATCATTATTCCGGAAAATACTGCCGAGGCATCTCGGATTTCAAGTGAACTTACCGAAACAACACAGACAGATTCCTTCAGCACGGAACAAACCTCTTTGTCGGAATCTTCTGACACACCAAAAACCGAAATCAGTCAGGCTGCTTCATCAAAACCTGACCGACAACAGGAGTCCTCATCCAAAAACGAGAGCAGCCAAGTGCAGGAAAAACCGATACAGCAATCCACTCCAAAAGCCGAAATCTCACAAGAAAACAAAAGTGAGGAAACACAAATCTCGGAAATCTCGTCAGTACCAACGCAGACTTCCATGCAAGAGGAAAGCAGTCATACTCTCGTACAGGAAACAAGTCAAGTACAACCATCAGATGTAAGCAAGACAGACACCGCTAAACCATCACAAACTCCCCCGGAACAAAGCAGCATACAGGAGGTTTCCCGTGCAGCGGAGCCGAGCCATCCGGAAAGTACACAGGCTTCTTCAAATCCTGTACAGGAAAGCAGTATACAGCCAATCATCAAATCCGAGGAAAGCGAAGAATCTTCCACCGTTTCAGAGGAACCTACAGGCAAATATACAGACGGGACATATCAATCCACTGCCGAGGTGGACGGCATGGAGGAAGAAGGCTTTTTGTATGATCTTGAGATAACAGTAACTATCAGCGGCGGAGAAATTATTTCTATCAGCGGAAAGATAAAGAATGACCGCAGCGAAGATCCGTCTTCCAATGAAGCCTATGTCAAAAGAGCTGTCAAAAAACTATCGGATTCTATCATAGCCAATCAAGAGATAAACGGTGTAGATGTGATTTCCAATGCAACTTATTCATCCAATGCCGTATTAAAGGCGACAGCAGAAGCACTTGCTCAGGCAGAAAGGTGATGTTATGAAAAATACAGGAATGGTGATAAAGTTTATTTCGCTGCTGCTGATTCTGGGTTCGCTTGGCGTGTATCAGACAATCGCTGCGGCAAGAGCAGAACAACGGGCTGCAACCGCAGCACAAATCAAAGTGACGGAAAACCGGCCGGAAAAGCCTGCTGATGCCAAATATCTTGACGGAGTCTATGAAGGCGAGGGATTCGGCTTCGGCGGTGATATCAGAGTGAACGTGACTATCAAGGACGGAAATATCCATGCCATAGATGTTTTGGAACATTCGGGCGAGGATGACGAGTATTTCAGGCTTGCCGTCGGAATGATAGATAAAATCATAGAATCCAATCATCCTGATGTGGATACCGTGACAGGTTCTACTTTTAGTTCGCAAGGGCTTCTGGAAGCGATCCGTTCGGCACTGGAAAAGGCGGTGAAATCATGAACAACAAGAAAAATTCGATGATAAAAGACTGGACAGAAATCATTATAAGACTATTGTTTTTCATCACGATGCCTGCTGCATTTTCATCAGGCTTTTTGGCTGTCAAGCTGATGTTTACTGCTATTGGTTCCGCTGAACCGATCAACCTGGATTCTATGTGGGTATTGATTTTTCTCGTGGGATTCACCATTCTGTTCGGCAGATTTTTCTGCGGTTTCATTTGTGCTTTCGGCACACTGGGGGATGCTGTTTATGCCGCATCGGGTTTTGTTCAGAGGAAACTATTGAAACGCAAAAAACAATTATCTATTCCCGAAAAGCCCGCTATGATTCTGCAAAAGCTGAAATATATCATTCTGTTTCTGATTGTTGTATTATGTGCACTGGGGGTTTACAGCAATTTCAGCGGCTGGAGTCCTTGGGATGTCTTTTCGAGACTGATGATTTTTCGTCTGCCCGGTGAAGGTTATCTTGCAGGTTGTGTTCTGCTGATACTTATTTTGATAGGAATGGCTTTTCAAAAGCGTTTTTTTTGTCAGTTTCTTTGTCCGATGGGAGCAGTATTTTCCTTGCTGCCGATTCTCCCCTTTTCCCGGATACACAGAAACCAAGACAGTTGTATCAAGGGCTGTAATGCCTGCAAAAAGAATTGCCCTGTTCATATCAAGCTCGGGGAAAATATGCTTCATGACGGAGAATGTATTTCCTGCGAAAAATGCAGAATGATCTGCCCGAAGAAAAATCTCATAAAACCTGAAAGCAAACTGTTCAGAAATGACACTCTTTGTCTTTTGATAAAAGCAGCACTATTTTTTGTTTTTGGAACACTGACGGGATTATGCAGATTCGGATAAAAGGTTTTGCTATACAATCAAAAGGATTGGTTTTCTTTTTACAGAAAACCAATCCTTTTATCCATTTTCAAGTGGGATTTCGATAATATCACCCAATTTTTCTTTTAGATATGTGAAACACCTCTAAATTCTCATTTAGAACTACTATAATAAGCTTATCTTTTGACAGACTGTTCTGAATTTTCCTGTTTTTGTTTGCAGTAACAGGCGGCGGTATTGGTATTGGTGGTATCGGGTTCGGATTCGTTGAGAATAAACATATCTTTGTAGCCCTTGCCCATTCTGATGCACTGCATACAGTAAACGGCTCTGCCCAAGTGAAAACAGTCTGCACATGTAATTTGTTTTTCCATGATTTTTTTACTCCTTTGTTTTTTCAATAAAAAAGACCATTTTCTTTGATGAAAACAGTCTGACAACAAAAATATTTTTCTGATTTGTCATTATTTCCGTCATAATTATCGAAAGGCAAAAAGCCATCCGCTTTTTGCCTTTCATTGTGAATCGAGGTGACAGGACTTGAACCTGCGGCATCTTGGTCCCAAACCAAGCACTCTACCAAACTGAGTTACACCTCGAAACAAATATCAAAAAAATGGTGCGAGTGACGGGACTTGAACCCGTACGTCATGCAACACACGCCCCTCAAACGTGCCTGTCTGCCAATTCCAGCACACTCGCATAGATAACCTGAGCAACGATAGTAATTATATAATATTTCTTGGATTTTGTCAAGTGGTTTTGGGATTTTTTATTTTTTTGCATATTTGGGTTTAAAAACAATGACGGTTATGCTATAATAAAAAATGCACCTATTATATTCAGAAAATTTCATACGACAGGAGGTCAAAATTTTGAATTTAAACTGGTCAGAAATTATTGTTTTTATTGTGTACTTACTCTTTATGCTGGGAATAGGCGTATTCTTCTTCATCCGAAACAAAGATGGCGGTGACAAGTCCTATTTTCTTGGAGGAAGACAAATGGGACCTTGGGTAACGGCACTGTCAGCAGGTGCATCTGACATGAGTGCATGGGTACTGATGGGACTTCCCACCTCTATTTATGCGTTTGGTCTGGGACAAATCTGGATTCCGATCGGTCTGGCAATAGGCTATACTATCAGCTGGCTGATTGAAGCTCCAAGACTGCGTAAATTCTCCATTGCAGCCAATGATTCCATTACCATTCCCCAGTATCTCACCAACCGTTTTCTGTCAAAATCAAAGATTTTGCAGATTCTTTGTGCGGTAGTCTTTCTGATAGCATACACGGTATATTCCGCTTCCAGCCTGAAAGCCTGTGGCACACTGTTCAACACGGTCATCGGCATTGATGCCAATGTTGCCATGTATGCCGCAGCCATTATTATTGTCGGCTATACATTTTTAGGCGGCTTCTCGGCAGTATGCTGGACAGACTTTTTTCAGGGTATGCTGATTTTTGCGGGTATGCTGATTGCTCCGGTATTTGCCATGTTCATGCTGGATATGTCCTCCGCCGAGGCAATCGCCGAAAATATGACTGCCACACACCCTGACTTCTGGAATCCCTTTGTCAACTGGAAAGATATTGTATCAGGTCTGGCATGGGGACTGGGATATTTTGGTATGCCTCATATCATTATCCGCTATATGTGCATCCGCTCACAGAAAGACATGAAAAAATCTGCTGCTATCGGTATCACATGGACAGCATTCATTGTTCTTTTTGCCGCTGCTATCGGTATTGTAGGACTGATGTTCCTCGGCTACGATCAGGAAACTGCGGATAATTCTCTTGTATTCATCACCATGGTAAGAAAGATTTTCCCGGGTGTGATGTCAGGTATCCTGCTGTCAGCCGTTCTGGCAGCTTCCATGAGTACAGCTGACAGTCAGCTTTTGTCGGCATCCTCTTCCTTTGCCAGTGACGTTTACAAACCCATCTTCCGCAAAGACAAGGCAAGCGACAAGGAAATGCAATGGGCAGGAAGAATCGTTGTGCTTGCTGTTGCCGGAATCGCTTTGCTGATTGCATCCAATCCCGATTCAGGCTCTATCATGAGCCTTGTTACCAACGCATGGGGCATTTTCGGTGCGGCAATCGGACCGTCTATTATATTGAGCCTGTTCTGGAAACGCTTCAATATACAGGGAGCTGTTGCCGGAATCATTGCCGGTACGGCAGTAGACATCTGCTGGATGCAGTTCCTCTCAGGAACAGGCATTTATGAACTTGCACCGGGCTTTGCGGCAGGTATGCTTGCAGCTGTCATCGTCACATTGGCAACAAAGAAGCCAAGCGAAGATGTTGAAAAACTCTTTGACAAAGCCGTTGCTTATGAAGACTAATACATAAAAACAACAGCCGCCTGCAAAGAATTCAAAATTTCTTGCAGGCGGTTTATTGATTTGTACCTTGTGTGTATTTTAGCAAGGCAAAAAACAAACCGCTTCTAAAATTGGCTTCAGAAGCGGTTTTTTGATGGTGGAGATAACGGGGCTCGAACCCGTGACCTCTTGACTGCCAGTCAAGCACTCTCCCAGCTGAGCTATACCCCCATTCAATATTATACAGACAACCTGTTTTTATATTCGGACGGTACCCATTTGTAAAATGAATCCAAAAAATTTCCGGATTTCCCGAACTCTTACAGATATTGTAACATTTTATGCTGTATTTGTCAATAGCAATTTTTAAAAGGAAAAACAGCATTGGAACTCCGTTCATAAAGTTCCGATGCTGTTTTTGTCAAGTCTGTGATTTTATCGTTGTAAAACGCTCATTTAACAGTGACAGAGAAATATTTTTTGGCAACTGTGCCTGTTTCATCGCAGACTTTAATGCAGACATCATAGTCCGTGTTCGTATAAGGTCTGACAAGAATTTCATCATTTGCTTTGTAACCCTGTCTTGTTGTCCATTTGCTTTCGGACTTTTTCTTGTAGAATACGGCATAGGTATAGTTTCCCATACCGCCTGTGGCAGAGCCTTTCAGAGTAACAGTTTCACCCTTTTTAATGGCTGTTGCGGAAATGATGGAAGTATTGGCAAGTTTCGGATTGACTTGCATGGTAAAGAACTTCTTTACGATAGTACCGTTGCTGTCCTTGACTTTCACACAAACATCATAAGAAGTTGCTTTGGCAGGTTTGACAGTTATTGTACTATTGGCACTGTAATCTTGCTTAACGGTCCATTTCTTCTCGTAGTTTTTCTTATACAGTACAGCATATGTATAAGAACCTGTACCTCCTGCCGCAGCAGCGTTGACATTGAATGTACCGCCCAGAACAATGGTTCCGGCACTGATTTCGGAAAGGTTATTCAATGCGGAATAAGATGTTCCCTGACTGCCGCCTGTACCATCACTGATTTTGTTCATTGTTCCGTTTTGATAAGTGTATGTACCCTTTTCAAAACGGTAATTGGCACCGTTACGGCTGTCCCAACTGTTTCCGCCATCATTGAAGCACACATTGGCATAGCCTGCCGTGCCTAAATCAATCGTATACTTATGGGTATAGCCGTTCATTTCACTTGTTTTCGTCATTGCCTTACCGGGAACGGCTGTCCAGGCACCTGTACCGACCTGATAGTGAATATACGGTGCGGAATAGCCCTTGTAATAAATGGTTGTCTGATTGACAGTAACCTCTGATACAGTGAGATTGACTGTTTTCTGAACGGTTGCACCGGCAGCGTCTTTGACGACAACTTTGACAGAGTAAGTGCCGACAGTATCAGGCTTGAATGACGCTGAAACACTTGTCGAATCATCTTTTATCAGTTTTTCTGTTCCGCTTTTTGTATAGGAATACTTGTACTGATACGGAGCTGTACCGCCTGCGGCAGAAGCATTCACTGTAACAGACTGACCGACAGTAATATTTTTGGCGGAAAGGCTGATATTAGCGGAAAGTTCTTTCGGCTGTGAGGATTCATATACAGTAATCGTACCGTCGGAGTATGTATATGTACCCTTTTCAAAGTAATAGTTGGCACCGTTGCGACTGTCCCAATGATTATTGCCGTCGTTGAAGCATACATTGGCATAAGTTGCATTACCCAAATCAATCGTATACTTATGGGTATAACCGGTAACTTCACTTGTTTTGGTCATAGCCTTTCCGGGAGCGGTTGTCCATGTACCCGAACCTGTCTGATAGTGAATATATGGTGTGGAATAACCCTTGTAATAAATGGTAATCTGATTAAGGACAACATCCGCACCCTTTTCTACTGTATAGGTCATAGACTTGGAAGCGACAGATACACCGTTGTAAAGAGCATTTACAGTTATGGTATAAGTACCTTCTTTTTCAGGTTTCCATGTTGCGGAATGGTCGGACTCTGCCGCAAGCGTCTGAGAAGTGCCGCTGCCTGTGATGGTATAGCTGCATGAAACAGGAACATTCCCGTCATTGACGGAAGTTTTGAAAGTAACACTTTCGCCTGTTTTGGCTGAGGCCTTATTTGTTGACAGGCTGCCGATGGCAACGGTTGCCACTGTCAGATCAGCCGTTTTCTGAATGGTTTTTCCTGCGGCATCTTTGACGCTCACTTTGACAGTATAAAGACCTGCTGAAGGAATACTGATATTTGCCGAGCTGTCAGAGGAATAATTTTTAACAACGGTCTCGCTGCCGTTTCTTTCATAAGAATACTGATACTGATAGGGAGCTGTACCGCCGTCTGCGGAAACAGACACTGTTACAGACTGTTTTGTCGGAATCGTTTTAGCCGACAAGGTAATGTCTGCATAAAGTTCTTTGGGCTTGGGCGGTTCATAGGTTTTGATGGTACCGTTGGAATAAGTATAAGTACCTTTCTCAAAGCGATAATTGGCACCGTTGCGGCTGTCCCAGCTATTTCCGCCATTGTTGAAACAAGCATTGATATACTCTTTTGTACCGAGGTCAATCGTATATTTATGGGTATAACCGCTGACTTCATTGGTTTTTGTCATGGCTTTGCCCGGAACATCTGTCCATGTACCTGTTTCAATCTGATAGTGAATATACGGAGTGGAATAGCCTTTATAATAAATGGTAATCTGATTTTGCGGAGCAGGCTCGTCTGAAATCGGAATATTCACGGTTTTTGTCTGTTCGGTAAAAGCAAAGCCGGCAACGGCGTTCATGGGATATTCTTTTTTAGCTTTCTTGTCAATGATTCTGATGTCTTTGACAGTAACGGTATTACCATAAACATTATTATAGTTGCCGACGGTGACAGACCAGTCATAACTTTCAAGTCCCTTTTCGGCAAGTTCGGGGACAATCGTTTCAAGGTCAATCGTCATAATACCGTCAGAGGCATCTGCATAATATTCTCCTGTATATGTACAATTGCGGGAAACAGAGGGCCTGTAAAACTTGTAATCAAACGGTACGGCATTACCGCTGATAACTTCGCCTGTCACTTTATCGACAGCCGTAACGGTTACGGGACTGGAATCTCTTGCGGAAGTGTTCAGACAATAACGGAGGTTATATCCTGCATCATTATTCTGCTGAGGATTGACTTCCATAGAGCTGACAGCGTGCAAAATACTTTCCTGTATATCATCAGAAACACCGCTGACGGAAGAATGCCAGTTCAGTGCATCATAGGCTATCCATAAAAATCCGTCATTATTCAGCATTTTATTGCCTTCGGACATATACCAATCTCCCGTGCCAAAGGAGTTGATCATTTTGAAAGCACCCATTTCGCCTTCATCAACAATATTGTTGTTATTAATATCTGTCCAGATTTCGTCATTGTAGCCTACGATCGTCATTTCATGACCTGTTCCGGAAAACGGATTGTAAAACTGGGAAACAGCAACATATTCCCCTGCCGCACTGTTGTCTATGGCGTATTGATTGGGATTGGAAGCCTTGCTTGCATTTTTGACAGATGTTGTACGCCACTTGCTGATATTGGAGTCAAAGGAGAGGATTTTACCGTCAGCAAGAACTTGTTTGAGAAGTCTGAGACTTTCCGCATCGGGTGAAGTAATCGGAGCGTCATTCTGATTCAGATAAGCACCATGCTGAGCGTAGAAAGCATCGGAAGTGTCACCGCTGTAATAATACGTATAGGAAAGGATTCTGTTGTCGAGAGCCTTTTCCCAAATATTGTCATAAGCGTACCAGTCGAGATAATTGGATTGGGGCTGTGACGTACTTTTAATAGGCACGTCTTTAATTGTTACCGCACCCTGATTTTTAAGCAAATCATAGACACGATAGGAGAAAGTTCCGCTGTCTGTAGAACCGTTCACCAGATTATAGGCAAAGTTCGGTGAATAGGTATTAAAGTCGGTTGTAGGGATCCCTTTTGCTTTGTTGATGGTGTAGGTATACTGGTAATAAACCGTTGACCATGCAACGCACGCACCAATATCCCCCTGATCTCTTACGGGAGGAAGATAAATTGCATTTTCATTGGTACTGTTGTCCACCTTTGAGGGCAGTTTGGAAACACCTTTACTTGCACGGGGACCTTCGATTTTTGCGGTGTAGTTCTCATAATCCTCCACGGAACCGATAACGGCAATATCATTTGACATTTCTTCCGTTATGGACAGTGAACCTGTCGTGTCATGAATGATGATATCTGATGTATCAGACGCCGACACCGCAGAGACAGCCGCTGTCGGAAGCATACCTGCCATGACGGCTGATGACAGCAGACAGGCAAGTATTTGTTTGGATGGTTTTCTCACAATCGCATTACTCCTTTCAAAAACAGATAATTTTTTATTAAGAAAATCTCCTTAAAACTACCCGTTGAGAGCTATGCAAAAACACTGTTAAGGAGATGTTTCTTTGCTGTTACAGGACTTTTACAGAGAAGAATTTTTTGTCAATATTTACGTAAAAGTTTCTCATTTATCTGACTGATAACTTGTACTAATTTTAACATAATATTAACTTTTTTGTTACTACCCAAACAGATTAATTATTCCAAACAGAAAGCAATATTGCACTTTCGGAGATATAAAAAAAATCGTCTAATCACAATTGGACGATTTTTTGGTGGGAGAGGGTGGATTCGAACCACCGAAG
>DEFH01000033.1:48672-84623 GCA_002350705.1 Ruminococcaceae bacterium UBA2857
TGCCCCATTTGGCCGCTCTGGAACTCTCCCATTTATAAAGCCTATTGATTAGAATAGGCTTGTTTTTTAAAGAGCTGGTGGACGGACTTGAACCCCCGACCTGCTGATTACAAATCAGCTGCTCTACCAACTGAGCTACACCAGCACACTAACTGTTTGTCTTTCAGGTTTTCCTGACGACTTCTATATATTAACACATTGTTTTTCTTTTGTCAACACTTTTTTTTAAAAAATTTTTATTTTTTATGCCGAAAAGCCTGCACAATGTTCTGTGCAGGCTTTTTTCAGTCATGGATATTCTGCCTATCCACAACTTCCGGATTTCTGATTACGGTACAGTTCATGGGCATTGTCAGAAACGAAAACTGCGACGGCAAAAGCCTGTTCTGAGGATGATACGGCATTTCCTGCTCTGCTATGTCCGCAGGGACTCCCATTCCGAAAGTCATGTTTCTATTTTCTTCATTTAAAGGACTTCTTTTTCTTAGCATTGTTTTCACCCCGCCTGAATATTATGGTACTGTCGGCAGTAAAATATTCATACTGCCAAAAATTCATGTAGGAGGAAAAAATTTGCTGACCGTATTGTCCTTGAGAAACAAAAAATTCCCTGTCAGATTTCTATTTTTATCTGTGTGCGGAGCAGTTTTGGGAGTAATATTTGTGATGATGTTCGGTTATGACCATCGAACGAAAGCCTATGCCGAGTGGAACGACAAACCTTACAGCACCTCTGCCGAAAACATCAGAGATATGCAGAAACTTGCGGAAAACTTTGGCATTTCAATCGGCTGTCAGCCTGACTCAGCCGAAACGATCAGAATCCCTCAGGAATTCAACCAATTATACAATGAATACAATGCACTCCAGAAAAATATCGGCATGAATCTGGAACCATATAAAGGCGAGGAATGTACTCTGTACACATTTGATGTCAATGATGCATTGTATCTGAATCTGATTGTCTATGACGGGCATTTTATCGGCGGAGACCTCAGCGAAAAAGATTGGAACGGTCAGATGAAAAGCATTGGCTGAAATAGTATAATAATGGCTTTTCTTGTTACAAAAATTGCCTTGACAGTCATTTTGGGCTGTGATATGATAACATTTAAAGTTAATAAAAATATTATTTTGCAAGAAAAAGATATTTTTGTATCACTTTGTTTCCAATAATATCAGATTTTACGAAAAAGGAGCCAAAAAATTATGCTGCTGGACAGATTTTTGCCGAGAATCGAGTTTGATTCCTACGAAGATTTCAAAAAAAATTATACGGTCAATGTTCCCGAAAACTTCAATTTCGGATTCGACATTGTTGACGAGTGGGCAAAACAGGATGAAACCAAACAGGCACTGGTTTGGTGCAATGACCATGACGAAGAAAAAGTGTTTACCTTTAAAGATATCAGTCGTCTTTCCAATCAGGCAGCAAATTATTTTCAGGCAATCGGCATTCAAAAAGGTGACGTTGTCATGTTAGTGCTCCGCAGAAGATGGGAATATTGGGTTTGTGCTGTGGCACTGCATAAATTAGGAGCCGTTACTATCCCCGGAACATTACAGCTTACCAAAAAAGATATTGTCTATCGTGCCAATGCCGCCAAAGCCAAAGCCATTGTCTGTGTGCATGATGACTTTGTTATCCGTCAGGTAGAAATGTCTCTCCCTGAGCTGACAACGTTAAAACATCATATTGTTGTGGGGGAACAACAGGACGGCTGGGAATTCTTTGAAGAGGAAATTGCCAAATATCCCGATACCTTTGCCCGTCCCACAGGCGAGCAGGCTGTCAAAAGTTCCGATATTATGCTGGTTTACTTTACATCAGGCACGACAGGGATGCCGAAAATGGTACAGCACAGCTTTGCTCACCCTCTCGGACATATTGTTACTGCCAAATACTGGCATCAGGTACAGGAAGGCAAGCTTCACATGAGTGTCACCGATTCCGGCTGGGCGAAATTCGGCTGGGGCAAAATTTACGGTCAGTGGATTTGCGGTGCTGTGATATTCGCCTATGACATGGACAAATTTGTGCCTGCCAAGCTCCTGGAAAAAATGGCACAGTACAAACTGACAACTTTCTGTGCACCGCCTACCATGTACCGTTTCATGCTTCTGGAAGATGTCGCAAGCTATGATTTATCCTCTATCCGGCACTGGACAACTGCCGGTGAACCCCTCAACCCCGAAGTCAACTCCAAATGGTTCAAACTCACGGGACACAATATCTATCAGGGCTTTGGTCAGTCAGAGGGAACGGTGCTTCTGGCAGACTTCCAATGGGACGATATTAAAATCGGCTCCACCGGCAAGCCCTCTCCCCTGTATGACATCAGACTGCTGGACAATGACGGAAACGAAGTCGGCACCGGTGAAGAAGGCTCTATCTGTGTTATGGACGTAAAAAATAATCCTCCGACAGGATTATTCACCGGCTACTATCTCAATCAGTCCATGACAGATGAGCTGCTTTTGGGAAAATATTATAATACCTGTGACATGGCATGGCGTGACAGTGAGGGATATTACTGGTTTGTCGGCAGAAATGATGATGTCATTAAGTGTTCCGGTTACAGAATCGGTCCTTTCGAGGTAGAAAGTGCTTTGCTGGAACATGATGCTGTTGTGGAATGTGCCATTACAGGTGTTCCCGATCCCGTCAGAGGTCAGGTTGTCAAGGCTACTGTCGTTCTCAAAAAGAACTATCAGCCAAGTGATGAACTCATTAAAGAACTGCAAAATCATGTCAAAAAATCAACTGCCCCCTATAAATATCCCAGAGTGATCGAATTTGTCGAGGAACTCCCCAAAACCATCGGCGGCAAAATCAAACGTGCCCAGATTCGCCACGAGGATGAAGAAGCTGTTCGTGTAAAAGACAACTAAAAAAGTGAAGTGTAAAGAGTGGAGCGTGGAGCTGTGTCCGAACCCGTTACAATGAAATTTGATGGTCTTGCCAGCCGTGAATGGCTCATTTACAGGTATCCTGCCGAAATCATTTCTCTCGGCTCTGTCCTTGCCGTACAGGAAAATCAAACAGTTGTATTTGTATATGACGGACAAGTGACCGATACTTTTATCGAGGGAAACTACGTCCTTTCTCAAAATAATCTCCCCATTATTGACTCTTTCGAGAATTTTTCCCGTTCAGGCAAAACCGCCTTTGAAGCAAAGCTTTATTTCATCAATCTCAAAACAAAGCTGGATATCCTCTGGGGAACACCCGAACCGATCACATTGACAGACTCTGCCTGCCATCTGAGAGCCTATGGCTTTCTCAACCTGAAAATTACTGACATTCCCCTGTTTCTCAGGGAAACGCTCAAGGCAACAGGCAACAATGCCGTAAAATATAAAAATACCGTCGATTTCTATAAATCCATGCTGAATCTTCATCTGAAAAAGCTCCTGCCTGCCGTCATCCGTGAGAAAAATATTCCTTTGCAGGACATTGCAATACAGGTCTATGACATCTCCCAGGAAGTTTGTCGGAAAATAACGCCTGTCTTTGAAAACTGCGGTCTGGATATTATGGATTTCCGTATCCAAGCTATGAGCTTCCCCGATGAAGAAAAAAATCACTTCTGAAAATCAAAGGAGGTTTTTTCCATGTCCGTCAAACAATGCCCGCAATGCGGAGCTCCCATTGCCCCCAATGATACGGAATGCCGTTACTGCGGTGAACCGTTTTCCGCCGAAAAACATTCCTATTCCGCATCCAAACAGCAGACGTCCTATTCTCAGACCGAAGATAATTATCAATATAACGACTATCACAATTATCGGCAGCCCCCTCAGAATCCATACGGCACTCCTCAGAATCCCTATGTACAATCCCCTTATGACATCGCACAGAACAATCCCGCATGGCCTGTTAAAAATAAAATCGCTGCCGGACTGCTGGCAATTTTTTTAGGTGCTTTCGGTATACATAAATTCTATCTCGGTCAGACCGGCTGGGGAATTCTATACATTCTCTTCTTCTGGACAGGAATTCCCGGTTTTGTGGGATTCATCGAGGGAATTATCTATCTTTGCTCCAGCGACTATAATTTTCAGGTCATGAATCATGTCCGTCTACGCTGACACACGGAAAGGAACAGTAATATGAGCGACAAAAAAACACAGATCCTTTATACCCCCGATACAAGAGCAATCGATGAACTTGGTGCCAACTGGCACAATATTGTCAATGAAATTGATGAGTATCTCAAAAGCGAGGGATTTTCTTACAGCAGAACACTCGGCTTTGTCCGTGAAGGCGACAGCTCCGACGAGGAAATGCAAAGACTTATCCAAGAAATTGTCAACATCGGACTCGGTCCCGAATATTTTGTGGCAGTTAACAGCTATGTTCTGGAAAATGAAATCGAAATCGACTTCCATGCTCTCCGCCATAAAGCGGCAGAAATGGAAGCAAATGGCGAAACTCCCGATTTTGAAGCAATGCTCCGTGAAGCTTTCGGCACGGATGACGAGGAATAAAGCGGAATTTTCTGTCATATTTCTGAATTAATAATTGACTTATGACGGAATTTGCTCTATAATGAAAGGGTATGAAAAAAATATATATTTTTTGGAGGCATTTATCATGAGCAGAGTTTACAATTTTTCCGCAGGTCCTTCTGTTCTTCCTGAGGTCGTCCTCAAGAAAGCCGCAGAAGAAATGCTTGACTATCAGGGAAGCGGTCAGTCCGTTATGGAAATGTCCCACCGTTCCAAAGTGTTCGAGGGCATTATCAACGGTGCAGAAAGCCTTCTTCGTGAAGTTATGAATATCCCTGACAACTATAAAGTTCTTTTCCTGCAGGGCGGTGCGTCTACACAGTTTACCGCTATTCCGATGAACATCGGTACCAAAAGCGGCAAGGCTGACTATGTACTGACAGGTCAGTGGGCTACCAAAGCTCAGAAAGAGGCTGCAAGATATATTACCGCTAATGTGGTTGCTTCTTCCAAGGACAAGACTTTCTCCTATATTCCGAAACTCGATCCCGACACCTTTACAAAAGATGCAGACTATTTCTATATCTGCATGAACAACACCATCTATGGTACTGTTTACCATGAGCTTCCCGATACAGGCAATGTGCCGCTGGTTGCAGATATTTCTTCCTGCATCCTCTCAGAGCCTATCGACGTTTCCAAGTTCGGCATCCTCTATGCAGGTGCTCAGAAAAACATGGCTCCTGCCGGTCTGACAATCGCTATTGTCCGTGAAGACCTGATCGGCAATGCAATGGATATTTGTCCGACAATGCTCAACTTCAAGACTCATGCTGACAACGGTTCTATGTTCAATACTCCTCCCTGCTGGACTATCTATATTGCCAAACTCGTTCTTGAGTGGATCAAGAATGACATCGGCGGTCTTGCAAAAATGAAGGAAATTAACGAGCACAAGGCTTCTATCCTTTACAACTTCCTTGATAACTCCAATATGTTCAAGGGTACCGTTGTCAAAGAAGACCGTTCTCTGATGAATGTTCCGTTCATCACAGGCAATGACGAACTTGATGCAAAATTCGTCAAAGAGGCTACTGCCAACGGTTTTGTCAACATCAAGGGACACCGTTCCGTCGGCGGCATGAGAGCTTCCATCTACAACGCTATGCCTGTTGAGGGCGTTGAAAAACTCGTTCAGTTCATGGGCGAATTTGAAAAAACAAATGCTTAATTTTAGATAAAGGGTGAATTACAATGTTTAATGTTCAGACACTCAACAAGATTTCTAAAATCGGTCTTTCCAGACTGGGTGACAATTATGCAGTAGCAGATGACATGCAGAATCCCGATGCGATTCTGGTTCGTTCTGCCGCTATGCACGACATGGAACTGCCGGAAAGCCTCCTCGCTATCGCAAGAGCAGGTGCAGGCGTAAACAATATTCCGCTTGACAAGTGCACAGAAAAGGGTATCGTTGTATTCAATACTCCCGGTGCCAATGCCAACGCTGTAAAAGAACTGGTTGTAACAGGTCTCCTGCTCAGCTCCAGAAAAGTTGTTGACGGTATCGAATGGGCAAAAACACTCAAAGGCAACGGTGACGCTGTCGGTAAAATGGTAGAAAAAGGCAAAAGCCAGTTTGTAGGTCCCGAAATTTCCGGAAAAACACTGGGTGTTATCGGCTTGGGTGCTATCGGTATTCTGGTAGCCAATGCGGCTGTTGCTCTGGGGATGGATGTTGTCGGCTACGATCCGTTCCTCTCCGTTGACCACGCTTTGCTTATCTCCAGAAAAGTAAAGCATGTGAATACGCTTGATGAAGTATTCGCTGCCAGTGATTATATCACCGTACACGTTCCGCTCACTCCCGATACAAAGGGCGTTATCAATGAGGCTAACATTGCCAAAATGAAAGACGGTGTCCGCATCCTCAATTTCTCCAGAGCTGATCTTGCTGTGTCTGCCGATGTTCTCAAGGCTCTCAAAGAGAAAAAGGTTGCTGCTTATGTCACCGACTTTGCAACAGATGACATTCTCGGTGAAGAGGGCGTGATTGCTATGCCGCACCTTGGTGCCTCTACTCCCGAATCCGAGGACAACTGTGCAAAGATGGCTGCCGACGAAATCAAGGACTTCCTTGAAAACGGCAACATCAAGAACTCTGTCACCATGCCCGCTGTCGCAATGCCCAGAACAGGTGCCGCCAGAGTTTGCGTTATCCACAAGAATATTCCTAACATGATTAGTTCTATCTCTGCCAAGCTTTCCGAAAGCGGCAACAACATTGAGGCAATGGCTAATCAGTCCAGAAAGGATTATTCCTATTCCATGCTCGACACTGCCAATGATGTAACAGATGCCGCTGTTGAAGCTATCAAGGCTATCGACGGTGTTATCCGTTTCAGAGTCATTAAATAATGCACAATGCATAATGCACAATGATGTTTGCAGAGCGATTTATTTTTCAATAAACCGCTCTGTTTTTGTATTTTTAGATAATTTTTTTAAAAACCATTGTAATTTTATATCAAAATATGATAAAATAGTAACTATCAATGACGAATCTGGAGGGATATTCATTGCTGAAATTCAAAAAAATCTTCAGCTGTATTCTTGCATTGACAACATTTCTGGGAGGTAATATGACAATGGTAAACGCTGTAGGCGAAAACAACACTTCAAAATATGCCCATGTCCTTGATGAACAGGCATATTCCGGCAATGACCTGGGAGCAGTCTATTCCAAAAGCTCCACTACCTTTAAAGTATGGGCACCATCTGCCTCAGGTGTTGCTCTGAAACTCTATCAAACAGGCAGTTCGTCAAAAGAGCTTTCCGTCACCTCTATGACCAAAGGGGATAAGGGTGTCTGGAGTATTACTCTCAACGGCGACCGGAAAAATATGTATTATACCTATCTTGTGACAGTGGACGGTGTCACAAGGGAAACCGCTGATATCTATGCCAGAGCCGCAGGCGTGAACGGCAACAAAAGCATGGTCGTTGACCTTGCAGGCACCAATCCGCAGGGCTGGGACAAAGACAAACATATTCTCTGTGACAATCCCACAGATGCGGTTGTCTGGGAAGTACACGTCAGAGATTTTTCTGTCAGTGAAGTTTCGGGCATTTCCGATAAAAACAAGGGAAAATATCTTGCCTTTACCGAAAACGGCACCTCTTTGAACGGAGAAGGCAAATTCCCCACTTGCATTGAGTATCTCAAACAGTTGGGTGTCACTCATGTACAGCTTCTGCCGGTTTATGACTATGCTACCGTTGACGAGTCCGACACGGCTTCCGGACAGTTCAACTGGGGATATGATCCGAAAAATTACAATGTTCCCGAGGGTTCCTATTCTACCGATCCGTTTGACGGCAATGTCCGTATCAATGAATTCAAACAAATGATCATGGCTTTGCACAATGCCGGTATCGGTGTGATTATGGATGTTGTGTATAATCATATGTATGCCGCCAAAGGCAGTTGGTTCGACAATACCGTTCCCGATTACTATTTCAGACAAAAACCTGACGGTACACTCAGCGACGGTTCGGGCTGCGGCAATGAAACCGCAAGCGAACATCTCATGTACAGAAAATTCATGACGGACTCTATTCTGTATTGGGTAAATGAGTATCATATTGACGGTTTCCGTTTTGACCTGATGGGCGTTCATGACGTGGAAACCATGAACGGTATCCGCAAGGCTCTCGACACTCAGGTAAAAGACGGCAGCAAAATTATCATGTACGGAGAACCTTGGACAGGCGGTGCTCTGGGTACATCTGTTGATACCTGTGTCAAGTCCAACATCCAAAAACTTGACAACAGAATCGGTGCTTTCAATGACAATTTCAGGGATGCCGTCAAAGGTCATGTATTCAATGCTCTTGAAGAGGGATTTATTCAGAACGGCAGTGAAAAAGCTTCCTTACAGGCGGGGATCACTGCCAATACACTGACAAACATCTGGGCAAATCAGCCCTCTCAGGCAGTCTCCTATACTTCCGCTCATGACAACTACACACTTTATGACAAATTAGTGCTTTCCGTGAAAAATGATATGTCCTATGACAAACGTGATGAAACACTGGTCGATATGAATAAAATGGCTGCCGCTCTCACACTCACCTCTCAGGGAATTTCTTTCATGCAGGCAGGCGAGGAATTCGCCCGTACAAAGCAGGGTGATGACAACAGCTATGTATCTCCCGACAGCATTAACAAGCTTGACTGGAATCATGTCAAAGAATATGCGGATTTAGTGTCTTATTATGCAGGCTTGATTGAAATCCGCAAAAATTTCAAGCCGTTCAGGGATCCTGCCACTACTTCCGCAAAGCTGATACAATTTTCCGACACGGATAAAGGCATCATTGCCTACACACTGGAAAATACTCTGACACCTGATACCGAATGGAAATATATTGCCGTTGCCGTCAATGCCAACGATACTTCCGCAACAGCGGTACTGCTTCCCAAAGACGGCAAAGCTCTGCCCAAACAATGGACTGTCATTGCCGACAAATCCGAAGCCGGTGTGACGGATCTCGGAACAGTGACGGGAACGGAAATTACCCTTCCCCCACGTTCCGCTATGATTTTAGTGGATAAGGAAAGTTTTGATCAATTGGTCATTCCCACACAAAGCTGTGCCGTCAAAGCCGAATACAAAGATACGGACAGCGGTGAAATAATTTTCTCCAAAACCGTCAAGGGAAAGGAAGGCTCTGCTTACAGTCTGTCCGATGTTTGTGATGATATGATTCGTATTTCCTACGACCTCGAAAGCGTTTCAGGCAATACAGAGGGCACTTTTACAAAAGAGCGTCAGACTGTCACCTACCACTGCAAAAAATTTGACGGCAATATCTGCCGTCTGACCGTCAACTATCTGCAAGCCGGAAATGAGTTTCTGGGAAACGGTGACAAAGAAGCCGCTCCTGCTTTTGTTCAGTTATTCAGAGAAGGGAATGACTATCTGGCAGAAATCAAAAATATTGACGGTATGGAACTTGATGTGACTCAATTCCCTGCCAATGCCGCAGGAACGGCAGGCAAAGAGAATATTACTGTCACTTATCACTATATTCCAAAATCAAAAACAGATTTGATTGTACATTACTTTTCCGAAAAGCCTGTCAATGCCCGTCTTTACAGACAAATCGACAGCAATATCAAAGAATATGCCAATGAAACCATGAAACCCGATACGGAACTTGGTGAAAACTGGTATACTGTCACTGTCAAAGATGCAGGCGACCTTGACAATATGTATGTAACATTCGGCAATTCCGATAAAACCTATTCCGTCAAAGGCACTGTCTGGATTCGGAACGACACCACAGAATACAGCGGTACGATTCATGTGATTTCCCTGAAAGCTGACGGCACATTTTTGTCATCGGAAACCCTGACTGACAAAATCGGACAGCCTTACAATATTCCTGCTGCCGACATACCCGAGGGAATGAAACTCATCCAAGCCATCCACTATGCACCGGCAGAATATACGGAAACACCTGCTTATGTAATTTGTATGTATGACGAGCAGAACGCATTGCCGGAGGAGTTTCAACCGGACTCCTCTCACCGCAATGCCGCTCTGATACTGACTGCCACCTCTATTCTGACACTGGGAGCCGCAGGCATTGCCTATCTGCTCTACCGCAGACAAAAGAAAAGAACCGTTTTATAAAAAAATCGAGTCCGACAGAAATTTCTGCCGGGCTCTTTTTGCTTATTTCTTATTTTTCATATTCTGCTTGATTTTAGTCAGCATATCTGTTACTTTGTTGTCCTGTTTTGTGAAAGGCTTGACTCTTTTGGGCTGATAGCTGCTTTCTTCAAAGCTCTTCAAAGCATATTTTTCCTCTGCAATGTCACGTTCTTTGATTCTGCTGTATACAAAGCGTCTGAGAAGTGTATACAGTACAGATGTAACAGGGGCACTGACCAACAGACCAATGATCCCGAAAAAGCCGCTGAACAAAACAATGGCGGAAATCAGGATAATTGGCGGCAAGCCGACATTGGAACCCACTACTCTCGGATAAATCAAATTGCCCTCTATCTGCTGCAGGCATATCATGAATACCACAAACCAGATTGCCTGAATGGGATTGACTGTCAGAATAAACAAGGCACCGATCGCTGTTCCTATGGCAATTCCAAACATGGGGATCCATGAACAGACGGCAATCAGGACACCTACCAGTGCCGCATACGGAAATCCGAAAATTGCCATGCCGAATCCTGTCAAAGAACCAATGATGACACATTCCATCATCTGTCCTGTAATACTGTTGTAAAATGAACGGTTTGTCATCGCACCTACTTCGACAATATAATCCACTGCCCTGACCGGAAACAGGGCATACAGCAGTTTTTTCATATCCGAAGATATTTTTTCCTTTTTCGCCAGAACATACACTGCCATCACCAATCCCAGAAAGATATTCACTGCCGCACCGATCACGGAAGTCAGCACTTTTGTAATCGAGCTGAGGAAATTCATGGTAGAACTGAAAAAGTCAAAGCCGTTGTTCGTGAGCAGATTCATAATATTCACTCTCATGGAATCCCAGTCAATATTGATATTATCCACAATCTGTTTTACCCAGTCATAACGGTTGCTCATGTCCTTCAGCCAGTACTGAAATTCATCAAAGGCGGTGGGAATCGAGTTGATAACTTTTTGCATACTGTTGGTGATTTCGGGAATAATGATCAGCAGGAATACTCCGATAATCATCACAAAAAGACTGATAGACATAGTAATCGCAATCGGTCTTTTCAGTTTGGCTTTCCAACCGGCCGGAGGCTGTCCGTCTTTTCTGCGGAAGAGCCTGTGTTCAATCGCATTGAGGGGTACGTTCAGAAAAAATGTAAAACACCCTGCTATAATAAACGGTACCAGTATCTGCAGAAGCCACAGCAGGAATGAGCCAACAATATCCAGATGCTGAAAGCCTAAAAAAACGAGAATGATACATACTGCCAAAAAAAAGATTCTGAGCATATTTTTTCGGTTCATTTCCATTTTATCCACTCTCCGCTTCAAGTCTTGTACAAATCTATTATATTCCAAATACCCATTAATTGCAAATCTTTTTTTATATTTTACGGAATTTGTACAAATAAAAACACCGCCCCTTTTTCATCAGGGGCGGCTGTGGTTTCTGCACCATTTCACACAGCAACTATCGGCTGTTCATCAGACAATTCCAGAAGATAATCCGCTGATACACCCAGTGCTTCGCAGATTTCGATAAACGTACCGATTTTCATTTCATCTTCACCGGATTCATAGCGGCTGTATTGAGACTGTTTCATGTTCAGCAGAGCACAGACATCTTTTTGCTTCATATTTTTCATGAGTCTCACTTCTCTCAATCTTGGCAGATGATACATATTTTCACCTTTTTTCTCTTTATTTTATAACAATTTTACAATAAACATCACTTTTTATTTTTATTTGATAATCTTAAAATTATATAATAATTTTCCATCAATATTTGTGCAAATAGCAATAAAATATTTCACTGTTCTGTGCCGCAGGCAAGAAAATGCAGCCATGCTTTGTGAAAGTATGACTGCATATTTTTATTCTGTCAGCCTTCGTTGATTACTTCACGGTAAAGGTTGATATATTCTGTTGCAGAGCGGCCCCAACTGTTGTCGCAGTTCATGGCACGTCTGACAAGCACCTGCCATCCGTCACGCTGCCAGTAGCCTGCAATGGCACGTCTGATACATGCCAGCATATCCATCGCATCATAGTTTTTAAAAGTGAAACCATTGCCCTCACCTGTACCGCTGTCCTGAATGGAGTCACGCAGACCGCCTACTTCACGCACAATCGGAATTGTGCCGTAGCGGAGAGCAATCATTTGTGAAAGACCGCAAGGTTCTGCCTTTGACGGCATCAGGAACATATCTGCACCGGCATAGATTTTTCTGGAAAGCTCCGGGATGAATCCGTGACACGCACAAAGTCTGCCCGGATATCTCTCCTGCATGGTACGGAAGAAACTTTCATATTCCCAGTCACCTGAGCCAAGTATCACAAACTGCACATACTCTTCCCGCATTAACTGGTCAAGAGCGGCTTTCACAAGGTCAAGTCCTTTATGAGAGACGAGTCTCGTCACCATGGCAATCATTGGAACTTCCGCATTCTGTTCCAAGCCAAGACGTTCCTGCAATTTTCTCTTGTTGACCGCCTTGCCCGACAGGTCATCCGCATGATAATGTTCATATAGCTGAATATCTGTTGCCGGATCATAAGAAGCATTGTCGATACCGTTCAGAATTCCCCTGATTTTCCACGCTCTCGCATTGAGAATGGAATCCAGACCATGTGAGAACCACGGATCACGGATTTCCCATGAATAACTGGGACTTACCGTTGTGACACGGTTGGCTGTTTCAATCGCACCCTTCATAAAATTGATACAGCCGTCACAGTCCAGAATGGAACGTCCGTGCGGTGGAATACCGACAACCTCTTCATACAGTTCGGGACCATATTTGCCCTGATACTGGATATTATGTATCGTAAAGATCGTTTTAATGCCCCTATACCAGTCATACTGTGAATAGAATAAATTATAGTAGGTAGGCACTAATGCTGTTTGCCAGTCATTGCAGTGGATAATGTCGGGCTTGAAGTCTACAAACGGCAGCATTTCCAGCACTGCTCTGGAGAAAAAGGCAAACCTTTCCGCATCATCATAATGTCCGTAAAGTCCCTGACGCTTGAAATAATACTGATTGTCAAGGAAATAGTAAATGACACCGTTATAACGTGCTTCAAACACACCGCAGTACTGTCTTCTCCATGAAACGGGAACCGAAAAGCTTGTCAGAAAACGCATACTTTCTTTCAGACTTTCGGGAATCTCGTCATAAAGCGGCATTACAATGCGACAGCCGATCAAACGCTGTCTCAATGCGTGCGGCAAAGAGCCTGAAACATCGGCAAGACCGCCTGACGCTGCGAAAGGCTGTGCCTCACTTGTCACAAACAGACACTTCATTCACACACCCCCAAATTTTTGATATTTTAACAAGCGGAGCATGGAAATGCGGAATTTCCGACAATCCCACATTCCACTCTCCACCATCCGCTCTTTTATCAAACAACGCTCTCTTTGCTGATGTAGACAGGATAGGAAAGCTGTCCTGCCAGTGTTTTCTCATCACGGACAGTCACGTCTTTATCCACAATCACATAGCTCAGGCCGGAATTCTGACCGATTTTGGTATCCTGCATGATCACACAGTTGGAAACCTTGGTTCCCTTGCCGATGTGAACGCCTTTGAAGAGTACGCAGTTTTCCACTTCACCCTCAATTGTACAGCCGCTGCCAATCAAAGAATTTTTAACTTTGGACTCCAGACCATATTTTGTGGGCATATCGTCTCTTACTTTTGTATAAATCGGACGGTCGCCTCTGAACAGATCTTCACGTACTTCACTGTTCATGAGTGCCATGTTCGCATTGAAGTACTCGCTCGGTGATGTAATGATCGGAGCAAAGCCCTTGAATTCATAGCCATAGATATTAAGGCTGTTGTATTCACCCTGAATCATGTCACGCTTGAAATTCATGGTATTCTTGCTGACGCATTTATTGACAAGGTCTATCAGCAGTTCTCTCTTGATGAGCATGATATTCATATAGAAGCTGCAAGTGCCGGAAATAGACGGGCTGACAAGCACATCTGTCACCTTGCCCCTTGCATCAAAGGACAACACCATCGGATCATGCAGTTTTTCGGGAAGAGGAGCTCTCTTGTATACCAGTGTAATGTCGGCACCGTTTTCGAGATGCTTTTCAAATACTTTCTGATAGTCGATATTGCAGATAACATCACAGTCCGAAATCACCACATATTCCTCGGGAGAATTCTTCAAAAACGGCATGATGGAACGGAAAGTCGATACTCTGTTCGCATAGTCGGACGGATCCATGAACGGCGGAAGAATAAACAAACCGTTACGCTGTCTGGACAAATCCCATGCTTTACCTGTACCGAGATGGTCTGTCAAAGACTGATAGTTGGATTTTGTCAGAACGCCTACTTTATTGATACCGGAGTTGACCATATTTGAAAGAGGGAAGTCAATCAGACGATATCTGCCGCCAAACGGTACGGCACCCATTGTTCTTCTCTCAGTGATCTCGCTGATGAGCTTTTCATGGAGATTAGAGAAGATAATTCCCAATATTCTGTTACCACGCATGATTATTTTACCTCCTCTATATCTTGTGAAACCATTGCTTTCGGTGCGACTTTGGCACCTGCACCGATTTTGAGGTTATCGCCCACAACGGCAATGCCCCATTCATCCTTATTTTCAATATCTTCCGGTCTTGCACCGACAACGGCATTTTTGCCGATGACAGTATTTTCGGAAACGATAGCATATCTTACAACCGCACCCTCTTCAATGACACAGCCCGGCATGATAATCGAATCTTCTATCACTGCACCGGCTTTTACTACTACATTGGAGAAGAGAATCGAAAATTCCAAGTCACCGCTGATATTACAGCCGTCTCCTACCAGAGAGTTCTGTATTTTGGCACCCTCTCCGATATACTGCGGCGGTACAACAGGATTTCTGGAATAGATTTTCCAAGACTCGTCTGTGAGGTCAAGCGGTACATTCGGATCAAGCAGATCCATATTGGCTTCCCAGAGACTGTCAATCGTTCCGACATCCTTCCAGTAGCCTTCAAACTGATAGGCAAACATTCTCTGACCGTCCTCCAGCATTCTCGGAAGGACGTTTTTACCAAAGTCATGCTCGGAACCTTCTTCTTCCTCATCCTGAATCAGGTATTTGCGGAGCTTGTTCCAGCTGAATACATAGATACCCATAGAAGCATTGGTACTTTTCGGATGCTTTGGTTTTTCTTCAAACTCATAGATAGAGCCGTCGGGATTGGTATTCATGATACCGAAACGGGAAGCCTCGGCAAGAGGCACATCAATAACGGCAATCGTACAGTCCGCATTGTTTTCCTTGTGGAAAGCGATCATTTTGGAGTAATCCATTTTATAGATATGGTCACCGGAGAGGATGACAACATAATCGGGATTATATCTGTCGATATAGTTGATATTCTGATAGATAGCATTGGCAGTACCTTTGTACCAGTCTGTACCCTTGATCTGCTGATAAGGGGAAAGTACGCTGACACCGCTGTTCATGCTGTCAAGATCCCATGGCTGACCGCTGCCGATGTACTCATTCAATACAAGGGGCTGATACTGTGTCAGAACACCGACTGCCTCAATACCGGAATTCACGCAGTTGGAAAGCGGAAAGTCAATAATACGGTACTTGCCGCCAAATGGCACGGCAGGCTTTGCGAGCTTTTGAGTAAGTACACCAAGTCTGCTGCCCTGTCCGCCGGCCAGCAGCATGGCTACTACTTCTTGCTTTGGATACATAACGAATGTCCTCCTTTTGATAAAAAACAATTTTGATAATTTTTTTATTTTCACAGCAGTCCGCTCTGCCACGGACTGCTGTTATCAATACATTTATTCTTCCTGGGTTTTTGCCTTTTTGGTTGATTTTCTGGTTGTTTTTTTCTTGGGCTTTTCTTCCTCAGCCGTTACAACAGGCTCTGCTGTTGTGTCAGCCACATCTGCTTTTTTGGTTGTTTTCTTTTTGGTTGTTTTTTTCTTGGCAGTGGTTTCCGCACCTGCTTCGTCTGTCTTTTTAGGCTTTCTCTTCGGCTTTTTGCGGATACACTTGAAGTACATCACAGACATTGGCGGAAGTGTCAGGGAAATTGACTGTTCAAAGCCGTGCATTGCCACTTCATCGGAAACAATCGCTGTACCGTTAGAGATACCCGAACCGCCGAATTCCGACCATTCCGTGTTGAAAACTTCGCTGTAAGTGCCGTCTACCGGTACACCGATACGATAATTTTCTCTGAGCATTGGCTGGAAGTTGCAGACGACAATAATTTCCTTACCCTTCTTGTCGATTCTGCGGAAAGAGATAACACTTTGTGTATAGTCGTCATTGGATATCCATGAGAAGCCTTCCCATGAATAGTCAACCTCCCACAGAGGACTGTTTTCAATATAGAAATGGTTCACAGCCTTGAAGAAGTTTTTCAGATCGTTGTGTGCAGGATATTCCAGCAGCAGCCAATCCAGTTCGGACGCATAGTCCCACTCCTTGAACTGACCGAACTCCGTACCCATGAACGTCAGTTTTTTGCCGGGGTGTGCCATCATGTATGCGATAAATGTTCTCACGCCTTTGAACTTCAGTTCATAGTTGCCGGGCATTTTATTGATAAGGGATGCTTTTCCGTATACAACCTCGTCATGTGAAATCGGCAGAATAAAGTTTTCGGAGAATGCATAGAAGAACGAGAATGTCAGATTGTCATGATTAAATGGTCTGTAAAGCGGATCGAGGGAAATATAATGGAGCATATCATTCATCCAGCCCATATTCCACTTATAGTTGAATCCCAGACCGCCCATATATGTAGGTTTGGAAACATTCGCCCATGCCGTAGACTCTTCTGCAATCATCAGTACCTGCGGATAATATTTGAAAGCCGCTTCATTGAGCTTATGGAGGAACGCAACCGCTTCCAGATTATCCTTACCGCCAAATTTATTGGGAACCCATTCACCGTCACGTCTGCTGTAATCGAGGTACAGCATGGAGGCAACAGCATCGACACGCAGTCCGTCAATGTGATAATAATCCATCCAGAAAATTGCACTGGATATCAGGAAACTGACAACTTCATTTCTGCCGTAGTCAAATACCAGTGTACCCCAGTCCTTGTGTTCACCCTTGCGGGGATCGGCATACTCATAGCAGGGAGTTCCGTCAAAACGTGCCAGACCGTGAGCATCTCTCGGGAAGTGAGCCGGTACCCAGTCCATGATAACGGAGATTCCTGCCTGATGGCACTTATCCACGAAGTCCATGAAATCCCATGGACTGCCATATCTGGATGTAATGGCAAAATAGCCTGTTACCTGATAGCCCCATGACGCATCAAACGGATATTCTGTTACAGGCATCAATTCAATATGTGTATAGCCCATATCTTTGACATAGGGAATCAGTTCATCAGCCAGCTTGCTGTAAGAAAAATAATTACCGTCCTTGTATTTTCTCCATGAACCTGCATGGATTTCATAGATATTCATCGGACTGCTGTAGGATTCATGTTCCGCCTTGGTTTTCTGCCATTTCTGGTCATGCCACTCGTAGCCGTCGAGATCGACAAATACAGATGCATTATTGGGACGTGTCTCATAGTGATAAGCATACGGATCCGACTTCATCACGCAGACATCATCAAATGTTTCAATACTGTACTTGTAAATCGCATAAGTATCTACAATATCGGCAATAAAACATTCCCAAACGCCTCCGTCAGAAATTCTGTTCATTCTGTGGACATTGCGATCCCAGTTGTTGAAAGTTCCGACAACCGAAACGGTTTTGGCATTTGGTGCCCATGTTCTGAACATCACGCCATCCACGCCGTCACGGTGTTCCTTGTGGGCACCGAGATATTTGTAAGCATGATAATGCTCACCGCTGTGAAACAGATCAAGATCAGAACGCTCATTCAATCCATCATTGCCAAGCTGCATATATAACAACTCCTTTATACAAAAACTTCTATTTATATACTTATATAATAGCTTAATTTTGGATAAATTTCAAGTGTTTTTGAAATACTTTTTATGAAATATTGTTAATTTTTTAAATATTTTTTCTTTTCAGGAACGATTGTAACATTTTGACCGAAAATCAGCAATTTATCGTAACATATTCATGGTGTCGAAAATACGCAAATTTCGTTATCTTTCTCCAGGCAAAAAAAGGAAGAAACCTTTTCAGATTTCTTCCTCAATCAGTATATTATTTATTTTTCTGAGCGGCCTTGCTTTTTCTTTTGAGACCTTTGGTAAAGATAATCATCAGAGCAGAGGCTCCCACAAATACTGCACTCAATGTAATGGTGGATTGTACGGGATCCGTATCAGCGGTAGCCTGATCATTCAGAGAAAGCTCAATGCTTCTGCTGTCAGCGATACCGGCAAGAGCATCATCTGTGATGGTAGCTGTTTTCAGAATCAGTTCTTCACCGACATGAGTTGTTTGTCTCTGAGCTTCGGCTTTGATAAGGTTCTGTGTTGCCTCGTCAGCATTGCCTGTGACATCCATATCATTGTCACTCTGGAATTTCTCAACGGCTGCTACAACGGTATTACTGTAGACGCCTGAGGTTTTGCCGTCATAATATTTCAGAGCTGCCAGTCTGGACTGGAGCTGTGCAATATCATCGCCTGCATAGCCATATTTGAGAACGTCATAGTCAGGGGATCTGACTGCTTTGTCGGAATAAAGGACTTCCAGCTGTTCGGGTGTCAGCAAATCGGTTTCTTTCAAGCCGGACGCTTTCTGATAAGCATGAACGGCTTCCAGCGTTGCATCATCAAACTTTTCACTGACGATACCGGAAAGATAACGCAGTTCAATCAATCTTTTCTGCAATTTGGTAATCATGGCACCGCTGCTGCCGTAAACAGCACTTCCGGCATTAGGATTTTTCTTTGCCTTGCTGCTGAAAATACTCAGCTGTGTATCGACATCTGCAATGCCTGTTACTTTCATTTCATTGTCTTTCTGGAACTGTCTGACGGCACTGGCTGTCAGTTCTCCATAGAAACCGGTTACATCATCATAGTAATATTTCAGTTCTACGAGTCTGGTCTGAAGTGCTGTGACAGGGATTGTCAGTCCTTCATCAAAGGAACCGTTTTTCAGAATACTGAAATTGGATTCCACTTTGTTGGATTTCAGTGTCTTGTTGGTCTTGTCGTCAACTTGACCTGTCACTTCGAGGTCATTTCTGCTCTGAAACAGCTTCACAGCATTGACTGTTGTTTCACCGTAATAACCGTCTGCTTTTTCCTGAAGATAACCAAGCTCATACAGTCTTGTCTGGATAGAAGAAACCGTTTTGCTTGTTTCGTCATCCTCATAGCCGTATTCTGCAATAATTTCAATGATTGTTTCAGGCTCTTTTTCAGGTTCTTCCTTTTTTGCTTCTGCCTTGGATTCCTCTTTTTTGGATTCTTCCTTTTTAGATTCCTCTTTGCTCGATTCTTCCTTTTTGGACTCTTCCTTGCTGGGTTCAACACTCGGCTCTTCCGCAACGCTCGGCTCCGGCTGCGGTTCCGGCTCAATGCTCGGCTCCGGTTCATAGGATGCTTCCTGCTGAGCGTTTGTATCGCCGTAGTAATCATTGTAAGTTTCCGTATAAACAGGCTCTTCATAGTAATTCACAGGCTGTTCTCTGATGGCATCGGAATAGTCTGTTGCTTCATAGGCACTGTCAGGCGGTGCGATATTGGATACGCCCGCTCCGTCAAAGGTATAAACCACACCGTCCAGTTCTCTGGAAGTATTCACGAGATACTCACCGTTTTCATAGTAGAAGGATTCACCGTTGAGAAGTACCCAACCCTGATAGGGATAAGATACGCCTGCAATTTTAAACCACTCTACCCATGAACCGCTGTTCAGATTATGATAAGCAATGCCGTATTGAGGACTTTGGGCATCTATGACCATGCCCGAACCTACATATACGCCTACGTGACCGGGATGATGGAGACCGAGGCCATGAATGTTCGGAACACCATTGTATACATATCCCCATTCACTGGACGCAGACAGCATATCTGTTCTGATACCGCCCACACCGTTGTAGCTCCAGATCAGTCCGGAACAGTCTACTGCTCCGTATGAGGAGGCTCCCCATACATAGCTCCAGCACTCTCTGTAGGCTGTGAAACAGTGGGCACACAAACCGATATTGGAACTTGTCTGAGCGGAGGCAGGAGTTGTTCCTATTACCATTGTAAGAAGTGCGATAGTCAGGCTTAAAAAGATTACCAGACACTTTTTTACGATTTTCATTTGAAAAGCTCCCTTCGTTTCTTGCGATAAAACGTTTTTTGATTTACAATTTTTTAACTATACTGGAAAAAGATTTCAAATTTGTAACAAATCCTTACTGATAATAACATCATCTGTTACAAAAATCAAGTGTTTTTTCGTATTTTACATAAATTTATGGTAATATTCGGCATTTTGCACAAAACCTTCCCCTGAAGTTCTTCAAGTTCTCAATTATGACGGTGTTTATCCTGCAAAATGGGAATTGCATGAAAATAAAATCTGTGATATGATAATAAAATGCAATAAGATGTATATTATTTTTTCAGGAGAGGATATTTATGGAGAAAAAACGTGTTGCCGTCATCTTTGGCGGACAGTCTTCCGAACATGAAATTTCAAGAGTTTCTGCGGCTTATGTTATCAACCAGATTCCCGCTGACAAATACGAGGTTCTTATGATAGGCATTACCAGGCAGGGCAGATGGCTGCTTTACTCAGGCGGTACTGATGCCATCAAGGACGGTTCCTGGGAAAACGACACCAACAATAAAGCGGCATTCATTGCACCGGATTCCTCTATCAAAGGTCTGGTCGTCATCACAGAGGGCTGCTGCAAGATTATCAAATTAGATGCCGTATTCCCTGTCATGCACGGCAAAAACGGTGAAGACGGTACCATTCAGGGCTTGCTGGAACTTGCCGGACTTCCTTATGTGGGCTGCGGCGTGCTTGCTTCAGCCGACTGTATGGACAAAATTGTTGCCAATACCATTTTTGAAAGCCTTGGCATTGATCAGGCTGCTTTTACCTGGTGCTATGCAAGCGACTATACCAAAAATCCCGAACAGTGCATTGCTGACATTGAAGCAAAGCTCCCCTATCCGATTTTTGTCAAGCCGTCCAATGCCGGTTCTTCTGTGGGTATCAGCAAAGCTGCCGACCGTGAGGCTCTCAAAAAAGCCATTGCTGTCGCCGCCAAAGAAGATGACCGCATTTTGTTTGAAGAGACCATCACAGGAAAAGAAGTGGAGTGTGCCGTTCTCGGCAATGATGAGCCTGTCGCCTCCATTGCAGGCGAAATCGCTCCTGCCAGCGAATTCTATGATTATGATGCCAAATATAACAATGCTGCTTCACAGCTTTTCATTCCTGCCCGCATCAGTGAAGAAATCATGTCAAAAGTCCGTTCCAATGCTGTCAGGGCGTATCGTGCCATTGGCTGTACCGGTCTTTCCAGAGTGGATTTCTTTGTCACGGCTGACGGACGTGTCCTGCTCAATGAAATCAATACTCTGCCGGGCTTTACCTCTATCAGTATGTATCCCAAACTCATGGCTGCCTCTGATGTCAACGGCAGCGAACTGGTCGAAAAACTGATCCATCTTGCATTTGAAAGGTCGTAATGCCATGTCTGACAATGCTATCGGAATTTTTGATTCGGGACTGGGAGGGCTGACTGCCGTTAAAGAGCTTGTAAAAGTTCTCCCGCATGAAAATATCGTCTATTTCGGAGATACCGCCCGTGTTCCTTACGGCAACCGCAGCAAACGCACCATTATCCGCTATGCCGAACAGGACGCTTCCTTTCTTCTGTCAAAGGGCGTCAAAATGATTATTGCTGCCTGCGGCACTGTCAGTTCTGTTGCCACAGGGTTATGCGATACACTGCCCGTACCGTTCACGGGAGTTGTCAACCCCACGGCTGCCGCTGCCGTCAGGGCTACCAAAAACGGCATTATCGGTGTGATCGGCACTTCCGCCACCGTCAACAGCGAATCCTACAAAAAAGCCATTCTTGCTCAGGACGAACGTCTCAGCGTTTATCAGCAGAAATGTCCCTTGTTTGTATCGCTGGTCGAAAACGGATTTCTTTCGGAAGAGGATCCCATTGTGCAGCTTGTTGTGGAAAGGTATCTCCGACAACTGAAAGAAAAAAAGATTGATACACTCATTCTCGGCTGTACACACTTCCCTATCATTGCACAAGCCATCCAGAATTATCTCGGTGACAATGTCACTCTTATTGACTCCGGCAGGGAAACCGCTCTTTATGCCGCTGATGTTCTCACACAGAAAAAACTGCTCAATAAAAACGATTCGCATGGAAATTGTACCTACTATGTCAGCGATACTGTGGACGACTTTAAACGCACTGCACAGATTTTTCTCGGTCAGGCTGTCATAGATGATGTCTATCACATAACCCTGTAACTGCAAAAGGAGTAGAAAATGAAAGAAAATTACATTCTCTCTGTCAGAGGAAAACAGACTGTTGAAGGCCAGTCCGATAACATTGACCTGAAAACCCGTGCTGCCTATATGACCAAAAACGGCAGCCGCTATATTTCCTACACGGAATATGATATGAACAATCCCAAACAGCATTACAGAACAACTGTCAAAGTATCGCCCGACAATGTTGTCACTGTGATGAAAGGCGGCACCGAAAGTCATAATCTGATACTGGAAAAAGGTGTCCGTCACAAATGCCAGTATATTACCAGCTTTGGCATGATTTCTCTGGGTGTCTTTACCGACAGCGTCAACATCGATCTTGACGACAAGGGCGGAGAAATCAGAGTCCATTATCTTATCGACGTTCAGTCGGAACTTGCAAGTTCCAACGAACTTATTATCAATATCAAGGAGGCTGACAGCCATGTCGACTGCCATTCAGACAATCAATCATCTTAAACAGGCTATTATCAACGCTTTTCAGAAAGCACAGTCTATCGGTCTGCTCTCCGCAGATGCAGAAATCCCTGCTTTTACCATTGAAACACCGGCTGACCGTTCTCACGGTGATTTGGCGACCAATGCCGCTATGGTATCCGCAAGAGCTTTCCGTCTTGCTCCCCGAAAAATTGCCGAAATCATCACCGACAATATCGTGCTTGACAATACCCATCTCGGCAGATTTGAAATCGCCGGTCCCGGATTTATCAACTTCTTTTATGACCGTTCTTTCTATACGTCCGTTCTCAAAGAAATCAAGTCTCAGGGAAAAGACTATGGCCGCTGCAATTACGGTGAGGGTAAAAAAGTACTCGTAGAGTTTGTTTCTGCCAACCCGACAGGTCCCATGCATATCGGTAATGCCCGTGGGGGTGCCTTGGGTGATACACTTGCAAGCGTTCTTGATGCCGCAGGCTATCAGGTGGCAAGGGAATTCTATGTCAACGATGCCGGCAATCAGATTGAAAAATTCGCCACTTCTCTGGAAATTCGCTATATGCAGCTTTATAAAGAAGGATATGAACTTCCCGAAGATGCCTATCACGGTCAGGATATTATCGACCATGCCAAAAATTTTGCCGATATTAACGGTGACAAATATACGGAAACTTCTTCCGAGGAAAGAAGAAAGGCTCTGGTAGATTATGCTCTCCCCCTGAATATCGCAGGTCTGGAAAGAGACCTTCTCAAATACAGAATCCAATATGACAACTGGTTCAGGGAAAGCACTCTGCACAACAGCGGAGCAGTGAAAAATATTGTAGCTCTCCTCACAGAAAAAGGTCACACCTATGAGCAGGACGGTGCCGTATGGTTCAAAGCCACCGCATTCGGGGCAGACAAAGATTTTGTACTGGTACGTTCCAACGGTCTGCCGACATACGTTGTGCCGGATATTGCCTATCATTACAACAAACTCGTTACAAGAGGCTTTGACAAAGCGATTGATGTTCTCGGTGCCGACCATCACGGTTATGTACCGCGTCTGAAAGCTGCTTTGACGGCTCTCGGTGTAGACGCTTCCAAACTGGATGTCGTTCTGATGCAGATGGTATTCCTTCTCAAAGACGGCGAAAGAGTCAAGCTCTCCAAGAGAAGCGGAAAAGCGATCACTCTTGTCACACTCCTTGATGAAATCCCGATTGATGCCGCAAGATTTTTCTTCAATCTCCGTGAATCCAATACTCCCCTTGAATTTGATTTGGATTTAGCGGTAGAAAAATCCTCTCAGAATCCCGTTTACTATGTACAGTACGCTCACGCAAGAATTTGCAATATCCTGAAAGCCCTCGCTGAAAACGGTATCACTCCCACAGACTGCACAGACGAACAGTATGCACTGCTGACGGCTCCCGAAGAAATCGAACTCATCAACAAACTCTCTGCCTTTACGGAAGAAATTATCACTTCCGCCAAAAACTATGATCCGTCAAGAATCACACGCTATGTCTATGATGTGGCTACTCTGTTCCATAAATTCTACAATGCGTGTCACGTTAAAAATGACCATGCAGATTTGATGCAGGCTCGTCTGGCACTCTGCCTGGCTGTCAGAACGGTGATTGCCAATATTCTGGGGATGTTCAAAATCACCGCCCCCGAATCCATGTAAGGAGCGGTCTATGAAATTTCCGTATCGTCTGCCGTTTGTCATTGACGGAAAAGCCTCCTGCTGTGACATTACCAAAGACAATCCTGATGATGTGTGTGCGGAACATAGGATTCTCTGTCAGCCTGCGTTGCTGATTTCCGCTAAACAGTCTTCTGTTGAAAACAAAGTGGATTCTCTTCTTTCTCCCACAGGCGACATCCGCCACAGCAGACTGCGTGATCTGGGATTTGATGAGGATTTCAACCGCTTTATCACGGAACTGACCGCCATGTGTGTGAAAACAGGCGGTGAACATATTCCCACAGGCGGTGTCATCACTCACAAACAGACAGGAAGAATTGAATACAAAAGCCCTGCCTTTGAGGACTGCTATTTTTCGTATCTCGAAAAAATGGCTTTGTTAAAAGAGGGCGGTGCTCAATATATTCTTTTAAAAAATCACAAAAATCTGCTGCATATGCGTGCGGGTGTACTGGCTGCCAAAACTTCCAAACTGCCCGTATTCGTTGTCATGGAAGTGGACGACGAGGGTAAAAATGAAGATGATACCGATTATATTGCGGCTCTTATCACCTTACAGGCACTGGGGGCGGCTGCCTTTGGCATTTACTGCAAAGATGGTATTTCTGCGGAAACCGCTCTCATCAAAAGGGCTTTCCCTCATGCAGAAATTCCTCTGATTGCTGTCATTGATTCCCTGGCCGACACCGAACAGCAATTACAGGCTGTCATAGAAAACGGTGCTTCTGTCCTGATAGACATTGCCGACAACATTCAAAAACACAAAATTGTGTTTTTGAAGAGCCTGCCTGTCCGATACAGTCCCGACACCCTAAAAGACAGTTATGCTGCGGCTGCCGACAGAGAGGTTTTCTTTCTTTCCGACAGTCTGACTCTTTCCGAGCCGCTGTATTGCAGCTACGGCATGGCAGATGAACTGATTGATCTGGATGACGAAAATATCAATGCCATTTATATTGAACTGACTTCCGCAGATGACGCTTCCTGTCTTGCCGACAATGCCGATATGACAAAGCTGCCCTTTGTGATTCATTCCAATGACGCCACTGCCATTGAAGCAGCCCTGCGATATTTTCAGGGCAGGCTCATCATTGATACAAAATGTGATATTGACGAACCGAAACTTCTTGCACTTGCCCAAAAATACGGTGCCATACTTTATTAAAAAAGGAGGTTTTTCCCCATGAAAAATAAGCCGTTTCTGATTTCCGGTCTGATTTTCGGACTGATTGGCATTGCTCTTCTGATAACGGCCGGTGTTTCCTTTATCATGAACTCTGCGGATGTTGTCAAGGCTCTGGCATCTTTGCTGCACCAGTCCACCGACACCATCACCAATGCCACCATTGCACAGTTGGGATTCATCTTTATGATTCCCGCCTTCATCTTCTGCTACAAGTCATTTGCGGATACCGAAGATGAGGCTGATGCCATTGTCTCCGTACAGACAGTGGAACATACAGAGACACCTTCTCCCGTGACAGAAACCGCTGCAATTCAGAAATAACACAGACTTGACAAATGACAAAACGCTCTTTATAATATCTTTTATAACATATTTTGAAAAGAGGTTTTGTATATGGAAAAATTTGTCCCCTTTGAGAAACTCTCAAAGAAACAGCAGAAAGCACTCAACAAAGCAAAACGCACTCTCTGGAAAACAAACCCTGTTACCAGATGCACCAAAAATCAAAAAATTTATAACAGAAAGAAACTCCGTTCCAAAGACCAGATGTCTTTTGAAAACGGAGCTTCTTTTTTTGCTTCATGAATAAAACACATAAAAACCGTTCATATTCCTTATATCACATCAAAAAGGACGGTACATAGTTATGAAACTTTTTGTAAAAGCGGTTTTATGCGGATTTTTTCTCACCTGTCTGCTCTCCATGACAGGCTTTTGCAGTGTATGCGAAAATTTGCAGAATGATGTGTTTCGTCTGCACATCCTCGCCAACTCCGACACCATTCAGGATCAACAGCTCAAATTAAAGGTACGTGATGGTCTTTTAGACTACACCGTACAATTATTCCAAAACTGCCGCACCCGTGACGAAGCCGTATCCGCCGCCAAAAACAATACGGACAAGCTTCGTGATTATGCACAGGAGCTTGTCCGTCGGAACGGTTATGATTATCCGGTAGATGCCTATGTCACCAGCATGAGCTTTGACACCCGCATTTATGAAAACTTTACCATGCCTGCCGGCACTTATGAGACTCTCCGCATTGTCATCGGACAGGGAAACGGACATAACTGGTGGTGTGTGCTGTATCCTGCCCTGTGTATTCCTGCCGCACAGGACAACTCTCTCGGCACTGTCCTCGACAGCAATGAAGCAGATGTCATTACCAACACCGACAAATATGAGGTAAAATTCAAATTTGTAGAAATTTTACAAAATATTTGCTCTTTCTTTCAGCAATAGAACTTTATTCATTGTTCCAGACGCTGTAATTGGATTTCTGATTCTTTTTAACGTCATACAGTTTCGTATCGGCGTGTTTCAGAGCCACATTCATCGAATCCTGATTGTAGCTGTCCTCATAGGCAATACCAATCGAACATGACACACGATGATTTTCGGGAATATCAATTTGTTCCTGAACGGCTGCCTGTATTTCGGGAATAAAGTGATGACTTTTGTCAATTTCCCGATAGATTGCCTTTGCCAGTTCAATGCCCTCTTTAACGGTATGATCCGGCATGACAATCAAAAATTCATCTCCGCCATACCTTACAATGTAGCCTTGGTCTCTGACAACACGCTCAAACATTCTCGAAAAGGCAATCAGGATTTCATCTCCCACATCATGTCCAAAGGTATCGTTACAGAATTTGAAATTATCCAAATCAATGTACAGCAGCGTGAAACACCTATCGACACGTTTGCCCTTCTGTACCAAAGCCGCATAATCATCAATTTTCTTGGTGAAGCCCTGTCTGTTGAGCAGACCTGTCAGCAGGTCTGTGACCGCACTTTGCTGAAGTTTTTTATTCATCTGACTGATTTCGTCACGGGCTTTCAGACGATACAGGGTATCTGTCATCTGACGGAGGGCGAATTTGAAGATTGTCAAATCATTTCTGTCAAGGAAAATGATACCGCCCGTCATATTTTCATGCAGTTCAATTGACGCAATCATAAAACTGGTCAGTTCATCCCCCTGTGAAAGCGGCACACACGCAAATGATACAATATTGTTGATGCCAAACAGAGATAATATCGCACCGTATTCATAAAATTCCCTCTCGAAACGGGAAGCAACCACTTCTTTTTTATGCTTGGTAAAATAAGAGGCTACATCTTCCAGCGTTTCCTCCTGAATCTCCAGTTCACTGCTGTTATAGCGAATGACGGGTTTTCTGTCCACAATCTCCACATAGATAATGCTGTCAATATTATAGTTGTTCTGCATGGTCACCATGGAATTTTCAATAATATCACGCACCGTAGAATTTTCCTTGTTCAGAAGTTCCTGCCATGCGACAAGGAAATCAATACCCTTTGTTTTGTCAGCCAGCATCATTTTCATTTCGGAATACTGTGCCAATTCTTCGATCTGATACTTGTCCACTGTTTTCAGCGGAAGCGGAATATGTTTCGGAATCAGCGTTTGTTTGTGAAGCTTTGCAAACAGCATTTCTTCTTTGTGCTTGTAGCCGTTCTTATTGCAGAATTCCATACAGCTTTCCAGAATATTCTTTGCCATTTGGGGCTTGTTCTGAAGCTGATAAAGCTCCGCCTGCTCTGCCGCAAACATCGCATACACGAAAAACAGCAGTCCTTCACTGCGAAACATATGATATTTTGCCCGGTCAAAATATTTCTGTGCTTTTTCGATGCTATCGGACTTTTCCAGTAATCCGCTTACAAAATAATAGAAGAACATATCGTCATCCCAAAGGAAAAATCTGTTTTCATCATCGGAATGAATGATATGATAAATCACTCTTTCCATCTTGTTGAGATAGAAATGGGCATTGTATTCGATTCCCATTTTATAGCTGCAATAGACGATCATACCGTACAGCTTGGACATATTGCAGACTCTCATTCTCTGGTACTTGATGGATCGCAGCAGCTTGATACAGTAAATCAGATAATTGTAAGCCGTATCGAAATTATCGGCAAGAATCGCATTCGTTGCCATATTATAAAGTGTTTCTGCCACATAGTATGTATTTTTCTGCTGATAGAACAAATCCAGTGCCTTATTGAAATATTCATTGGCAATCACAAACTGTTCACTGACAATTCTGTTGAAACCCAGTCCGTTGTAAATAGATGCCTCTTCAAAAAAGTTATTCTGTCCTTCGATAATTTCAAGACACTTTTTATAATAATAGTCCACATAGGCAAAACAGCCATATCCCTGAGCCAGAAAAACATTTTTCATCCATGCCGCAATGATCAGCCGTTCATTCTTGAGCATTTTGGCGATGGACATTGCTTTTTTAAAGCTTTCCTGTTCCTCGCATTTGACAGCGTCATCCACAAAGTTTTCCTTGGCGTTGCAGCAGCCGAAAAACAGCACGTGGGCAAGATGATTATACATTTTATATTCAAATGCTTTTTCGATAAATTCGTCCAGTTCTTCTCCTTCGACCGTTCTGTCCCATCGGTAAGAGTTGTTAAAGCCGTCCAGCTTGCAGATATATTTCAGCAGCTGTGAAGAAAAAATATAGCGATCGGAACCGCTTTTCTGAGCGATCTTCATACATTTCTCGGAATTTTTCTTGGCAAGGTTCGGCTGTCCCCCGTACACCTCGCACAGTGTCAGCAGATAGTGATAACGGAAAGTATAAAGCATATTGGGATGTTTGTTGTTGACATTTTTCAGCTTGTCACACATCATCAAAGAAGTAGTGATATTCATATCATACAGTGCCGCCGTTGCATAAAGCGTATAGAATTTTGCTCTGCTTTTGGCACTCAGATTCACTTTTTCGGTAATGATTTTTGTATGCACGGTTTTGAGGTAATGCATTGCCTGTTTGATGGCAAGCGTCTGCACCATATTATTGATGAGTACCAGATATTGCTGAAAATCGGAAATCACAGGCTCAAAGCTCTCCGTAATATTGGCAGAAGTCTGGGCATCCTGCATATTCCAGTCCAGCATATAGTTCAGGTCTTCTATTTTACGGACAAGCATTGTCCACGTTTCAGCGGTATAGGAAGGAACAGAATATGCTTCATTATAATTTGCCAACAGGGACAAATTCGTATAGGTTTTCTGTATAAACTGCAAAAGAAAATTCAGTGTGGAATTTTCGGCAAGATGCAGACGGTTCAGCACCAAAAGAAGCATATGTTTTTTTGAGATATAGGAAAAAATCTTTGCCAGAGAATCCGCAAACTGTTTTTTCTCATACTCTGTCTCAACCACGATCACTTCTTCATCTCTCTGACACTCACCGGTCATAATATAACTTTGAATGGCGGAACGGCTCTGGTAATATACATCCGCCTTTTCCAGAAACTCCTCTACAGGCACCTTGTAATAAAATTTAAAATAAAGCTGCTTCACCCATCCCAAAAACGGCTCATATGCTTCCTGCATACGGCTGGCTCCGAATTCATGATATAACAATTCAATTTTACTGCTGCTTTTGGAAACCGCTGTCTGTATATCCTCGACAGGAACATTCAAAGTATTGTAATGCTTTACGAAAAGAATATCGCTGTGTCGCTGCTCAAGACTGTGTACGAGAGAAGCAACAATTTTTCTGGTATATAACTGTGAACAAGACTCCATATGATTCATACCCCCTGACAGTCTTTATTATAGCAAAATCACTGTTATTTTTCAATATCCAAACGATTTTTTGGTTTCGGGTAAATTTTTCCCCTATTCTATTTATATTATCACAGGAAGCATTGGTAAAATTCATATTTCTGTTAATTTTGTTTGTACAAATTATGAACAAATCAATTTTTGCGTGTAAAAACTTGACAGATATGCTGTGAAGTAATAAAATATAAGTTGAAAATTGTAAAAAAGCTCTAAAGGAGTGAGGAAATGGCACAGGAAAACATCAAGATTCTGGAAGAAAAAAATATACATTTGTGGTTTGAAGGTTCTCCCGTTGCATTATGCTCAACCATGCTTGCACTGGATATCGATAAAGCGGAATTATTTGCTTCCGCCAAATTTCTGAACGTACATCCCGACAATATCAAAACTGTTTGCTTTGATATTATTTGTTATGATGCCGTGCGGCAGACCATTGCCTGTATAGCGGATGTCGCCTATACAGGATTTGATGTGCCCAGAAACGAAGAATTCGGCTATAAAAGACGTGTGCCGATTCCCGATCCTCAGACAAGAAGTGTGGAATTTGTTCTGAAAAATGTTTCCGCTACAAACGGTGATACATGGATCAATGACAGCAATCATCCTTTTGATACCAGTCTCGAACAGAAAAGTATTTTCACTGTTCAGGGCGATCTGCATAAACAATTTGTCGAAATATGTTCCCGTGGAAATATTGATGACTCTGTTTTTTCTTTCCAGCCTGTATTTAAAGACAGCTATTGGATGTGCGGCTGCGGCTGCTTCAATCTTGCCAAGGAAGAAGAATGTTTTTACTGCGGTGTCGGACAGGCCTGGCTCAAACGAAATTCCGACTTGTCCACTCTTACAAAGCAATCTGATTTTGAAACCGAACAAAAACAGAAATTCCACCGCTCCCAGCCTGCCTTTATGCCCACCCAGGAAGAACTTCGGATGGAACGGGAAGAACTTCAAAAAAGAAACAGTGACTATAAAAAACAGCTCAAAAAACAAAAAATGCAGGGCAGCTACAAACGGATTGTCTTTGTGATTGCTCTTTTGGCCATTATCGGAGTCATCACACTGGGCGTTGTCTTTTATGTCATTCCCTATTTCAAATACAATCAGGCTGTCAATCACTTTGACACACAACGATACGATGAAGCGATTGCCGAATTTTCCGAGCTGGGAAGCTTTATGGAAAGCAAATCCTTTCTGTCCAAATCCATCTATGCCAAAGCTGCCGCTTGCTTTCATGCGGGACAATATGAAGAGGCTTCCGAACTTTTCAAGAGTATTGATTCCTATGGAGATTCACATGACCAATATCTGCTCTCTGAACTGCTTATCGCTGAAAATGCCTTTAACAGCGGCGACTATATGGCGGCTTATGACAGATTCATGTCCATCGTGGAACGGGAGGAATCCTCTGAAAGAGCGGAAAAATGCTTTGAAATGATTTACAAGCAGGCTCAGCGGAATCTTGTTGCCAATACCATGGAAAGCCTTGAAACAGGCATTAAAGAGCTTACCTTTATCAAAGGATACAAAGATTCCGATCAGCAGCTTGAAAGATGTACCTATATTCTTGGCAACGCTTACTATGCCCATCAAAATTACCGTGCGGCTCTCAAACAATATCAGCTTGTGTCTGACTACAGTGATGCCGCTCAAAAAGTTCAGTCTATGTCTGTCCTGATCGATTTGATCAGTGCCGCAGATGAGAATACTCCTTCCGTATGGTCTGCCGAATCGCTTTATTGCAGTTTGTGTGAACAAAATACGGCAGCCTGTTCCCTTACCCTCTCCCTTGACGGACATTATTCCCTGAAATTTTCCTGTCCGAACCATGAAAAATCGCTGTTTTCTCAGGAAGGTATCTTTAAGGTCGAAAACAAGACCTTCTATCAGATGAAAAACATCAGCGAACATAAAATCGGATGGGACAAAATCTTTGAAATCACCGATTTCAAACAAAACGGAAAAAATTCCGCCATTACCATTCAGCTTGCTCAACCCTTTGACAGCAGTCTTTCTTCTTTTACACTGCACGGTTCCGTTCAAAAATAACCTGATACTGCTATTGTATTTTAGAAAAAAATGTAATATAATGACTTTGTATTACCAAAAGAAATGGACAGTATTGAATTATGTGGATATACAATATTTTGAAGAAGCACAGACAAGTCCTGTTGTTTTTATGTGACTTTCTGCTGTGGAATGTTTCCTATTATATTTCGTTTGCCATCAACCGCAATACCTTTTCCCTGAGCGGTCATGAAAGTGTCTTTCTGTGGGATCTGCTGGCGGAAAATATCTGCTTTTCCCTGGTGTTTATCCTGTTTCGGCTGTATGACAAGCTATGGAGATATGCCGATATTGAGGACTTTTTCTATGCCGGTATTGCTTCCCTGACGGCAAATCTTGCCTTTATGTCCTGCACCATGCTCATCGGCAATGAACACAACGGACTGAATCTCGGTTCGAGAATCTATATTACCTTTGCACTGATGTCTACCCTGCTGGTAATGATGTTCCGCATTATCTACCGCCTGAACAAAATACTCGAAAGGCGGAATCTTGCCGGAAAGGCACGGAAACGTCTGATGATTGTGGGAGCCGGAGAAGGTGCTCTGTCCGTACTCAGTGAACTGGCAAAGGCTCCCTGGAATGAATATATTCCCGTCTGCATCGTAGACGATGACAAGGAAAAGCTTCACCGACGCATTGCAGGCGTGAAAGTGGCAGGTACTACCTACGAAATTCCCCAGCTCTGCTATGAAAACGATATTGAAGTCATTCTTTTCACGATCTCGCAAATCAGTGTTGCCGACAAGAAAAGAATCCTTGATACCTGTGCCGATACCCATCTCGAAGTTAAAATTATTCCCAATATTTACAATCTGATGACTTCCGGTGTGCCAATTACTTCCTCTATCCGACAGGTAGAAGTCGAAGACCTCCTCGGCAGAGAACCTGTTGTATTCGATACGGAACGGTACGGCAGTTATATTATCGGTCAGACCGTACTCGTTACAGGCGGAGGCGGTTCCATCGGCTCGGAACTTTGTCGGCAGATTGCCCGGCTAAAACCCAAACATCTGATTATCCTTGACATTTACGAAAACAATGCCTATGATATTCAGCAGGAGCTTATCAGAAAACATGGCTCGGACCTGTCTTTTGAAGTGCAGATTGCCTCTGTGCGTGACAAGAAAAAACTTGACCATATTTTCAAAACAAGCAACATTGATGTTGTCTTTCATGCCGCTGCTCACAAGCACGTGCCTTTAATGGAAACCAATCCCGAAGAGGCTGTTAAAAACAACGTATTCGGTACACTCAAACTCGTGGAAGTCGCAGACAAATACCATGTCAGGAATTTTGTGCAAATCTCTACCGACAAAGCCGTCAATCCTACCAATATCATGGGAGCTTCCAAGCGTATCTGTGAAATGATCATCCAGATGATGGGACGACGAAGCAAAACTAATTTTGTGGCAGTGCGTTTCGGCAATGTTCTCGGTTCCAACGGTTCCGTTATCCCTCTCTTCAAAGAGCAGATCCGCACAGGCGGTCCCGTTACCGTCACCCATCCCGATATTATCCGCTACTTTATGACCATTCCCGAAGCGGTTTCTCTGGTACTGACGGCAGGAAGCCTTGCCAAAGGCGGTGAAATCTTCATTCTCGACATGGGAGAGCCTGTCAAAATCCGTGTTCTTGCCGAAAACCTGATCCGTCTGTCCGGTTTCAAGCCTTATGAAGATATTAAAATTGAATACACCGGTCTGCGTCCCGGTGAAAAACTCTATGAAGAACTTCTGCTCAACGAAGAAGGCATTACCAAAACCGACAACAAAAAAATCTATATCGGCAAACCTATCGAATTCAATAACGATATGTTTTTCAGACACCTTTCCAGACTCTATGTGGCAGCTCATCGCAATCAGAAAGACAACGTAGAAAAACTCATTGCGGAAATTGTACCTACTTTCCATCATGCCATCAACAAACAGACAGATTCTTCCGAGGAATCTTCCGCAAAATAACACAAATCAGCCCGATATATCCGTTACAGATATATCGGGCTTGCTTTTTCAGCGTCGCTGAGGGGATTCGAACCTCCGACCTACCGCTTAGGAGGCGGTCGCTCTATCCTGCTGAGCTACAGCGACTTATTCGATACCATATCATTTTACAATGCTGCGTGCACTTTGTCAAGTGATTTTTTCCGAACATGATAAAAATAGTTTGCTATTTCCGCATGAATGTTATATACTTGAAAGAGTAAAAAAATTGTCGAAGGAGGACATTCTATGTCAAAAGTAGCCATTGCCGCTGACAGCAACAGCGGTATTACCAAACATACGGCTAAAAAAATGGGAGTCTCCATTCTCCCTATGACCTTTTTTGTGAACGACAAACAATACTATGAAGAAGTAGATCTCTCACAAAAGGATTTTTACAAAATCATTGCCAATTCCAAAGCAGCCGTTGCCACTTCACAGCCCTCCCCCGAGGAGCTTTCGGAGTTCTGGCGGAATCTTCTGAAAAATTATGATGAAGTGGTGTACATTCCCATGTCATCGGGACTGAGCAGTTCCTGTACCACCGCCTCCATCATTGCCAAGGACTTTGGCGGCAGAGTTCATGTTGTCAACAATCAGAGAATCTCTGTTACACAGTACCAGTCCGTCGCCGATGCTGTCAATATGGCAAAAAACGGTTTCTCCGGCAAAAAAATTAAGGAAAAACTCGAAAAAGACAAATTGGAATCCAGTATATACATTATGGTCAACGACCTGAAATATCTGAAAAAAGGCGGCAGAGTTACCACGGCAGGAGCATTGATTGCCAATGTCATGAATCTGAAGCCTGTCCTGCAAATTCAGGGCGACAAGCTGGATGCTTATGCCAAGTGCAGAGGCATCAAGTCTGCCAAAGAAACTCTCCTTAAAGCCATGCACAATGATTTTGACGGGCGTTTCAAAGAATATGTCGAAAATCAAAAAATGTCACTGCTGTATTCCTATTCCGATATGTCAAGTGCTGAGGCGGAACAGTGGCGGAAAGAAATTGAAAAATCTTTCCCCGGCTTTAAAGTAAAGGGAGCTCCGCTGTCATTGAGTATCGGCTGTCATATCGGACCGGGTTCTCTGGCGATTGCCTGTTCTAAAATAACCGAATAATCCATTTGTAAAGGCTTCCTGCTGTCAGGAAGTCCTTTATTTTTTCTAAAAGAGAAAATACTATGAAATATAGATATAGGAAAATGTTGGTATTTGTCGAAATTGCACAATTTATAAATCCGACAGGAAAAATATGTAATTCCTTTACTTTCTAAAGTATAAAATATA
>DEFH01000043.1:0-867 GCA_002350705.1 Ruminococcaceae bacterium UBA2857
TCTGAAACTTGGAAACTGGTGTTTATGGAAGTCAAAAGATATCTAAAAAATTAAAGGAGGGTTGTTTTTTATGGACAACAAAAAATTGGACATCATCGATGCTGAAACACTCGTTGATATGCGTTTAGAACCAGTGAAATTCAGCATTGAAAATATCTTGCCTCAGGGAATTGCCATGATAAGCGGTGCTCCGAAGATAGGCAAGTCATGGTTAATGCTTGACTGGTGTTTAAAAATTGCAAAAGGCGAGCCTGTCTGGAATTTCAAAACAAATCAAGGTACAACACTGTATTTGTGTTTGGAAGATAACTGGAACCGCATTCAAAACAGGCTTTTAAACATTGCCGATGAAGTGCCGAATAATCTGTTCTTTGCAGTGTCGTCCTGTTCGCTGGCTGACGGACTTGCCAAACAGATTGAAAATTTTGTGCAGGAGCATGATGATACTGTTCTGATTGTCATTGATACTTTTCAAATGGTTCGCAGTGCCGAAAGAGATACCAACTATGCCAACGATTATCAGGAAATCGTGCAGTTGAAATCCCTCGCCGACAAACTGAAAATCACTGTTCTTCTTGTTCACCATCTGAGAAAGCAGAACAATTCCGATCCTCTCAACAAAATTTCAGGCACGACAGGTATCAGCGGTGCATTGGATACAACGCTTATCCTCGAAAGAAAAGAGAGAAATCAAAATAAGGCTGTTCTCATTTGCACCGGCAGAGATATTGAACACAGAGAATTGGAACTTTGTTTTTCAAGAGAAAATCATACTTGGGAATTTATTTCAGACAGCGTGGAGGAATCTTTTGTTCTTCTACCGGAGGAAATGCGTTGGCTGATTGAATTTATGAAACAGAAAAAACT
>DEFH01000043.1:905-12386 GCA_002350705.1 Ruminococcaceae bacterium UBA2857
CAAGAATATTGAAACGAATGTTCTTAAACGCTTAATGAACAAGTACAGATATGAACTTGAAAATCAGAGTGTGTACTTTGAATCGAAAAGATGCAACGGTAAAAGACTTCTCAGGATTTTTTATTGTGCTTGTTGTGAAAGTGCCGATAGTGACGATAAGGACGATAAAATTATGGGTGCCAAAAATATCGTCAACATCGTCCCTATCGTCCCTGTTGCCGCCCGTAAGCCGCCGTAAATCGATTTGTCGGCACTTTTTGGAGAAATTAGGGTAAAGTACCCGATACAGATTGGAATGCCGTTTTTGGGGCGGTTTTGGGGCAGTGTGAGCGATAACACAAAAGTAGAATTTAAGAAAAGTGTCGGGAACGGCAGAAATCACCGACTTCAGTCGGTGGCAAGCATCGCATTCGGCTGGTCGCAACCGCCGATGCATTCTTACGGGCGGAAGCCCGAACCCACTTTTTGCGAGGTGACACCACATGAAAAACAGAAAATTGAGTATCAGAATATCCGATGAAGATTTGCAGAAAATCCACTGCAAAGCCGAAAAGTCCAAACTGTCTGTAACAGACTATGTTACAAAATGCTGTCTTGGAAAACAGATTTTTGTGATAGACGGGCTTGATGAGGTAATCCGTCAGCAAAAGGCTCTCGGAAATAATCTGAATCAGCTTGCAACACTCTGCAACATGGGCAAAGTAAAGTTTGTCAATCTTGAAAGAATGACAGAAGAATATGCAAAAATAAATGAGCTGCTGACGGAACTGCTTGACCGAAAGAGGTGGAAATCATAGCGACAGTAAAGTTTATTGCAAGTAAAAAAATGCAGACAAGAAACGGTCTGTCTGCACTTCTGAAATACTGTATGCAAGAAAAGAAAACACTTTTTAACGGCAGAAAACTTGTAAGCGGTGTAAACTGCGTAGCAAATTCAGCGTTCAATGAAATGATGAATACCAAAATCCGGTACGGAAAAGTCAACGGAGGAATGTTCTATCATCTGATACAGTCGTTCCATCCGAACGAAAATATCACACCCGAAAAGGCACATCAGATAGCTGTTCGATTTGCTTCCGAGCAGTTCAAAGGCTATGAAACGGTTGTTTCCACTCATGTTGACCAAGAGCATATACACTCACATTTTGTGATAAATTCGGTAAATTTTGAAACAGGCTATAAATATCATGCCGATAAAAATGAGCTTCAGCGACTGCGTAACGAATCCGATAAACTGTGTCTGGAATACGGATTGTCCGTCATTAAACCAAAAGACAAAAAAATAAAGCCTATGTCTGCAAGGGAATACCGTTCAGCCGATAAAGGACAAAGCTGGAAGTTGGCTCTTGCTATGGCGATAGATGATGCTATGTGTTATGCAGTCAGCAAAGAGCATTTTATTGAACTGATGGAGAACGAGGGCTATGAAGTTAAATGGACAGACAGCCGAAAAAACATCACTTACACCACACCAAACGGAATGAAATGCAGGGACAGCCGACTGCATGAAGAAAAATATTTGAAAGAGATGATGGAAAATGAATTCGGAATACGGCAGAAAATCATTGGGAGAATTGAAAGCACAGGCAAGGAAAGGTCTGAAAGATTCAGCCGAAATGCAGACCTGCGTGACGGTAACGGAGAAGAATTGGGTAGCATTGCTCTCCACACAGACGGCACAGATAGAACTGATGAAAACGCTTTTGAACACAGCAGATACTCTGACAACCAAACAGGAACTGATAGATTATATGAATCAGCAGATGGATTATCTGACAAAGAATTACAGTCAGGCAGAGGAAACTCTGAAAAAATTTCAGAACACGTTGGCAAAACAGGCGGAGATGATACAGGTTCAGACATCGGAATCGGTGAAAGAATGGAAGTTACAGGCTGGGAAAATGAACGAAGAATTTTCAAGGCAGCTCTCTTCGGAGAAACAAACCTTGAACAGGCATTATTTAAAGCTGACACTTCTTTCTCTTATGCCGACACTGGTATTGGTAATTTGGGAACTGGTACGCTGTATCTGGCTGCCGAACTGACGGAAATAGTTGACGAAGAACAGCCCGTTGAGGACTGCACCGCACAGCCGTTTTACAGAGAAAGAAAAAATACTCAGAACGGCAGTATGGGCGGAATATAAATTTTAATCGTGAAAGGATTGACGAAAAAATATGATTTGGTTTGAGATTACAAGCAAAAGAATATTGATATTAAGGATGTATCGCCTTGCATTCTATGGCGAGGATTGGAGGTATATGGGCAGAAAATCTGAAATGCCCGTCATTGAATCGGTTGAATTTAATTACATTGGTACAGACGAACAGTTCAAAACTTTCATAAAAAATACTGTCAGGGATTATTTGGTTGAAAATAAACTTATCCCCGACACCTTCGATGACGGAAAAATAAATATAAAAAATTCGGCTTAAACGCTGGATATTTAAAAAGAGTTGTGATATGTTGTGGTTGCACCGAGATGGTGTGACCACAGCATTACGATAAAGACTGAAAGGAGAATTGATATGAGAGTGTGGCTATATTACCGCCTTTCACGAGATGAAGATGCAGAGATGAACTCTCTGACGAATCAAAGAAATATCCTTGTTGAATATGCCAACGCAAATAATTATCAGATTGTTGGAGAATCCTTTGATGACAATGTCAGCGGAATGCACTTTAACCGTGAGGGTATCAGCAAAATATACGAACAGGTGGAACAGAAGAATATTGATGCAGTCATAGTAAAAGACCTTTCCCGACTCGGCAGACACAGAACTCAAACTGCTATGTTCATAGACTATCTCCGTGAAAATGAAGTGAGAGTGCTTTCCGTAACGGAAAATATCGACTCTGCCAACGAGGAAGATGACTTGATAATCGGATTCAAAGGTATCATGAATGATATGTATGCAAAAGATATTGCCAAAAAGGTTCGTGCCGGATACAAACAGAAACAAAAGGAAGGCATTGTCATTATCCCTCCGCTCGGATACTTCAAAGATAAAAATACCGATGAAATCGTGGTAGTTGAAGAAGAAGCGGAGATTGTCCGCAGAATTTATGATTTGTTCCTATCAGGCTACGGACTGAAAGCTATTGCAAAAATACTGAATAACGAGGGTATAAAATCTCCTCTTTACTATCAGAACAAACGGTTCAAAAAGCAAACACCAAGCACTCATCCCGAAATAACAGGCAGATACCTGTGGGTAAATACGACAGTAAAAAGAATTCTGCAAAATGAATTTTATATCGGTACGGTTACTTGCCATAAAAGCTATACAAGCAAAATTTATCATATCCGAAAGATGCTTCCCGAACAAGAACATTTTGTACACGAGAACTTTGCACCTGCAATCATTCCTAAAGAAAAATGGGAACAGGTGCAATTTTTATTAAAATCCAGAGCAGAGAATACTGTCAGAGCAAGTTCAAATAATCCGTGTCACAGATATACAGGACTGCTGAAATGTGCCGACTGCGGATGTAACTTCGTGTGCAAAATACGCAGATGGAAAACAAAACCCGACAGATACGAATACAACTGCAACGGCTATCACCGATACGGTGCAGAACACTGTACTGCCCACAGAATCAATGAAGATGATTTGGATAAGCTGATTTACGGTGAACTGCTTGCCGTGAAAGAACAGGCTATGTTAAGCTATCAGTCCATTGAATCCGATGTAAAGAGATGGCTGAATCAAAAAAGCACTGTCAGGGACAGAGTTAAACAGCTTAATGAAACACTTGCCCAACTCAAAAACGACCAGAAAGAAATACTGCTTGAGCGTATCCGTGACCGTGAAAGAGCCGATATTTACACCGAAATGCTCAACAAATGCGAAGAAGATATAAAACGCATAGAAACGGAATTACAGTCTGTACAAAATCACAATGCCGCCATACAGAAACGAAAATCAGAAATCAAAGAAACCGTTGACATAATCGAACGGATAATTCAAGAGGGTGCTATAAGTGATGCCAACCTCCGCTTGCTTGTAGACAGTATTCAAATAAGCGAAAAAGATAAAAAGCTGAATATCAAAATCAACCTCAATGCAAAATTTCAAAAACATACGAATCTCTATGACGAAAACGGCAATATAACGAAAAATATATTTGAATAAAACAGAAAGGCATACACCGTTCAAAAGTGTATGCCTTGTTTTAGTGCGGGTAACAGGATTTGAACCTGCACACCATAGGTAGCAGCACCTAAAACTGCCGCGTCTGCCAATTCCGCCATACCCGCATATTTTATTTTCTTCCACCGAGGTAGCGTCACCTAAATCTTGCGTGTCTGCCAATTTCACCACACCCGCTTATTCAAAACATTGATTACATATTGACAGCAGAGTTGATGTCCGACTCCGAATAGAGTGCCGCTGGCACACAACATCATCCCCAAAATAGCCGTCAATACAATAAACACTGTTTTTTCATGGCAGATTTTCTCCATTTATTTGTTATTATAACATATTTTCATATCAATAGCAAGTCATTTTTGCATAAAAACAGAGAGCATTCCGAAAAATACTCCCTGAAATCATTTTCCGCTTTTCACTTTCCATTTTCAATATTTTACTTCAATGTCATTTTTCAGACGCTGAATGATTTTCTTTTCCAGACGTGAAATATACGACTGAGAAATGCCGAGTTTGTCAGCCACCTGTTTTTGTGTGTGAGCTTTCCTGCCGTTGAGACCGAATCGCAGTTCCATAATGGACAGCTCCCGTTTGTTGAGCTTGCGGACAGCTCGCATCAGTTGATTCTGTTCGGATTCCTGCTCGATACGGGCATTGACCATATCCGCATCACTGCCGAGAATATCGGAGATTAAAAGTTCATTTCCGTCCCAGTCCACGTTTAACGGTTCGTCAATCGAAATTTCATTTTTCTGCTGGGCACTTTTTCGCAGATACATCAGAATTTCATTTTCAATGCACCGTGAAGCATAAGTCGCCAGCTTGATATTTCTCGACGGACAAAATGTATTCACTGCTTTGATAAGCCCAATCGTTCCGATGGAAATCAGATCTTCCACATTGGCTGAGGGAGACTCAAATTTTTTTGCGATATACACCACTAACCGCAGATTATGGGTAATCAGCGGCTCACGGGCGGATTCATCACCATTTTCAATCCGCTTCATAATTTCACTTTCTTCGACACTTTTCAGGGGGGGCGGCAGGGTTTCGGGACCGTTTATGTAATACATCCCGTCTGTACCTGTCACTGCCATTTTGATTTTCAGCAGTCCTGTCAATGCCTTTTGCGATAAACTGTGCCAGTTTCCCACGATGTCAACTCCCTTTCATCACAAGCTCTGCCGGTATCAGCAGATCACATTCATCTGTCAGATATTCTTCACTGCACAATGCAAGATACGCATGGATTTCTGTTTTCCGATGATGGTCTTTCAAGTAGATTTCAGACGGACGGAATGCAGGTATGACACCGTTTCCCCCTACCGAATGGAAAGGTATCAAACGGACACCGTTTCTGACAATCTCCCTGCTGTCACCGTTCATACATTTTTTGACATCAAACATTTCTCTGAACAAGCCTGCTTTTCCTACCATGACACATTCCCCCGAAAACGGTTCATGCAATGTATTTCCTGTATCGACAGTGCCCTTGAGAGCAACTGTTTTTCCGTGATGACATATTTCAACGTCACAGCTGATGGGCTGAGTGACTTTTTTTGCTGAGAGCTTCCAGATGATTTTCATCACAATGTAGCACAGCAATGTCATGAGAATCAGTGTCAGCGGTGAAATGCCGATATAAACCGTGCTGTTTCTGACCATGAGATTTTTCGGTGAAAATATCGCCAATGCTGCCGTCATGATTCCGCAATAACAAAAACTGATTAAAAACATGGTTCCTGCTGCCTTGAGATAGCCCGAAAAACGCATGGGAAGAAATGCCGTTGCTGTCATGCAGAGTGCTTCGCCGATACTCACACACCATGATAACCAGATGGGCATAGCCGGAAGTAATATCACTAATGAACCCACTGCACCTGTCAATGCTCCGCAAAGCAATCGAATCGTTCGTGTATGCAGTCCACGAATTTTTTTGACGGACAGCAGAATCATATAATCTACGATAAAATTCACACAAAACAGAATGTCAAGATAGACAGTATGCTGCAAGTTCTCAGCCCCGTATCATTATGGCATAGATATCATCAAAAATTTGTCTTTTATGCTTGCCAAAAAATCATATAAAAAGCGGCAGAGGGATATTTTCTGCCGCTTTTGCCACCTTTTCCGTATCTTTTCTTTTCTGCATAACAAAATGAAGAAAATTCAAATTTGTTATGTAGCCTGTTTTCTGACGCTTTCGGGAGCAAGACCAAAACTGATGGTCAGTGCCTCATCCACTTTGTACATATCACTGCTGTTGAGAGTACCCATTTTTTCCTTTAACCTTTTTTTGTCAAGAGTGCGTATCTGTTCCAGAAGCACCACAGAATCCCTTGACAAACCGCTGTTGTCTGCATACAAACGGATGTGTGTCGGGAGTTTGGCTTTGGAGTTCTGGCTGGTAATAGCCGCCGCTATTACCGTCGGACTGAAACGGTTGCCGACATTGTTCTGGATAATCAGCACAGGACGGATGCCGCCCTGCTCTGAGCCTACAACGGGACTTAAATCTGCATAATAAATATCTCCCCGTCTGATGTTCATAGCTTTTCACGCTCCGCATTTTTGATTTGATGTGCTGATAATATTTTGTGCAGAAAACACATTTTTAATCATTGCCTATCAAAATCAACACACTATATTCTATTCAGAAATTCTGCTTTTTGCTTATGTAGACACTTGACATTTTTTCTTTCCCTTTTCAACGTGATAGTATGTATCGGATAAACAATGATGATAGTTTATTATATGAGCGTGAAAGGCATTTCATGACTGATTTTTATAATTTTTTTCAAGGACGGCAAACCAATTTTCGGGTTCTTGCCTGACGGTGACGGTTTCATGCGTAATGGGGTGCAGAAATTGCAGTTCGGCACAGTGCAGGCACTGTCTTGCAAAATAGTTCCGGCTGCCTCCATACATATCATCTCCTGCCAGAGGATGTCCGATACTTGCCATGTGAACACGAATCTGATGGGTACGCCCTGTTTCCAGTGAAAATTCCAGATAGGTATGATGACAGAATGTTTTCAGTGCCTTATAATGCGTCACCGCAGACACACCGCCCTCTCCCGTTTCACGCTGAATCGTATGTCCTGCTTTCAGGCGGATGGGAGCATCAATCGTGCCGTTTCCTGTGATTTCGCCCTCACAGAGTGCCGTGTAGACTTTACGGATATGCTTTGTGAGAAACGTCATGGCAAAACTGCTTTTCGCTGTCAGCACCAATCCCGATGTGTCACGGTCAATTCTGTTGACTGCCCGGAATGCATAGTTTTCTCCGCCGGACAAGGCATGGTATACGGCAAAATTCGCCAATGTGTCAAGCTGATGGTCACGCACAGGATGAACAGGCATAAACGGCGGCTTATTGAATATCACCACTGCATCATCTTCATACACGATTTCCACAGGATGATTCACAGGGACAATTTCATTGTCATCTTCGGGCATTTCCAGACATACTACATCATTGGCATGAAGTATGTCAATGCTCCGGATATGTTCACCGTTTGCCGTAATGCCGTTTGGAGTGCGTTTCAGCTTTGTTAAAAGCCGTGACGATACGTTACAGTGACGTTTCAGAAAGTTCTGCACCGTGATACCGTCCCATGCACTGTCAACAATAAACTGCATCATGTTCTGTCACCTATCGTCAATACATCTTCCAAGCGTGTAATTCTGAAATCACATAATTCATGCGGCATGGTAATTTTATGTTTCGGATCATATACACACGTTGTCAGACCTGCATTTCTTCCGCCCTGCATATCGGAAGTAAGACTGTCACCCACTACGATAATTTCGGAAATATTTTTTTCAGGTATCTCGGAAAGCACTCTGTCAAAGTATGCTTTGCTTGGTTTCTGTACACCCATTTCATCGGAGATAAACAAACCCTTGACTAACTTTGTGACAGGACTTTTGCCGAAACGTCCTCTTTGCACTTTGGAAAGACCGTTGGTAATAATATACACTTCACAAACAGCCGTGATTTTTTCCAGTGCCCCATATGCTCCGTCAATTAAGATCGCCTGCTGTGCCAGTTCGTCAACATACGTATCCGCCAGCCGTTCACAGTCTCCCATGCCGTCAAAACATACGGTCAGAAGTTCTCTGAAACGCCGGATTTTTAAGTCCGAACGTGCAATCGCACCGATTTCAAACTTTTTCCAGAGAGCGTTGTTGATTTCACTGAAATGCTCATGCACCTTATCCGTAAACCGCAAGCCGTTCTTTTCAACAGTCGCTTTCAATGCGTTATACTCACATTGCGGAAAGTCAAAAATCGTGTCGTCAGCATCCATTAATATCGTTGTAAACTGCATTTTTTGTTCTCCTTACAGCAAAAGCGATATGCCGTCCGACATACCGCTTTTTTTAAATTATCCGGCAAGCAGTTTTTTGATTCTTGCCACAGCCTCAATAGTTTTGTCCCTGTCACCGAATGATGTCAGACGGAAAAAGCCTTCCCCGTTTTTGCCGAAGCCTGCACCCGGTGTTCCGACAACATTCGCCTCGTTCAAAAGCAGGTCAAAGAAATCCCATGACTTCATGCCGTTCGGACACTCCAGCCAGATATACGGGGAATTCTTGCCGCCTGTATAATAAATACCCAATTCATCTAATGCATTGGCAATGATACGGGCATTTTCCTTGTAGTATTCCAGATTGATTTTGATTTGTTCCTGTCCCTCTTCGGAGAATACAGCCGCCGCCGCACACTGTACCGGATAGGAAACGCCGTTGAATTTGGTAGCCTGACGACGATACCATGTCTTGTAAAGATTATGTCCGTCACGCTCCAATTCCTTCGGAATGACAGTATAACCGCATCTTGTCCCTGTGAAGCCTGCCGTTTTGGAAAGAGAACAGAATTCTATCGCACACTGTCTGGCACCCTCAACCGAAAAGATACTTCTCGGCAAATCCTCTGTAATAAATGCCTCGTAGGCACAGTCATACAGGATCACTGCATCATGCTTTATCGCATAGTCTACCCATTGTTTCAGCTGTGCCGCCGTATACGCCGCACCGGTAGGATTGTTCGGGGAACAAAGATAGATAATATCAGCGTGTACACTGTCATCAGGCATGGCAAGAAACGCATTTTCTTTGCTGCACTCGGCATAGATAATTTTTCTGCCTGCCATGATATTGGAATCCACATAGACAGGATATACGGGATCTGTTACAAGCACCACATTATCCGTACCGAAAATGTCACCGATATTGCCGCAGTCGGATTTGGCACCGTCGGAAATCAGTATCTCGTCTGCCGACACATTCACGCCAAACGACTGATAATAGCCTGCAACGGCTTCTCTGACAAAGCCATAGCCCTCATAATCGGGATAGCCTTTAAAGGTTTCCTTGCGGGCAAGCTCCTCTGCACCCTTTTTCATCGCCTCCACGACAACAGGGGCAAGCGGCAGTGTGACATCACCGATTCCCAGACGAATAATATCCTTGTCGGGATTGGCTTTCTGATAGTCAGTGACTCTTTTTGCAATCTCCGCAAACAAATAATTCGGCACAAGATTGTCAAAATTTTTGTTAATCTGCATTTTTCAACTCTCCTTTGAGTATAATACAAACTTATTTTAATATAAATCCGAAAGATTATCAATAGGAAACTGCAAAAAAATCCTCCTGCCGATATCAGCAGGAGGAACAGACTTTATTATGAATTATACATTCTTATTCAAGGCTTGCTTTGACAAACTCACGGAAAAGCGGGTGAGCATGATTGGGACGGCTCTTGAATTCGGGATGATACTGTACACCGATATAGAATTTGTTGGCAGGAATCTCCACTGCCTCCACTAAGAGTCCGTTCGGAGAAGTGCCCGTAATTGCCATGCCGTTCTCCTCAAACCGACTGCGGAATTCATTGTTGAATTCATAACGGTGACGGTGACGCTCCTGTATTTCGGGCTGACCGTAGGCTCTTTCCATAATGGTATTTTTGCGTATCTTGCAGGGATATGCTCCCAGACGCATTGTACCGCCCTTATCGACAACGCCTTTCTGATCGGGCATAAGGTCAATGACTTTATGCTTGCTTTCCTCGTCAAATTCACCTGAGTTAGCGTCTTTGAAGCCCAGAACATTTCTCGCATACTCAATGACTGCCGTCTGCATACCCAGACAGATTCCCAGATACGGAACATTCTTTTCCCTGGCATATTTTGCGGCAATGATTTTGCCTTCGACACCTCTGTTGCCGAAACCGCCCGGCACCAGTATGCCGTCAACATCTCCCAGCAGTTCATCAACGGTATATTCTGTGATAAGTTCTGTATCTACCCATTTGATTTCCACAAATGCCTTGTTTTCATAGCCCGCATGATGGAGTGCCTCTGCCACTGACAGATAAGCATCATGAAGCTGTACATACTTACCGCAAAGAGCAATCGTTACTTCTTTGTCACGGGAGTTGATTCTGTCGAGCATTTCCTGCCACTCGCTCATATCGGGCTTGGGAGCGTCTATTTTGAGTTCACGGCATACAATGTCGCTGAAATTGGCTTTGTCAAGCATCAACGGTGCCTGATAAAGTACAGGTATCGTCATGTTTTCAATGACACAGTCGGGCTTGACATTGCAGAACATCGCAATTTTCTTGAAAATGCTCTCTTCCAGAGGTTCGTCACAGCGGAGCACCATAATATCCGGATTAATGCCCAGAGAACGAAGTTCCTTGGCGGAATGCTGGGCAGGCTTGGATTTATGCTCTTCGCTGCCCTTGATATACGGCACTAAACAAACGTGTACAAACAGGCTGTTGTCTCTTCCGACTTCGACGGAAACCTGTCTGATAGCCTCCAGAAACGGCTGGCTTTCAATGTCTCCGACAGTGCCGCCTATTTCCGTAATGACAACATCCGCTCCGGAAGCATTTCCCAGCGAATAAATGAAATCCTTGATTTCATTGGTGATATGGGGAATCACCTGTACGGTCTCTCCGAGATAATCGCCCTTGCGTTCCTTTTCGAGAACGTTGGAATACACTCTGCCCGTTGTGAGATTGGAATACTTGTTCAAGTTTTCATCAATAAATCTTTCATAATGTCCGAGGTCGAGGTCTGTTTCAGCCCCGTCCTCCGTGACATAGACTTCACCGTGCTGATACGGACTCATTGTGCCCGGATCGACGTTGATATAGGGATCAAGCTTTTGTGCAGCTACTTTCAAGCCTCTGGCTTTCAAAAGTCTTCCGAGAGAGGCGGCAGTTATGCCCTTGCCAAGTCCCGATACAACACCGCCTGTCACGAAAATATACTTTCTTGTCATAACTCGATTTCTCCTTCAAATACTG
>DEFH01000038.1 GCA_002350705.1 Ruminococcaceae bacterium UBA2857
GCTTCTGTTGCGGAAAATTTGGTGCTTGCACCATATTTTCTTGCAGTCTGTTCCAGTATTTCAAGCTGTGCGGCAGTTGCACCACTAATCGCCTGCACTTCCGACATGGCGCTTGTAAAGCTCTCACCTGTCTGTATAACGTCCTTTGCCAAATCGCCCAACTTTGAAATCAACAGGTTGATACCCTGACTTATCAGATTTCCGACAGCAACGGTCATGGAAGAAAATGTTTTATTCAAGTTTTCACCGTTTTCTCCAAGCTGTTCGGTTGATTCGGAAGTATCTCCGAGAGCCTGCTGTAATTTTTCCTGCTCTCTTTTAAGCTGTTCAACTTTTGCTTTTTCTTCGTCAATAACTCTGTTAAGCTGAGCTATCTTGCCTTTTTGTTCTTCGTCAGCTTTGCCGTTTTCTTCAACCTGCCTTTGAAGTGCCTTCAATTCCTTTGCTGCTCTTGCGATGACAAGATTTGAATTTTGCTGCTGCTTTTTGTTTTCGGCAACAGCCTGACCAAGCTGCTGTAAAATCTGTTCGGATTGTTCGGCATTTTCTATCAGTTTGCTGTGATCCAATGTAAATTCAGCAACAAGCCTGCCTAAATGTACATCTGCCATTCCGTCACCGCCGTTCTTTTAAAAATCTTCTGCATATATTTCCTCATCTTTATTCTTGTCAGGCGTGTGCATATCGTTGTATTCGTCCATCATTGCAATAAATTCATCATAATAGTAATTGTTCAGCAATTCAGACTTCGGAAGTCCTATGCTCTGGGCGATTGCAAGCCACCTTTGTAACCAGTATCTGCTGTTTTCGGTGCAGTCAGCTTTTTCAGCCGCTGCACGTTCCCGAAAAAATCCGTCATATCATTCATTTCCCAAAAGGCTACTATTATTTCTATCAAGTCATTCAGCGACAGCGGATTTTCACTTTCAACGTCAAGCAGACGTTCTTTGGGTATATTCAGCAGTTCCGAAACGAGCCTGCAAAACTCTGTCGGAACTGCCGTCAAAAGCCTTACAACGATTTTTTCGATAACATTACCGTTTCCGTTTTGGAACTGAACAAGCAGTCCGCTCAGACCGCCAAATTCGGGCAGTACAGAGTTGATGATAATATTCGGCAGATTTTCAAGCGTATTCAGTGCCTTTATATATCTTGCAACAGGCAGCTTCACAATTTTTACATCGTGAAGCTCTTTCGTTTCGGGCAAACTCATTTTTATACTTTCTTCACTCATGTTTCAGCACCTCATTTCTCAGGGAGTTGCGGTAAATTTCTTGATCCAGTTCAGATTGTCTCCTTTGGCAACGTCTTTTGTCGCTCTGATCTTGCCGTCAGATTTTCTCGGAGTACATTTGAAATGGAATGTGTAGTTCTGTGCATCGGTACTCTGACCTTTGGTGGCATGACTGACATCATATTCGGTGCATTTAGCGGCATAATATCTGAACAGCCTGTAACCGCCGTCTTTACGCAGACCGGAGAATGTCAGTGCCATTTCGGGCGGATCATCAAACACACCTTCCTCCAGTACACCGTCTTCCGACAGCTCCACACCAAGCACATCCGCCATTGTTGCAAGCTCCGTTTCGACAACCGCTACATCCAGATCGGTGCTTTCCCATTCGCTGCCGCTGTCCCAGACCTCATCATTTGCCGGAATGGAATATTCTGTCTTGTTATCTGTCTTTGAGCAGCTCTGACCGCCAGGAACAGAAACATATTTATCATCATCAACGACATAGCCGCTTGTATCATTTTGTGTTACGGGGAGCATACCAAAATTTGAAAAACCTCTCAAATATTTTCTTTCTTCCATAAAAATTTCATCCTTTCATCTTGTATTTGACCATAAAGCCAATTCACAATAAAATGTAGTATATCCCTCTCCACGAGATAAAATAGCTGCACCTCTGCGTGGAGTGGCTATGCAAAATATATCGTCACTTAAATCAATAACTCTTTCATCCGTGCCGCTGTCAAACAGCTCAACAATTCTTCTGCAGTCGTTTTTCGCAGCATCGTATGATGTACGTCTGACCTGTACCTGTATGTAGTGGGTAGCAGAGCCGTCATTTTCGGGGACATTATTCCATTCTGCCAAATCAACAGCTTCAACACCATTTTCAACAGGCGGCATGAAATCAAGAAAAATGTTTTCAAATCCCTGATTTTGGAGATAATTTTTTAAACTTTCAAGCATTATGACATTGCCTCCATATTGCCTGCAATAATTTCAAGAATTTTGTCTTTGTCACCTGTCAGCACACTTTCAAGGTATTTTGCCTGACCGTTTTTATGATCATATTCGGTATGCTCATGCTGATTTGCGGCGTAAGGCGTATTATAGCTGATAGTTCCGACTGTACCGTCTTCAGGTGTCTTATCAGAAACAATTATCAGACCTCGACCGCTTTCTGCCTGAACATTGCCTTCTTTTCTTCGACTTTTCTCTTCTTCATCGGAAAGACCGCTCGGTTTGCCTTTTGCAATAACAGTACCATCTATCTCCACCAAGACAGAACCTCTCAGATCACCGAACTCGACAGGTGCTCTTTTCTGACTTTCATCTGCAACATATATCAAAGCCGCTCTCAAGCCTTCCACGCTTTGAGTTTGCAGTCTGTCAACTTCTTCCTGTAAGTTTTCGATAACATCATTCAAGCCCTTGAGATAATCTTCTCTTGCAATATCAATTCTTTTCGCCATTACAAAATCACCTCATAATGATCAATATCGCCAAAAACAGATTGTATCGGCTTGCAGGATTTCACTGTAAAATGGTTATTACATTCGTCTGACACGATACTTAAAGGCGGCACAAACATTCTGCAAAGCATATTGGCGGTGCTGACAATCTTGTTGCCCTTACTGTCAATTGTTTCTTTTGCATCGTAATCAAAACGGCACGGAACAGAAGTTTCTGCTGTATAAACAGTATCACCTCTGTCATTTGTGCCCTGATACATTTTGACTTTTGCCATATTCGTGTAATACTTCTCTGCAATCACACTATCACCGCACTTCCGGCAAGATATTTCCGCAGCAGCCAGTGTGTTTCGGAATTTCCGAAAATCGACATCGAGTCCGCCTTTATGCCGTCACCGTAGCTTTCACTGACCTGTCCGAGAGTGACAGATTTTACTCCTTGATTCTGCAAATCCTGCCTTTTCAGTTTTTCGCTGTCCAGATATGCGAGGGTTTCAAGAGCCTGTGCCGTTTTCACTTCGTTCGGAACATCGGTCTGATAATCTCTCGGAAAAGCCATCGGCTGAGAAATGTTTTTCTTCATGCCCGAAAGCGAAAGGCAGTCTATTTTCATAGCTGCCTTTCGCAAAAGGCACTCCTTTTCCTCTGTGGAGAGTGCAAGAAATGCCTGATAAAATTGATTGTCGGCGGCATAAGTGCCGACTTCTTCAATGGTGATATATGTATCAGTTCTTACCGTCAGCATAATATCAGCCCCTTGAAATGATACGGGCAATCGGAATAGCCTTATGCGGAAAATACTCCTTTGTGTTTTCATTGGAGTTTGCAAGCGAC
>DEFH01000022.1:0-5419 GCA_002350705.1 Ruminococcaceae bacterium UBA2857
TATATTCTCCGCTGCCGCCTGTTGCCGAACCCGTCAGAACTATTTCACTGCCTACTGCTGCCATTTCTGCACTGATACTTGACATATTGACAAGGGTATTTTTCACAGCAACATCAAATCTTTTTTCGGCAACCTTGCCTTTGGAATCCTTGACTCTGATGCATACGTTGTAAGTCGTTTCCTTGGTGGGCTTAAATGACGAAGACGTGTTCTCGCTGTAGGCAACAACATTCCAATTGGTATCTTCCTCCCTTTTGTAATAGTAGGCATACAGATATTCACCGCTGCCACCGGAAGCCGCTCCTGTCATCATGACCTCACTGCCCAATGAAATGCTTTCTGCCGAAAGGAATGACAGATTTTCCAATACGATATTTTGTGCCGACTGCGAAGAAATATCCGTACTTTCCACCGCCTGCACCTGAAATATGGGAACACTTCCTCCCATAAGTATCACAGCTGACAATGCTGCTGATATGGTTTTCTTCAAAATGATTCTTTTCATAATTCCCAAACCCTCTTTTCCGATTTGTTATAATATATTATAACAATATAGTAAATTTTTTCAATATTTTGGACTTAAAAATAGCATTATGTCCAATATTCTTCATTTATTTATGTATATTTGCATTATGACAAAAAATACCTCAGACATACAATAATGCCCAAGGTATTTTTTATTCCGTATCAGACTAAGAAATATTTATGAGAAGTAAATAATCATCTGCTGGTATCCGTCAAATTTCCAGTCCATATACTCACAGCTTGCACCGTAATAACCGGCTGCACGACAAGCCGCCATCATGATTTCATTATCATTCATACTGTTTTTAGGATAAATGAGGGTAAATGTTTTCATACCGTCACCGGATGCTGCTCTGGCTGCTTTTTGCACATCGTTCGTATTTTCACAATAATACCAATATTTATGGCTGTTAATATCATCCGCCAGCACTTCATCAATCAGTTTGTCGAAAGGCTGAGGAGTGATACAGTTCTGCCTGAAAATATCTTTATCAAAGATATGGTCTTTCTGAATCACGCTGTCGGGAATCAGAAAATAATCATAACTCAGGTTATCAAAAAGAGCCTCTCCCGAAACAACAGGATCATCCCACGTCACATCAATATTATACCATTTGCCGTCCACTTTCACCTGATTCCAAGCATGAGGTCCGCCATTGCCGGTACCGGTCACTCTCAGCGAATCCAGACCTGCACATTCTGCCATTTTGACAAAAGCTTTGGAATAACCATCACACACGGCTTTGTGTGTTGCAAACAGCCCCTCTGCCGTATAAGATGTATCGGGAATGGTACCGTTATTATAATTTTCTATATCGTATTCCACGTTATTGACCAACCAGTCATGAATTGCTTTAACCTTCTGTATTTCCGTCATGGAGTTGTCAATGATACTTTCCACAATCTCTGTGGCAGGATTAAAGGGCTTGATGACAGATAAATCAAAGTATTGTTTGACAACCGCACCTGTAGCATCCTTTACTTTGATACAGAGCTGATACTCTCCCACATTGTCCGGAGTAAAACGTACAGATTTGACCGTACTGAAATTTTTCAGAGTTGTCCATGAAGAGGAATTTGGTTTTTTAACAAAGTAGGCATACTGACAGCTGCCGTTGCCGCCGCTCGCCACACCTTTCAGAATCACACTGTTTCCCTTTTCGATTTCGGTCTCGCTGACAGAAGAATTATTGACGAGCAGCTTGACAGCAAGTTTGAGGTATTTTTTAGCAACGGCTCCGTTGCTGTCCTTTACCTTGATACAAATGTCATAATCCGTGGCAGCCGCAGGCGTAAAGGCAACAGAAGCATTGGAGCTGAAATCCTGTTTTGTCATCCATTTGGAATCGGCAGCTTTTTTGCAGAAAAAGGCATAGGTATAATCACCGCTGCCGCCCGAAGCCGCTCCTGTCATGGTCACTTTCTGACCTTTGGTAATGCTGTCGGAACTGATGGAGGAATCATTGACAAGTGCTGTATCCACTGGAATATCAAAGTATTTTTTATAAACGGAACCGCCCGCATCTTTGACTTTGACACAGATATTGTAAGTTGTTGCGGTAGCAGGTGTCAAGGTAACAGAGGTGGTACTGCTGAAATTCTTTTTGGTGGTCCATTTGGTATCAGCGGCCTTCTTGTAGAAATAAGCATAGGTACATCCATTAAGTTCAGAAGCACCTTTCACAGTAATGGACTGTCCCAGGGTAATGCGGGAAGCACTGACAGAGGAACTGTTCGGTACTGCTGCCACAACAGAAGCAGCAGTACCGCTGACTTGTTCTGCCGCTGAGACACTGACTGCCGCCATGCCCCCCATCATCACAGACAATGCCAGTGCTGCGGTAAAAAACTTTCTTGTATATCTTTTAGCAGTCATCGGAAATTCCTTCTTTCATTCAAATATTCTTATTTATATTATACGTTATTTTTGCTTTAAAATCAAGTCTTTATTCGGATTGTTGATATTTTTTATCAAAAATGCCATTTATAAGTTTTATGATTTTTCTTCCTTTTGTGTACAGGAATAAAACTCTTGACTAAATCCGCAAAGGGAATTATAATTTATATTGGCGAAACAGCGTATTGCTGACTATCAAAAGCGAGAAGGAGAGTATCAAATGAAAAATTATAACATTACATTGCTCAAGGGTGACGGTATCGGTCCCGAAATTGTCAATGAAGCTGTCAAAGTTCTGGACAGAACTGCTGAAAAGTTCGGTTTCACCGTGACCTACACAGAGGCACTGTTAGGCGGCTGTGCCATCGATGCCACAGGTGTTCCGCTTCCTCAGGAAACCATTGACAAATGCAAAGCTTCCGACTCTGTTCTGCTCGGAGCGGTAGGCGGTCCGAAGTGGGATACACAGCCCGGCAATAATCGTCCCGAAGCAGGCTTACTCGGTATCAGAGGAGCACTCGGATTATTTGCGAATCTGCGTCCTGCCGTCATCTTTGAACAGTTAAAAGATGCGTCTCCGCTGAAAAGTGAAATTATCGGTGATGCAATGGACATCATGATTGTCAGAGAACTGACCGGCGGCATTTATTTCGGCAAAAGAGGAAACTTTGAAGAAGACGGTATAAAAGCCGCTTATGATACCGAAAAATACAACGTCAAAGAAATTGAACGTATCGGCAGAGTTGCCTTTGATATGGCAATGAAGAGAAATAAAAAGCTGACCAGTGTCGACAAGGCAAACGTACTGGATTCCTCAAGACTTTGGAGAGCTACGATGATGGAACTTTCCAAAGAATATCCCGAAGTGGAACTGAATCATTTGTATGTCGATAACTGTGCGATGCAGCTCGTCAGAAATCCCAAACAGTTTGACGTTATCGTCACTTCCAATATTTTTGGTGATATTTTGTCTGACGAGGCTTCCATGATCAGCGGTTCTATCGGTATGCTGGCGTCTGCAAGCCTGAACAGCACAAAACTCGGTATGTATGAACCGATTCACGGATCTGCTCCCGATATTGCAGGAAAAGGCATTGCCAATCCTCTGGCAACGATTCTGTCTGTTGCCATGATGCTGAGATACTCTCTTGACGAACCGCAGGCTGCCGATGCCATTGAAAAAGCTGTTGCAGAAGTGCTGAAAACTCACAGAACTCCCGACATCTATACAGAGGGTACGCAGAAAGTCTCTACTGCCGAAATGGGCGATGCCGTTTGTGCATTGATATAAACGGATATTGCAGGGGGAATTGGTATGGAAAATTTACAACTGGCACTGACATTACTGCTGGCCGGCTTTGTCATCGTATTTATTGTATTGATACTTCTTATCTTTATCATTACCTTATACGGAAAAATCATACAGTCTGCACAGCATACCGTCGAAAATAAAAAAAACAAACAACAAGTCCAAAAAAACAAAATCATCTCTGCTGCAGAAAAACCTGCTATACAAGCATCTGTCAGCGATGAACCCGAAAACAGTGATGAAATCCCCGAAGAAATTGTTGCTGTCATTGCTGCCGCAGTAGATGCCCTTTACGGCACCAAGCCTCATAAAATAAAAAGTGTCAAGCGTTCCCGCTCGGTGCGTTCCGCATGGGGCAACGCAGGTCTTGCCGAAAATACAAAACCCTTTTAAGAATCTGTAACAGAAAGGAAGAAACGGAATGGAAATTTTTAATCAGTTGTGGGAGATTATCCTGCATCTGTATCGGGATTCAGGATTGGCTTCTCTCGGCTGGCAAAATTATGTAATGATAGGAATTTCATTTATTTTAATGTTTCTTGCCATTAAAAAGCAGTATGAACCGCTCCTGCTGCTGCCGATTGCTTTCGGTATGATGCTGGTCAATATTTTTCCGGGCATTATGGGAAACCCGTCTACGCAGTTAATGACACTCGAACAGCTGCAAGCTGCCAATCTTGATCCTGCCTCTTACACAACAACCATATTTAACGATGTTACCTATTACAATGTCACAGAGAATGGCGGCTTGTTCTATTATCTGTATCAAGGTGTACATTTAGGAATCTTTCCGCCACTGATTTTCCTTGGAATCGGTGCCATGACAGATTTCGGTCCGCTCATCTCCAATCCCAAAAGCTTTATTCTGGGTGCCGCTGCACAAATCGGTATCTTTATTACTTTTATCGGTGCTACCTTGCTCGGATTCCTGCCCAAAGAAGCCGGTTCCATCGCCATTATCGGCGGTGCGGACGGTCCGACAGCTATCTTTGTAACATCCAAATTATCACCGGAACTGCTCGGACCTATCGCAGTAGCAGCTTATTCCTATATGGCACTGGTGCCGATTATCCAGCCGCCTATCATGAGACTGCTCACAACCAAAAAAGAGCGTTCCATTGTCATGGAACAGCTCAGACCGGTTTCCAAAGTGGAAAAGATCATCTTCCCGATCGTCGTTGTTGTACTGGTAGCCATTCTGCTGCCCGATGCTGCTCCGCTTGTGGGTATGCTGATGCTGGGAAATCTCTTTAAAGAGAGCGGTGTGGTTGACAGAATCGCCAAAACCGCTCAGAATGAACTGATGAATATCGTTACAATATTCCTTGGAACAACTGTCGGTGCAACTGCAAGCGGTACTCTGTTCCTGACACCAAAAACTCTTGGTATTATTGCATTAGGTTTGATTGCGTTCTGTCTGGGAACAGCGTGCGGTGTACTGTTCGGCAAAATCATGTGCTGGGCAACGCACGGAAAAGTCAATCCCTTGATTGGCTCGGCAGGCGTTTCCGCTGTACCGATGGCGGCTCGTATCTCTCAGAAAGTCGGTCAGGAAGAAAATCCCGGCAATTTCCTGCTCATGCACGCCATGGGACCGAATGTGGCAGGCGTTATCGGTTCCGCCGTTGCCGCAGGTGTTCTTATCAGTGTTCTGAAGTAATATTCTTTATCCTAATGTGGCAAGAAGA
>DEFH01000022.1:5478-9806 GCA_002350705.1 Ruminococcaceae bacterium UBA2857
TATAGGTCGGGGATGAATTGCCGTCAGCCGTAAGGCTGACTTTTTCCTTGACAACATCAAGATATGTTGCTAAAATAACATAATACAAGGTTTCCAAAAGTTGTTCGTAAGACAGCAGTACCGTAGGAAGTACGGGAAGGGTTTGCCTCATAAAAAACCCATAGCCTCGGAAACTGATGCCCGTAAAATGCAATCCTTTGCAAGGTTGGGCGGATTAAAGGAAGCTCCCGCCTCTATAGGCGGTGAGTACTTCACGAAAAGTGGAGTCTGACTTCACTCTTCTTTTATTTGGAATTGCTATTGACAAAATCGCTGTAACTTTGTATGCTTGATATATACAGTGTTAAAGGAGGTCATTTTCTTGGAACTCAAAGTACAGAATATTTTTAAAAGCTTTGGCGACAAGGAAGTTTTAAAAGATATTTCCCTGACCGCTCACAGCGGTACTGCTCTGGGACTTCTCGGAAGAAACGGAGCCGGCAAAACTACTGCCATTCGCATTATTATGGGCGTGTTCTTCCCCGACAACGGAAAGATTACCGTTGACGGAAAGCAAATTGACAGAAATCAGATCCGTATCGGCTATATGCCCGAAGAAAGAGGTCTTTATCCCAAAATCAAAATTGCCGATCAGTTGGTATATCTGGCACAGCTTCGGGGCATGACCAAAAAAGACGCTCTCAAAGCCTGTGACAAGTGGCTGGAACGTATGGGAATGTCGGAATACAAACTCAAAAAGCTCGAAACACTCAGCAAGGGCAACCAACAGAAAATTCAGCTTGCCGCTACACTCATGTGCAACCCGCAGATTGTGATTCTGGATGAACCTTTCTCCGGTCTTGATCCCGTCAATGCCATGCTTCTGAAAGATGTCATCAAAGAAATGATTGCCGACGGAGCCGTTGTCCTGTTTTCAAGTCATCAGATGAACTACATAGAGGAATTCTGTGAAAGCATTGCGATTCTCAATCAGGGAAAAATCGCTGTTGACGGCAGAATCTCCGATATCAAACACAGCTATCCCCGTGACAGAATCGCTGTGACATCTTCACAGCATGATAAAATCGCTCCCTTTGTCCTTCAGACAATGGCAGACAATATTACAGATGTGAAAAATGACGGTGAAAACACCCTGATTATCAAAATGAAATCTCCCGACTTCAAAAGCCGTCTGTTTGCAGAGCTTTCACAGAAAAATTTTGATATTGACTGTTTCAGAGTGTGCGAACCGTCACTGAATGACATATTTGTGCAGTATACGGAGGGCGGAATATGAAACATATTTTACAGGTTTTGAAATTTGAATATCTCAATGCCATCAAAAACAAGGCATTTATTATTACAACCGTTATTTTGATGCTGCTGATACTCGCAACGGCTTTTGTCCCGGCAATTATTATGGATATGCAGCAATCCGACAGTGAAGAAACACCCGGAGAAATGAATATCATAGGAATTGTAGACAATGCCTATGATGACAGTGATTTAGTGACAAAAACATTTGAAAAATACTATCCCTACAGTGTAGTACAGGTGACAAAGGAAAGCATGGATGATGTCAAATCAAAGGTCAACCGTTCCGAATATACCTTTGCGGTAGTGCTGAACCATCCTCTTTCATTTACATACGTTACCAAAAATAATTCCCTTATGAGTGAGGAATCACAAATGATAACCGCTGCCGTACAAAGCGTTTACCGTGCAGTAAATTTTGAAAAATTCGGTGTGGATTACGACAGAACATCCGCCATACTGGATGCACCCGTCATGTTTGATACGGTGACAACAGGTACAGACCAAACCAAAAACTATTTTTCAACTTATGTGCTTGTCATGATACTCTATATGGCTATCGTCATGTACGGTCAGATGGTTTCGCAGAGCGTTGTGACGGAGAAAAATACAAGAGCGATGGAAATGCTCATTACCTGTGCCAAACCTGCTCACCTGATGTTCGGAAAGGTTCTCGGTTCGGGACTTGCGGGACTGACACAGCTTGTTTTGATTATCGGCACGGCACTGGTATCCGTCAGGACAATATCCGCCAAATCTCTGCCCGAAGGTTTAGCCGAAATGCTTACCATGCCTGCGGCAACGGTCATATACGCTTTTATATTCTTCCTGACGGCTTATTTTATTTATGCCTTTCTTCTCGGTGCACTGTCATCACTGGCTTCCAGAAGCGAAGACCTCAACACACTTACCACTCCCGTTATGATGATATTTGTTGTCGCTTTCATGATCGTTATGATGTCCATGACAAACGATATCAATAATATTGCTATGATCGTATGTTCCTACATACCTTTCACCGCACCGATCGCAATATTTGCAAGAATAGCCCTTTCGGATGTATCATTCTATGAAATCATCATTTCAATCGTGATACAGTTGATTTCCATCTACCTGCTTGGAATGCTTGCCGCCGCCATCTATAAGATAGGCGTTCTCATGTACGGCAAACCGCCGAAGTTCAATGAGATATTCAAGCTTCTCAAGGAACAGCACAAAACCAATAAGGCTCTCAAATCCAAAGAATAACCCAAAAGCTCCGTTTCTGCTGCAAACAGAAACGGAGCTTTTTTATCTGTTCAGGAACCACACCCCGAAATTCAGGTAAGCCGCAAACAGCAGCCATACTATATAAAATATCTGTAATAATCCTGCGGTTTTGCTGACACGGTAAAACAGCACTGTCATGATAAACACCGCCAGCAGCAACAGCAGCAGCCATATAAACGATACAAAATACAGTCCGAATCCGAAAAACAGCACACACCACCAGAAATTCATGGTAAGCTGTATCGTATAGACAAACAATGCTTTTGGTGAAGAGGAATCGTCCGAATCATAGACAAGCGTTGCTCCTATCGCCATCAGCAAAAACAGGATACTCCATACAACCGGAAACAAAAATGTCGGCGGTGACAAAGGCGGCTGTACAACCTTTTGGAACTTTGCCATGCCGATATATGTAACGATTCCTCCCAGCACGGCAAACAGGAATGTTATTACAAACGAATACAAAAAAGACTTCCACTTGAATACCATATCATCACCAGTCCGAACGCAGTATTTTTGATATAGTATATGCACCGTGAAAAACGTTTATGACACAAAAAACACCTCTCTGCAATCACAGAAAGGTGTTCATGGTGGGGACAATAGGGCTCGAACCTATGACCCTCTGCTTGTAAGGCAGATGCTCTCCCAGCTGAGCTATACCCCCATATGAAGTTTTTGTTCCGTTTCCCTTGGAACGATATTTATTATAGCACAGTGTTTCGGAAAATGCAAGTGTTTTTTTGAAATTTTTTCAAAAAAATTTTCCTTGCCTGCCGCACGGACAGACAAGGAAAATATCATTTGTTTGTTAAAGCTTATCGACGAAAGAATCAGTCTTCAGACTTTTTCTTGGAAGCTACTACTGCTACACCGAGAGCCATAGCTGCAACTGTTGCTACTGCGATAGGCATGGTAGCGTCACCTGTGTTAACAGGAGTTGTTGTTGTGCCGCCTGTTGTTGTACCACCGGTTGTGCCGCCTGTTGTTGTGCCACCGGTTGTTGTGCCGCCGGTTGTGCCACCGGTTGTGCCGCCGGTTGTGCCACCGGTTGTTGTGCCGCCCGTTGTGCCGGACTGCTGTACAGGTGTAGAAGTTTCGGAAGTCTGGCTTTCTTCTGTCTTGCTTACATCTTCGGGAGTTACTATAGGAGCTTCACCGATCTGCTCGGATGTATATGTACCTGTGTAGTCTTTCCACTCACCGACATTGTACTTATACTTTGTCTTTTCAATGCCTCTTCCGGGAGTCGGGTTAGCTTTCTTATCGTTAGGATCCTCTGTGGTAGGTTTCGCATCAACGACATAAACCTGACCGGCATTAGCAGCTGCATCGAACTTCAGATCAGCTGTCTGATAGCCGATTTCGCCTGCCTGAATCTGAGCATCGGTCTTGCCGCTGCCGAAGATTACAAAGTCTGCCTCAAACGGAACTCTTGCCTGCCAGATGTTTGTACCCTCGATCTGAGTCATCTTTGTGCCGGGGAATGCAACAGGCTCCCAGCCTTCTTCACCGGTTTCTTCATTGACGGTCTTTACGATACCCCAGTCTTTGCCCTCGAGGTCATAAGTTCTTGCATAGTCGGAATCCCACCAGTAAGCATAAACTTCATCCCACTTTGTTTCGCTGTTATCAAAGTAGATGTAGTCTGTTACCTTTGTCTCATAGTACTCGGGCTTTGACTCCTCAACAGGAGTTAAGGTAGATTCTTCTTTAGACTCTTCCTTGGATTCCTCTTTAGACTCTTCCTGAGACTCTTCTTTGGA
>DEFH01000022.1:9860-14772 GCA_002350705.1 Ruminococcaceae bacterium UBA2857
TCTTTGGATTCTTCCTGAGACTCCTCTTTGGATTCCTCCTGAGACTCTTCTGCCTCTTCTTCTTTGCCTGTGTAAGTTGCCTCTACAACATTACCCTCTGAAACAACGGTATAGCTGATAGGCCATATCTGGTCATCATCGCCTGTTGTATCGAATTCAACGATAATATCGGACTCGGCATCCAGAGAAACAGCAATATTTGTCTGGCTGTTGTTAGTTCTGTCATACAGTTCTTCGTAAGCACCATAGCTTTCAGCCCACGTACCGTCTGCACGAATCTTGAATTCATAATCACCGGCTGCGAGGTCTTTGAACATACCCACATATCTGCCCGGCTCAACTTCGTACATAGCAACGTCAGCATTATCAGCCCAACCTGTCATAGTGCCGACAAGACCGTATCTGCTTGCTTCGATTTGTTCTGTTGAGTAGAAAGATACCGGCCAAAGAACTTCGTCATCACCGTTTGTATCGAGCATAACAACAAGGTCTGTTGTACCGTCAACAGTAACAGAGCAGTTTGTCTGGCTGTTGAAAGTACGGTCAAATTTTTCCTCGTACATACCCCAGCTGTCATCCCATGCACCGTCTGCACGAACCTTGAATTCATAAGAACCTGCTGCAAGATCCTTGTAAACGCCTACATAAACACCGTCACCGTCTGCATCTGTCATCGGAACGTCAGGCTGGTTGCCCCAGTCTGTCATCAGTCCTACAATACCGATTGTGTGGTTGTCAAAATAAGTCTCAGCTTCGCCTTCGTCAAAAGAATCACGTGCGGAAACCGAAACAGCTGCCATTGAGCCTACCAGAGCTGCGATGAGAGCAATGCCGATAAGCTTTTTTGTGTGTTTCTTGTACATTGTAATCGTCCTCCTAATTACAAATTTGATAAATTATGTAAAGCCGCTGAAAACAGCTTTATCTCTGACAATTATACAATGATACATCAAAAATTGCAAGTGAAAAGTATGGAATTTTTATTTTTTTAATTGAGGGTAAATAATTGTTTTTGGATATTTTGACGATAATTTCGCGTAAAGAAATTTTTTTCAAGGAAATTTCAAGCTTTTTCTTGTGCATTTTTCACATTTCAATGTCCGTATTCTTGTACACAAAAACAATAATCATCCTGATGAATTTATCACAATTTTTCTACTTTCGGCATTTTTTCCCAACGGACAAAAGACATAAAAAGCCGCAGACACAAAAACCTGATATTTTTCCGCGTTTCACAAAAAAAACTGTTGACAAATCCATCAAATCTATGCTAAAATGATTTATTGCAGGATATAAGCCTGCTGTAAGGTATTTTGTTGTAACTGTTCCACAGTTTCCATTGGAAATGTCAGTCTTTTACGGCAAAATTCCCTAAATCAATTTTTGAGCAAGGAGGTGCAATGAATTGCCAACGTTTAACCAACTGGTTCGCAAAGGCAGAGAAGTTTCAGAGAAAAAAGCAAAAGCTCCTGCACTTCTCAAAGGCTGGAACTCTAAAAAACGCAGAGCCATCGACCAGAACTCCCCTCAGAAAAGAGGCGTTTGTACTGCTGTCAAGACCGCTACACCGAAAAAGCCTAACTCCGCTATCAGAAAGATCGCCAGAGTAAGACTCTCCAACGGTATCGAGGTAACTTCCTATATCCCCGGTGTAGGTCACAACCTGCAGGAACACAGCGTTGTTCTTATCCGTGGCGGACGTGTTAAGGACCTGCCCGGTGTTCGTTACCATATTATCCGTGGTACTCTCGATGCACAGGGTGTTGCAAAACGTATGCAGGCTCGTTCCAAGTACGGTGCAAAGCGTCCCAAGGCCGGTAAAAAGTAATCCGATACTTTAAATTCGGAATCCAATCATTCTTAAGGATTTTCAAACAGATTGCAATACAGAGATGTATTTTGATATATAACGCCTCTCTGTATGCACAACGAAAGCAATCCTTTCGAGTACCTATGAAATCACCTTATTGTGAAGGAGGGAAGTAAAGTGCCAAGAAGAGGTAATGTTGCAAAACGTGACGTTTTGCCGGATCCGGTTTACAACTCAAAGCTCGTTACCCGTCTGATCAACAACATTATGTATGACGGTAAAAAGGGTATCGCTCAGAAAATCGTTTACGGTGCTTTTGAGATCGTGAACTCTAAAACAGGCAAAGAGCCGCTTGAAGTTTTCGAGCAGGCTATGGAAAAAGTTATGCCTACTCTCGAGGTTAAGGCCCGTCGTGTCGGCGGTGCTACTTATCAGGTTCCTATGGAGGTCCGCCCTGAGAGAAGACAGACTCTCGGTCTTCGTTGGATTTCCAGATACTCCAGACTCAGATCTGAAAAGACAATGAAAGAAAGACTTGCCGGAGAAATCCTGGATGCTGTGAACGGTGTGGGCGGTGCTGCCAAAAAGTGCGAGGAAACTCACAGAATGGCAGAAGCTAACAAGGCTTTCGCTCACTACAGATGGTAATCTCTGCAAATCTCTTGCAGCGTAACAGTAACTCGGCTTTTATGCCGCCAATTCAATTTAGGAGGATATTCTATGGCAAGGCAAGTATCACTTGAAATGACACGTAATATCGGTATCATGGCTCACATTGATGCCGGTAAAACGACAACTACAGAACGTATCCTTTTCTACACCGGTGTCAACCATAAGATTGGTGAAACCCATGAGGGTGAATCTACCATGGACTGGATGGTGCAGGAAAAGGAAAGAGGTATTACCATTACTTCTGCTGCTACTACCTGCTTCTGGCAGGGCAGCAACCATGATAAGGGTAATCACCGTATCAATATTATCGACACCCCCGGACACGTTGACTTTACAGTTGAGGTTGAGCGTTCACTTCGTGTACTTGACGGCTCGGTAACTGTCCTCTGTGCAAAGGGCGGCGTTGAACCACAGTCTGAAACCGTTTGGAGACAGGCTGACAAATATAAAGTTCCCCGTATGGTATACGTCAACAAGATGGATATCATGGGTGCTGACTTCTACAACGTTGTCGGCATGATGAAAGACCGTCTTAAATGTAACGCAGTTCCGATTCAGCTCCCTATCGGTGCGGAAGATACCTTCAAGGGCATTATCGACCTCGTTGAAATGAATGCCGACATCTATTATGATGACCTCGGCAAGGATATGAAAGTCGAAGAAATTCCCGAAGATATGAAGGAACTTGCTCAGAAATACCATGATGAACTGATCGAACATGTTTGCGAACAGGATGAAGAACTCATGGAAAAATTCTTCGAGGGTGAAGAACCTACTATCGAAGAAATCAAAAGAGTCATCCGTCAGTCTACAATTGATAACACAATGGTTCCCGTTACCTGCGGTACTTCTTACCGTAACAAGGGCGTACAGAAACTCCTTGATGCTATCGTTGACTATATGCCGTCACCTGTAGACGTTCCTGCTATCAAGGGCGTGAACCCTGATACAGAAGAAGAAGTTGAAGTTCCTTCTTCCGACAGCGAGCCTTTTGCCGCTCTTGCTTTTAAGATTGCGACTGACCCGTATGTTGGTAAACTCTGCTTCTTCCGTGTATATGCAGGTACCCTCAATGCAGGTTCTCAGGTTTACAACTCCACTAAGGACAACTCCGAGCGTATCGGACGAATCCTTCAGATGCACGCTAACCACAGACAGGATATCGACACTGTTTATGCAGGTGATATTGCTGCTGCTGTCGGTCTGAAAAATACAACAACCGGTGACACCCTCTGTGATGAGTCTCACCCTGTTATCCTGGAATCCATGGAATTCCCGGATCCTGTTATCCGTGTTGCTATCGAGCCGAAAACAAAGGCAGGTCAGGAAAAGATGGGCATTGCCCTTGCAAAGCTCGCTGAAGAAGATCCGACTTTCAAGGCTTACACCGATGAAGAAACAGGTCAGACAATCATTGCCGGTATGGGTGAACTTCATCTTGAAATTATCGTTGACAGACTGCTCCGTGAATTCAAGGTGGAGGCTAATATCGGTAAGCCCCAGGTTGCATACAAAGAGACGATCAGAAGAAATTCCGATGTTGATGAGAAGTATGCAAGACAGTCCGGCGGTAAAGGTCAGTACGGTCATGTTAAAATCCGTATGGAACCCAACCAGGGCAAAGGCTATGAATTTGTCAATGCCGTTGTCGGCGGTGCTATCCCGAAAGAGTATATCCCTGCTGTTGATGCAGGTATTCAGGGTGCTATGCTCTCCGGTGTCCTCGCAGGCTACAATGTCGTTGACGTTAAGGTAACACTCTATGATGGTTCCTATCATGAAGTTGACTCCTCTGAAATGGCATTTAAGATTGCCGCTTCTATGGCGTTCAAGTCCGGTATGAGAAAGGCTGATCCTGTCATTCTCGAACCGATCATGAAAGTAACTGTTACCGTTCCCGAAGAATACATGGGCGACGTTATCGGCGACCTTAACTCCCGCCGCGGCATGATTCAGGGTATGGAAGCTGTTGCCGGTGCTCAGAGAATTATCGCTATGGTTCCGCTTTCCGAAATGTTCGGCTATGCTACCGATATGCGTTCCAAGACACAGGGACGTGGTCAGTATGTTATGGAGCCTGACTCCTATGCTGAAGTTCCGAAGAGCATTGCGGACGATATTATTTCTGCCCGCAGCAAAAAATCTGAGTGATTTTTTATAAAAAATCATCAAAAATGCTTGCAATTTGGTCTTATTGCTGATAAAATAAGACCAAGTGCAACGCTTATTTAATTTTTATTTTAGGAGGTAACTTCCAATGGCAAAGGCAAAATTTGAAAGAAGCAAGCCACACGTTAACATTGGTACTATCGGCCACGTTGACCACGGCAAGACAACTCTTACTGCTGCTATCACAAAGGTTCTTAACCTTGAGGGCGACGCAGAATTCGTAGATTACGCTAACATTGATAAGGCTCCCGAAGAGAGAGA
>DEFH01000022.1:14859-15425 GCA_002350705.1 Ruminococcaceae bacterium UBA2857
CACGCTGACTATGTTAAAAACATGATCACCGGTGCTGCTCAGATGGACGGTGCTATCCTCGTAGTATCCGCTGCTGACGGTCCTATGCCTCAGACAAGAGAACACATCCTTCTCTCCCGTCAGGTTGGCGTTCCTTACATCGTTGTATTCATGAACAAGACTGACCAAGTTGACGATCCCGAACTTCTCGACCTCGTTGAGATGGAGATCCGTGAACTCCTCGATGAGTATGAATTCCCCGGCGATGATACTCCTATCATCAGAGGTTCTGCTTATCAGGCTCTGTCTTCTGATTCCAAGGATCCTCAGGCTCCTGAGTATCAGTGCATCCACGAACTGATGGCTGCTGTTGATGAGTACATTCCTACTCCTGAAAGAACAACCGATCTTCCTTTCCTTATGCCTGTTGAAGACGTATTCACCATCTCCGGTCGTGGTACTGTTGCTACCGGTAGAGTTGAAAGAGGTCAGATCAAGGTTTCCGAGGAAGTTGAGATCGTTGGTCTCTCCGAGGAAAAGAGAAAGACTGTTGTTACAGGTCTTGAAATGTTCAGAAAGACTCTTGA
>DEFH01000022.1:15614-45108 GCA_002350705.1 Ruminococcaceae bacterium UBA2857
CAGTTCTATTTCAGAACAACAGACGTTACAGGTGTTATCAACCTTCCCGAAGGCACAGAAATGTGCATGCCCGGTGATAACGTTGATATGACTGTTGAACTTATCACTCCTGTTGCTATGGAAGAGGGACTCCGTTTCGCTATCCGTGAAGGCGGCAGAACAGTAGGTTCAGGCGTTGTTGCTAAGATCTTCGAGTAATTCGCTTCTTTCAATAAACACTGATTAAAAATGGCACTCACTGTGTTTCGGCACGGTGAGTGCTTTTTTAGTCAGCATGGTAGAAATAAATCCACTTTTTTCAAAATAAAATCGAAATATGCCCGATTGATTGCCTGAAAATAGTTTGCTATAATAAATAAAATAAATGATTTTTCGGGGGGGATTTTGATGTGGAAAACAATAGATGGCAGGGGTATAAAAATTTTACAGGATAAATTTTGGAATAGTATTCATACCAGATATAAATATGATGAAGATGTTTCCTATTTAGTGATCGGCTTACTTTTTTGCATGGGCGGAGCGTTTTTTTTAATTTTGAACGGCTTTGATAATCTGACAGCTTCTGTATTGTGCAGTATTTTTATTTTGGCGGGAATCGCTTCGATAACAGTTCATGTAATTCTGCATCAAAGATGGGAAAAACTGAAACAACTTGTAAGCAAAAATCAGGCAGAATATGCGGAAGGTATATTAAAAGGCAAATTCTCCGAATTGAAATATTACGAAAGTAAAGAATTTGGAATGGTTATTAAACGGGGAGGATTGGAAAGAAATTATTTTGCAAAAGTGACTGTCAACGGCAGACGTGTCAAAATCCCGTGTACAAAAAAAGTTTACAAGAAACTGAAAAGAGGCGATACCGTCTATATTGTTGACCTTATCGGAAAACAGGCTGCATATCCGCAGTTCTGTTATGCCGTTGCAGATATCGAAAATTATATTGGCTTGAGATATATGAATAACGACGAAAAAATGACCGATTTAAAAAGAATACTGAGACAACTGGACGATTTAAAAACATTCCGCTTTGCCAGGACAACGGGAGATATTGCTTCCGCCGTGAAAATTCCCTGCTATCCGGAAGAAAAAGAGAAACTTGCATTATACGCCCGTACATTAAGTGATATGATACATTCAGAGACTTATCATGAACGGGAAGATCTTATTCCTGCTTTCATATCCGATGATGAAAATATACGCTTGATGTATCGGGATATTGCAGAAACGGAAACAATTCTTTATATCCTGTTATCGGAATAAGTCTATCCCTTTGCCAAAAGATATGTTATCATGATATTAACGGAATGGAGGTGAATTTCATGAATCAAGCAGCCGCTTCTCCGCCGAAAAAAAATTATTTTTTAGCCTGTCTGTTTATCCTGATTTTTCTGGGAGCCGCCGTTGCATTATGGATATTCGGTATTTCCGACATTCGTGCCAACATGGAATGGAAAGAATCTTCCGTACCCGTGGAGGCAGTCTGCACAAAATCTTACATTTCCGGCAGTTCCCGCCATCGCCGCCATTATGCCGATGTCAGTTATCAGTATAACGGTATCAATTACACCGTCAAAATAGACAATCAAGAGGGCAAAATCAAAACCTCGGATTCTTTGACTGTCTATATATCTCCCAACGCTCCTTCTCTGTGCCGCACCGATTTCAATAATAACGGTCTGTCTGTCGCTGCATTGATATTGGGGACACTCTCGGCATTACCCGGAGTGATCATTCTGTACTATCTGATTGCTCCCGCCAAAAAAACGGATTTCGGTACAGTCTGATGTAAAAAAAACAAGGAGGTCACATTATTTATGCGTTTCAATCGAATGGCAACCGGAACCGTGCCAAAATGGGCTTTGATTTTTCCCATGCTGTTTGTCATTGCAGGAATCCTTATCGGTGCCGTGAATATCCACTGGAAAATACAAAACGACACCTTTATGAAAACTGCCGTACCCGTTCAGGCAACCTGCACCAGAGTCTGGACAACGGTTTCCACAGACAGTGACGGTGATGAAACGGTTGCTTATCATGCGGATATTGCCTACGAATATCAAGGTTCCGAATATTTTGCAAGCGGTTTTTCCGTCACTTCCTCCGAACGGGAAGGAAGTATCATTACTGTGTATATCAATCCCGATACCCCCGAAGATGCCCGTCAGGAATACGGAAATATCGAATTTATTTTCGCACTGTGTTTCAGCGGCGTATTCACTGTTATCGGCTTGTTCGTGTTTGTAACCTTATTAAAAGCTTCCCGCAAGCCAAAAATCAAAGTCAACGAACCCTGGGAGATGTAAAGTATGAATAATCGTAAAACGGATAATACACCCATACCAAAATGGATATTTATCTTTCCTGCATTGTTTGTCCCCGTTGCTGTTATTTTGATCATAGGAATGACTTGCTCCAAACTGGAAAATGATAAATTTATGGAAACAGCCGTAGCTGTCCGTGCCACCTGTACGGAGGTGAGGGAAGCCAAATCGAGAAATTCCGAAGGTCATGAAAGCATCATTTATCTTGCCGATGTTCGCTATGAATATAACGGTGTTTCCTATGAGCAGCATGACATTCATGTGGATAAAGATACCCGTGTCGGCGATGTAATCACCATTGCTGTCGATCCGAATGATCCTTTCGATGCCCGTCAGCCCGTATCAAACAGAGAGTACCTGCTGTTGTGTATCGGCATAGCGATAATGACAGTTGTCGTCATCATTATAACGGTAGTTGTCGCCATGCGAAACCGAAAACCAAAATCCCATCTCAAAGAACCTTGGGAACGGTAATAAAATGCCCTTTTCCTTTTTTCAAGGAAAAGGGCTGTTTGCTTATGCAAATTCTCTGTACAGGGAGATCACTTTTCCCAAAAGGGAAAGCTCTTTCAATAAAATCGGCTCAAAATCAGGATTATGCGGCTGTAAACGAAAATAGCCGTCTTCTTTGTAAAAGCTCTTGACAGTAGCCTCTTCATCAATGAGTGCTACCACAATATCACCGTTCTCCGCAGAAGCACATCTTTCACATATCACAACATCACCGTTCAGGATGCCGATATCATGCATACTCTCCCCTGCTATCCGCAGAGCAAACAATTCTTTTTCTCCTGCCTTTGACGCCGGAAACGGCACATAGCCCTGTATATCCTCAAAGGCATAAACCGGAATCCCTGCCGTCACCCTGCCTACGATTGGCACTGAAACACTCGGTTCACTGCCTGACAGCTTCAAGGAACGATGGCTTCTGTCCCGTGAGATATATCCTTTTCTTTCCAGAGATCTCAGGTGAGAATGTACTGTCGAAGTGGAACTCAATCCTGTTGCATCACATATTTCACGCACTGTCGGATTGATTCCCTTGGCAATCAGTTTTTTCACACATTCATATACTCTTGCCTGACTTTCCGTCATATTTTTTTCATGTTTCATATATATCACCGCTTTGTTAATGACAAGATATTACGATTTGCATTATATCATAATGCTCCGGCAAAATAAGTTTTCAAAAGAATTTTATATAAGAAAATTGTCCGAACCAAAATCCGGACAATTTTTTGTCATGCATTTCTCCACAGTGTTTGTATATATTGTGACGAGTATGTAACCCCTTCATAAAATGCCTGATATTGTTCAAACAATTCCTTTTTTTCTTTTTTAAAGAGAGTATCATCTGCATTATCGGCGGCATACTGCACATGACTTCTGATTTCCGACGTAACAGACAGTACCTGTCCGACATTGTCTTTCAAATCCCGGTCACCCTCATCAAATATATCGCTTGGCTGAAGCACCAGCAGTTTCTGATAAATTCCACCCAGTTTGTCAAGCGTTGTCAGATACTCTTTTACGGAAACACTGTCATAACACTGGAACTTTTGGTCTTTTTCCTGTAAGATTCTCGTATATTTCACCGCATCATCCACCAGTTGTCTGACAGAAGAGGCATACTGTTCTTCCCGGCGATATTCTGCCGTACCGCAGCCGCTGCCGATCATCATCCACACGACTGCCAACATCAAAATCCACACACGTTTCATCTGCATACACTTTCCTTTCCTGATTTTATATTAACATACTTTTCTTTTTTTCGCAATATCCAATTTACAGAATGACTGCCAGCACGAGCATTTCACGGATTTTTTGGTAAATTCCGTCAAAATCTTCTATCGGCAAAGGATTTTCTCCCTTTCCCACTTCTATTGTAAAGGCTGGACGTCTGAATTTCTCCTCAAACCAGTCCTTAAAGCCGCCGCCGCTTGCGAGACCTGTCGGTTCACCGATCTGATAACCGCAGGAATACGCCATGATTTTCGCCATTTTTAGAGCCTCTGCCTCGTGATAATCTCCGAAATCCCAATAAATTTCCTCTCCCTGACTGTGAAATGCCAGTGCATGAGTGATATTCCCTGCACGGCAATACGAGGCTATCGTGCGGCTTTCGGGCTCACTTTCGGCAAACTCTCCCCCATAGCGTGTCGGGGCAGGGACACGGATACCATTTTCCAGTTCCATTTTCTTGAGTTTTTCCCAATTGGCAGAAAAATTATGGTTAATATCCACACCTGCCGCATTTGCCTGCCATTTGCGTGTGATTCCTCTGCCGGCCTTTTCGACAAGACTTTCATAACTGCCTGCACTTGACGCTCCGTTGATTTGAATTTCCACACCGTCAGGATTCACACACGGTATCACTGCCAATCCTCTCTGATTCAAAATCGCTCCTATCTTCACTCCGCACAGGCTTCTCCCTGTCATCACCGCAAAGCACAGCTCATCCAGAAATTTCAGCAGTACCAACGATGTGATCCATTCCATTCCGTGAAACGCTCCTGCAAATAACACCTGTTTCTGTCTGTTTCCGATACACAGCAAATCAATCGGTCTGGCACATCTGCTTTCCCCGATTGTATCCCTCGACAAAAAACCGTAATCCAGCAGTAATTTTCCGATAATCGTTTCCCTTGTTCTTCTGTCCGCCTTGTTCTTTATCAGTTCATCTGCAATCATGTCTGTTTCCTCCTGTTTTCTATTGGTATGGCCACAATTTAAATATATATGCTTTCCCGTGATTTTTATGTCATAAAATCTTGCCTGCATCCGGTTGACAGAAACAAACTTTTTTCGTATTATTGATTTGAGAAAAAAATTATGAGTCATTCAGAAAGGGGCTTGTTTTACAATGCCTGAAAATACCGATATTTTTGAATATTTTCATGGTTCCGTAGGAGGACGGCTGATTTGTTTTGCTGTTATCGTCATCTGCCTGATACTGTGTTTTTTCTTTTCGCTGATGGGCTGTGCCGTAGGGGCAGCGGGAACTTTGAAACACAATGATGAAAACCTTTCCCATCTCCGTCGTGCCCTCAAGATCAAAGAACAAACCGAAAAATATATGCTATGTGCCAGAGCAGGCTTTGCCCTGTATTTTGCCGTGATGATAATTACCGCCTGTCTTGCATATATATCACCGATACAGCATTTATTGATACTCACACATCTCTCTCCCCTGCCGGCAGGAATCCTGTCGTTTATTGCCGTTTTTGCCTGTGCCTGCATTATAGGGGCTGCTTTGGGAGAATGTCTCCCTCAGAGACTGGCTTCCGAAAATCCCGAAAAAACTCTGATCAGATATTCCCGTGCTTTCCTGATTCTTTCTGCCGCTACGGCACCATTTGCCGGTATCTGCTCCGCTTGTACAAGCATAATCGTGACCGTTTTCGGCCTGCATGATGACTCCAATCAGAAAACCAAAACCGAAAAAAAGATTCTCATGATGGTAGATGAGGGCGAAGAAAACGGCATGATTGAGGAAAATACCAAAAGCATGATTGAAAATGTCTTTGACTTTGATGATACCACTGTCGGAGAAATTATGACACACCGTAAAGATGTGGTTGCTGTCGAAAACAATGTGCCTATTGCCGAGCTGACCAAAATTGCCATTGCAAGCGGACGTTCCAGAATCCCTGTCTATCATGACGATATTGATAATATTGTGGGCATTATTTACGTCAAAGACCTGCTGAAATTTGTCGGCACAGACAATCCCGATAAAACTGTCGGAAAAGACCTCATCAGAGAAGCCGTCTTTGTTCCCCAGTCCAAACGGTGCAGTGAAATGTTTCAGTACATGACCAAAAACAAAACACAAATCGCTGTTGTCGTAGATGAATTCGGCGGCACAGGCGGCATTATTACCATGGAAGATCTCATAGAATCCATTCTCGGCAACATTCAGGACGAATACGACAACGAAGAAGAAGATATTAAAAAAGTCAACGAATACAGCTTTCGGGTAGATGGTGCCACCTCTCTCGATGAAATCAGTGAACTGACAGGCATTGACTTCAATGATGAGGAAAATGATACCATTGCAGGCATCATGCTGGACCGCATGAGACACATCCCCAAAAACGGTGAACATCCTTCTGTCATGATTAACGGTACTCGTTTTACCGTACTGGAAGTGGAAAGCCAGCGTATTTCCAAGATTCTTGTCGTCAAAAAAAAGAAGTGATTCCGCCAAAAAAAAAACACTACAAAATATTCCTTTAATTGAATTTATCTTTGGCAGTTTTTTCATGCAAAGTACTCTTTACTTTTCAGGGTATTTTGTTGTATGATAATAGGGAAAAGGATTAGGCTTTTCATGTTGAAACGGAGGTTTTCAAAATGGTAAATGAAAAGGATAAACATACGGAAGCTTCTGCTGCCGTAACAAAGGAAGAAAATCAAACTGCCGACAATTCCGTGAAAGAGGAGACCGCTCAGAAAGAAAGCAAAAATGAAACTGCCTCTCAAAATGATAACAAAAAACAAACAGAAAATACAAACATGACTGCCGAGCCTGATACTAAAAAAGAAAATGACACGCAAAAAACAGAAAATACAGCTGTCAAAGCTGCATCCGATACTAAAAAAGAAACGGCTGAACAGAAAACTGAAAATACAGCTGTCAAGGCTGCATCCGATACTAAAAAAGAAACTTCCGCATCAACCGATGACAATGAAACCGTCACGTTTGCCACAGCGGAACATCCATCGCAGCCTCAAAATCAAACGACAACTCAAACACAACAACCTGAATCTTCCAATGAAGGAGTTGTTTTTGCGACGGTGCCTGAACAGCATTCCAATATACCAAAAAAACATAAATTTCCTGTTATTCCGATCGTAGCGGCTGCCGCTGTCTTGTGTGTAGCTGCATCCGCTGCTGTCATCGTGGCTTCTGCCAATAAAAACACCGTTCCCACGGTAACAGCAGAATCCTCTGCTGCCGTTTCCGAAAATCTGTATGAATCTTCCGAATCCAGCAATGCTGCCTCGCCTGCCGACAAGGAAAAAGAAAATGTCCCTGTCATTATCGAACATCCCATTCAAATCAGCAAAATTGATACATCCAGCATTGTCTTTGGTAACAATGTTACAGTAGAGGGCGTTTCCCTCTCCGGAAAAACACTCTCTCAGGCTTTTGATGCCATGCAGGATAAACTCCGAGCCCTGCGTGAGAAAATCTCTATCAAAATTGCCTGTGACGGACAAAATTTGACTCTTAATCAGGACGATTTTGATTTTGATACCGATATTGCTTCTGTACTCATCCAGGCTTATCATTTCAGCCGCGGCGAGCTTCAGCAGCCTAATGTACAGACCACTCAGAATGGCGATATCACCGATTTCAAAGTTACTTCCGCTCTGGACAAAAAATCTGTCAGCAGTGCTGTCAAAAAAGCCGCCGATACTTTTGATATTCTCCCCGTCAACGCAAGCGTGACCAAATTCGATCCCTCCGCTGTGGAGAAATTTACCTACGCTGACGGCAAAAACGGCTTTATGATTGACCAGAAGGAACTTTCCGACAAAATCATGGATATACTGAACCTGCCCAATAAAGACGCTTCTCTCAGTATTACCAAAAAGGAAACACCTTTTGAAATCACTCTCGCCAAAATTAAGGCAAATACCAAACTCATCGCTTCTACTTATACAACTGCTGCGAATGTATGGGCTTCCAACTATAACATGGAGCTTGCCATCAAAAGTGCCAGCGGTACGATTGTCAATCCCGGTGAAACTTTCTCCTTTAACAAAATGACAGGTGATACGACCAATGGTGCATTGGGTTATATTCCCTCAACTGCTATTGTAAAGGGTGAATATGTACAGTCCTACGGCGGCGGTATCTGTCAGGCTTCCACCACACTGTATCTGTGTGCTTTGAGAGCCGATATGGAACCTGTGGAACGCTGGGCTCATGCTTATCCGTCTGTCTATGCCGACAGAGGTCTCGACGCTACCGTTGACTACGGCAATCTGGATATGAAATTCAAAAATACCAAGGATTATCCGATTTACATTGCCACCTATGTCTATGACTACGATTATGATGGTCTTGATGAACTGCTCGTTGAAATGTATGGTCCCCTTTCTACGGAATATGATGAAATCGTACCTGTAGGCTGGGTATCCTATGCAGGCTATGACGGATACTACGGCAAGGGTGCAAAGGTCTACTTCAAAGACGGCAAGGAGATTAAGCGTGAATATACACCGGGCGGCTCCTACGACTATAAATATGATACTTATCAGTCCGCACTGGCAAGAATCCCTGCCAATCCCGATTTCGGTCCGACCAACGTCACACCGACTCTCAAACCGCCTGCTGTATTCTCTCCAAACGGCTGCGGCAGCAATGCTCCCATTCCTTACGGCACGGCTGCCGAATATCTGAAAAAAGCGGAAACGGCTTCCTCTGAATCCGTTGAACAAAAACAGGAATCTTCCAAGGAAGAGTCCTCTAAACAACAGGAATCCTCTCAGCAGCAGTCTTCTCAGCAACAACAATCTTCCCAGCAACAGCAACCTTCTCAGCAACAACAGCCTTCTCAGCAGCAGGAATCCTCTCAGCAGCAGGAATCTTCCAAACAACAGGAATCTTCTCAGCAGCAGGAGTCCTCCAAACAGCAGGAGTCCTCTCAGCAGCAGGAATCCTCCAAACAGCAGGAGTCCTCTCAGCAACAGGAATCCTCCAAACAGCAGGAATCTTCTCAGCAGCAAGAATCCTCCCAACATTCCGCCGAAACACCCTCTGCGGCCGAATCTCAGGAATCCCATCCATCCAACTGAAATTTTTCCCTCCGTAATTTTACATTGCGGAGGGTATATATTTTTTTACTGCACATACTAAACGATAAAGTAAGGTGATAACCGTTGAAAGCAATGAAAATTTTATTAACTTCATTCCTCTGTATTTCGATAACCATTCTCCCTTCCTGCTCCGAAAACAATGTCTCTCCCGACCGTCAGACCATTTATTACAGTATTTCTGCCGAGCCTGTCACACTTGATCCGCAAATTGCCGATGATTCTTCTGCCAAACTTATTATCATGAATCTCTTTGAAGGTTTGACAAGACTTGACGAAAATCATCAGCCTGTCTGCGGTGTCGCCGAAAGCTGGCAGACCAATCCTCAGCATACGGAATATACCTTCCATCTCCGTGAAAATGCCTGTTGGAATGACGGTACACCACTCACCGCACAGGATTTTGTCTATGGTTTCTGCCGCACTTTTCTGCCAAGCACAGGCTCTTCCACCGCTCAATCTCTTTTCTGCATCAAAAACGCTCAGAAAATCCGCAACGGACAAGCCGCTGTTTCTTCTTTGGGTGTCAGTGCAGATGATTCCTATACACTTACCATTCAACTGGAATATTTTGAACCACGTTTTTTGGAATTGCTTGCCTCTCCGCCTGCCATGCCCTGCCGTCAGGACTTCTTTGAAAGTACAGGAGGACAGTACGGACTTGAATCCGACAAAATCCTTTCCAACGGTACGTTCTGCATCTCCGAAAACGGCTGGGAACACGGCCAATATATTCATTTAGACAAAAACGGATATTATCATGGTTCGTCCTCCCCTGTTCCTCAGAATGTCAGCATTGCCATTTCCGAACCTCCCGAAAATGTATGCAATGCCATCCTCGGCGGAAACATTGACTGCTATGCTCTTGACACGTCACAGCTTGCTCAGGCTCAAAAACAGCATTTTCATCTTACGGCTTTCAGCGATACCGTCTGGGGAATCGCTTTCAATACACAAGATGAAATCTTTCGCAATGCCGACATACGAACCGTTTTACTTTCTGCCATCAACAGAAATATCATTGCCGAAAATCTGCCCGAAAGCTGTTCCCCTGCCGAAAATATCATTCCCGATACAACACGGCTCAACGGTATGAATTACCGTACCCTTGTGGGCGGCAATATGGGAATCCGTTTCTCCGACAACGCCAAAACAACTTTTGCAGAAATCCTCTCCCGTTATGAAGAAGAGGAAGAACCGGAATTTCCTGTTCTGAATATCCTCTGCACAGATGATGACTCAACACGTTCCGTTGTCAACAGTGTTATTCAGGCATGGAACCGTCTGACCGGACGCTTTGTCAATAAAACCCCTGTTCCCCGTTCTGAATTGGAAAATAAAATTGCATCAGGTGATTACCGTATTGTCATTGCTCCTTTAATGCTTGACGGTGACAGTCCTGCCGATACTCTCAAACTGTTCACATCAGACAATGTTTCCAATCCTGCCCGACTCTCTGACAAACAGTATGATGAAATGATTGCCAAAATCCTTCGTTCTCCCGAAACAGACGTGACAGATGAAATGGTACAGGCGGAAAAATATCTCAATACCAATGGCATTTTTTATCCCCTTTATATTGAAGACCGTTATTATGCCTCTGCTCCCAATGTGACAGGAATCATCTTCCATCCCTACGGTGCCGAAGCGGATTTTTCCCTTGCTCACAAAACAGAAAAATAATACAAAAGCGATATGCCGGTAATTCCCCCGACATATCGCCTTTTTATGTAACAGGATATAATTGGTAAACAAAAAATTCTCCCTGCATAAAATGATATTCCCCCAGTAATCTGCTATGATTCAGCAAATGATGCCGGATATAACCATCAAATCCCATATCAAAATACTCCGACGGCAATACAAGATAAAAGGGCTTATCAGAGACAAGTTCCTGCGTTTTTTCAATCCTGCTGTACTTTTCCTGAAAGTTAGTGACAAAAACATTTTCCGCATGGTAAAGCTCATAGCTTAATGTAGATAAAATACTGTATTCATCCGGAGATTTCAAAACAAATATCACATTTCCGTCACTCAGGGTATCGTGCAGATCCATTGTATTTTCATAAGTCCATGCCGATAAAAGAGAAGATCTTGCCATCACATTCACAGAAAGCAGCAATGTCAGTAATCCTGCCAGTATCCTTGAAAACCGCACTTTCGACAACAACCAATACAATCCCCCCAGTATCAGCACCGCCGCAAACGGACAGATAATAAAAAAATATCTGTCGGCAAATTTTCCCATAAACGACACCGTATAGGATACTATCACCATCACTGTCACTACCGATGCCAACATTGCAATCATCGCAATCATCTCAGGATGACTTTTGATACTCTCTTTCAAAGATGCAAACGGTTTCCGGTGAAAACCTTTTTTCATACGGTTCCATTTTGCGTTGATTTTCGCTTTTGTTCCTTTCAGTCTGTCCCTGAACAAAAACAGCACAGGCAATGCCATCGCTGTCAGTATTCCTACCATAGGCGGTAAAAAACACAACAGCCATACCAGATTGGAACGATTCATACAAAATACATTGAAAAAAAGATACCGCACAGCAATTACCAGCTGTTCATCCAGTCCTCTTCCGACACCGGAGCCTTCCGTAAACAAATGCTGTATACTTGCCGGAAATACCGCAAACATCATCAACACTCCCGACAACATTGATAAACCATAAATCCAGAATATTTTGTATTTTTTTCTCAGAAGATACCAAAAACAAAAGCACACCGCTGTTGCAAATGCCATAAACAAAAAAACATACTGTGTCAGTGCTCCCAAAGCAGTTATCACGGTGATGGGAAGAAAATCCCTGAAAAAGTTTTCTTTCTGAACATACGCCAGTCTGGAATGAAGATACATGAAAATCACTCCCCACATCACCAACATACAATACATTCTGATAAACAGCGTATTATTCACTGCCGCAGGCGTGAAACCGAAAAAAAGAATCACCAGCAACGCCAGATATCGTGACTTCAATACGTTTTTGGAGAGCCTGTATAAAAAGTACTGTGTGACAGCAAAATAAATCAGATTCGGTATCATGCCGAACCAAGGCGAAAACGTGTCCGGAAAAAAGGAACACACTGTATGTAAAACAGCATAAAACAATGGCGGATGTCTGTCCTGTGACTGATTATACCATACGGAATCATATCGGAAACGCTGATTTTCCTGTACTGTCAGATAATTTCTGTATACCTCTCCGGAAACCCATTCATCTACATAATGAAAATCAAAAGACCGGATATTGCCGCTTTCAATAAACGGCTGATAAAAACCGTTTGCCAATCCATAAGAATAAACTTCATCACAATGATATTCTTTTTTCTCCTGGGTACCCATTCTGAACAGATAAAATACTTGTATTATTATCACCGCCGCAAGCAGTACAGACGGCAAACTTTTTAATTTCCCCGACAGCATAATTTTCCTCCTTTACCTGAAAAAAGCGTCTGCTCAAATCGGAACAAACGCTTTTCTGTCAAAGATATGAAAAATATTATTTTTTCTTTGTCGCAATTTCTTCGAGAGCCATTTTCATGAACTCTTCCACAGGCATGGCACCCAAATCAGCCTGTTTGCGTGAACGTACAGAAACCGTACCGTTTTCTACTTCCTTGTTTCCGATAACAAGCATATACGGAATCTTTTCGAGCTGTGCTTCACGAATCTTATACCCGATTTTTTCACTTCTCAAATCTGTTGTCACTCTGATACCTGCTGCGGCAAGCTTTGCTTCCACTTCTTTCGCCTGTTCTGCAAGATTTTCACTCAATGGCAGTACTCTCACCTGCTCAGGACTTAACCACATCGGCAATGCTCCTGCAAAATGCTCCAGCATATACGCCAATGTTCTCTCATAACAGCCTAATGATGTTCTGTGAATGATATACGGAAGTTTTTTCTGTCCGTCCGTGTCAATATAATACATTCCGAACTTTTCAGCCAGCAGCATATCAATCTGTATCGTAACGATCGTATCTTCCTTACCGAATACATTTTTATACTGTATATCCAGTTTCGGTCCATAGAATGCTGCTTCATCTATGCCTACTTCATATTCCAGACCAATGTTATCCAAAATCTTTTTCATGACATTCTGAGCGTGTTCCCACTGTTCCGCAGTACCCTCATATTTGTTGTTGGGGTTTTGAGGATCCCACTGTGAAAAACGGAAAGTACAATCTTCCAACAGGCCCACTGTATCAAGACAGTACTTTGCAAGCTCCAGACAGCCTTTGAATTCCTCTTCCAACTGGTCAGGTCTCAGAATATAATGTCCCTCTGAAATCGTAAACTGTCTGACACGAATCAGACCATGCATTTCGCCGGATGCTTCATTTCTGAACAGTGTTGATGTTTCCGTTAATCTCATCGGCAATTCTCTGTAGGAACGCTGTTTGTTCAGATATACCTGATACTGGAACGGACAAGTCATCGGTCTGAGTGCAAAACATTCTTTTGTCTCGTCCTGCGGATCGCCCAGCACAAACATTCCGTCAAGATAATGATCCCAATGTCCCGAAATTTTGTACAGTTCACGCTTTGCAAACAAAGGAGTTTTCGTCATCTGACAACCACGAGCCTGTTCCGTATCTTCCACCCATCTCTGAAGCAGCTGGATGACTCTTGCACCCTTCGGCAACAGCACAGGCAACCCCTGTCCTACATAGTCAACCGTTGTAAAATACTCCAGTTCACGGCCAATTTTATTATGGTCACGGAGTTTTGCTTCTTCCAGCATTTTCAGATGTTCTTCCAACATAGACGCTTTCGGGAATGATACACCGTATACTCTGCAAAGCTGATGATTCTTGGAATCCCCTCTCCAATAGGCACCCGTACAGGCGGTCAGTTTCACTGCCTTGATATTGGCAACGCTCATCAGATGCGGTCCTGCACAAAGATCTGTAAATTCACCCTGTTGATAGAAACTAATCGGCTCACCCTTATCGGAATGTTCCTTGCAAAGCTCCACTTTATAAGGCTCTTCCATTTCCTCCAGCATTTTAACTGCCTCGTCAGGCTGCAAGAAAAATCTTTCCACTGCCAAACCCTCTTTGACAATTTTCTTCATTTCAGCCGTAATCTTTTCCAGATCATCCGGTGAAAACGGCTTTTCAACATCAAAATCATAATAAAATCCACTGTCGATAGCAGGTCCTATGGCAAATTTCGCATTCGGGAACAATCTTTTAACCGCCTGTGCCAATACATGAGAAGTTGTATGCCAGAAAGCATTTTTACCCTCTTTTGCGTCAAACGTCAAAATCTCCACTTTGCAATCACTGTTGAGCTCTGTTCTCAAATCACAGATTTCTCCGTTCACACGGGCTACACAGGCGGATTTATACAAGCCTCCCCCCAGACTTTTGGCTACATCTGCCACACTGACACCATTCTCAAACTCTTTCATAATGCCGTCTTTCAATTCCACTTTTATCATTTTTTTACCTCCAAAATAAAAATATTTTACTCCGCACAAATCATTATGCATTATGAACTGTGCATTAAAAAAAGCCCCGCCCTGTCATGTCACAAAACACTACGGGGCGAGGCTCAAAAGCCACACGGTTCCACCCTGATTCAACAGCATAGAAAAATCCCTATGCCGTCACTCATTCGCACCTTTAACGCAGGTGATACGGTACAATTCATCACTGTACAGCTCCAAGGCGGTACACAGAAATTTCAATATATCAGACGGCTTTCAGCCAATGACCATCTTTCTCTGTATATATTTCCGGTAACTTCGTGTTCCTTTTCAATGCAGTTCATCTTATCAATGTATTTATCATAACACTAAATAAAATTTTTGTCAATGGTTTTATTCAGGCAGATTGCGGTAAAAATATGATTATCTATTGAATTCACAGATGAATCATTGTATAATAAAAAAATAGCAAACAGGAAAGGAAATTCAGATGGTTTATTATATCTTTGAACGGATAGGGTGGTATTTCCGTAAGACGGATAACATTTTCTGGATACTGACTCTGATAGCATCGGTAATTGGCTGCTGTCTGATTGCAAGCCAGCAAAGACAGGACAGTGTGGACTTTCTGAAAACACAGATGATTGCCATTGGTATCGGTTATGTCGCTGCCGTTCTCATTTCATTGGTTGACTATCGTTCTATCGGAAAAATCTGGTATATCATAGGCAGTATTGCCCTCTTGCTGACTGTTTCGGTGTTCTTTATCGGCATGAGAGTCAGCGGTACTGACGATACAGGCTGGATTCGGCTGCCTTGGGGAATTACCTTTCAGCCGTCCGAGCTAACAAAAATCTGCTTTATCCTCACTTTTTCCAAACATCTGGCGTACTTGTCGGAAAAAGACAGACTACGCAGTTTTTTGGGCGTTCTCACACTGCTTTTCCATGCCATGATACCTGTCATTCTGATACATTTACAGGGAGATGACGGTGCTGCACTCGTCTTTGCATTGATGTTCCTGATTATGACCTTTGCCGCAGGCGTACAGCTCCGTTATTTTCTGCTGCTGCTGATTGGCATTGCCTGTGCTGTGCCACTGCTATGGACAAGCGTTCTCAACGAGGATCAGAAAAATCGTCTGGCAGTGCTTTTCAGCTCCGATGACTCCATGTTTCAGACTTACGGCTGGCAGCAGTATCAGGGCAAAGTCTCCATTGCCTCAGGCGGCATCTTCGGAAAAGGCTTATTCAACGGCCCCAGAGTGGCTATGGAAATGGTTCCCTATCAGGAAAATGACTTTATTTTCACCGTGGCAGGCGAAGAACTGGGCTTTGTCGGCTGTTCTGCAATCTTATTGCTGTTTCTGCTTATGCTTTTCCGGCTCCTCAAAAATTCCGCCCGTGCAGGAAACGTATTCGGCAAAAATATCTGTATCGGCTTTTTTGCCCTGATCAGTGTACAGGTTCTCATCAATTTAGGCATGGTACTGGGAATCCTGCCTGTTGTCGGTATTACACTGCCGTTTTTCAGTTCGGGAGGTTCTTCGGCTGTTTGTCTTTATTTAGGTGTGGGACTTGTTCAGAGCGTCTATATGCACCCAAAAGAATCCAACCGTCTTTCTGTTTCTTCCGGAGTATTTCAGGAAAGTGCTTTAGCCTGAAGCAATCCGCTGTATCACGCATACAGCGGAATTTTTTATGTATTGGCTTGTCGTTTCTTCATTCTCTGCCAGTTCACAAAGCCATACACATCATTCAAAAAAAACATTCCAAAACATACCGTCATCGGCATATACGAAATATTCTCCATTGTCGCCATACTCCACAATATCACCAGTACAATATCATTCAACCCGTAGCCTATCCCGTAATAAGGACTTCTCTTGAACGTCAGGTAAGATGCCATGAAACTCGTTGCAATCGAAAACGTACTCACTAACAAATTACTATTCCCCAACCATCCCAATATAAAATAAAACGCCACTGTGACAATCACCGTCCATGACAACATGACAATGATTTCTTTTCTTGTCAGCTTATGCACTTCTACCTCTGATGATTCCTTAAAAGGATGTCGGAGCCATTCAATCGTTGACAGCAATGCAATAGGACCTGTCATACACAAATACGTGATCATTTCCCCATAGTACCTGAAAAAATACGATATGATTCCATAAAATACCGCAAATACCACACTTAAAATCTGTCCTGCTGCCATCCCTTTTGACACAAATATCAATGCCGTCACCCCTATCAGAGAAGCTGTCAATGTCAGCATATCTGTCGAATACAGCAAAAATGACAGTGTCACCGCTATTACGGAACCAAGCCACAAGCCCCATTCCAATTTTGTCAATGCTTTAAACGGATTTTTCATTTTTATCCTCCTTCAAACAAAAAAACATCCGCCTGTACATCTTCTATGACCTAACGATGTACATACGAATGTTTTTGATACATTCTCTACCCGGTGGCAGAAATCATCTTATTCTTCTTCCGTCAAGCCCAACTGTTTCAGCTTGCTTTCCCAGAATCTTTCCGCAGAAATCTGATATTTCCGTGCTTTTTCCATGTTGGCAAACGCTTTGTTCTGAGCTTCTTCATAGGTTTCAATATCAGCCTGCTTGCGAGCAATCTCCTCTTCAAGCTGTTTCGTCTTTTCCTTAGCGGATTTCAACTCTTCATTCAGGCGGTCCAGTTCATTGTAGGCACTGTCCAGTTCTTCATCACACTTTTCCAGATTTGCCGCATACGCATTCACTAAATCTTCTACCTGTTCAGGCGTTTTTTTGGGCGGTAAAAGCGTTTTTTCTTTCGACAGGACTGCCGCTATGCTGACATCATCACCGCTCCCGCCTTCACTGATTTTCGGCAAAAGGTCGTTAATGCTTTCCAGTGTTGCTTCTCTGCCCCTCTCCAACCACATATCTATCGAATACAGGCAATTATACAAGCCCGACCGGTCGAAACTTTCTTCCACACCGTCCGAAAAAACGAATACTCCTCTGGGTACCGCCTCACTGTAATAGTGCATGAAATCCAGTTCGGCATTTTCTCCGCAAAGCGATGTCGAATAGTTCGCCACACACTTTTCATTCTTCGGCACAGGCTCTACAAATACACCGTCATCATATGCCGCTACACACTTGCCGTCACCTATCTGCAAACCAAACCAATATTTTTTTGTTACAACCGCCAATATCAGCGTACAACCGTAAGCCTTTTCGATTTTTTTGCCGGAGCGGTATATTTCCTGCATTTTCTCGGAAGCTGTCTGAATTTCCTCCTCTGTAAAAGGCTTGTCGGTATAGTCCTGCATGACATTCTTTTTCCATGTATGAACAATTTCTGCTTCCAGTCCCGTCAATACCTGTCCCAATGCACTGATTCCATATTCATTCATCATACTTTCTGAAGTCATATAAAACTTTTGGCACAGGCTCACAGACGTTTCACACGCTATCCTTGCACCCTCACCGCTGCGGAAACAGTTTTTGTCACCGTGACCGTCACTGATGACTGCGACTGCCATATTTTCATCCGCATAGGACATGGAAAAATCTTCGCAAGGCAGATTTTTTTGTATGTGCATATTGCCGATATGATGGGCATTTATCTCAACATAATCTTTCAATTTTTTCACCTCACCAATCATTCAATGATTTGATAGCCGTTTTCAGATAAAACACTTAATGCCCGTTCAAAATTTTCCTCTTTCACAAGAATATAATCCGTATTGTATGTGGACACCGCAAAGATACCGATTTTGTTTTCGGCCAGTATTCCCGATAATTTTGACAATATCCCTGTCAGTGAAAAATCAAGCGTTCCCGTAATATAAAAGCCTTTCCAGCCGTCCTCTCTTGCCGTTGTATGGCAGGGGGTTCCGGCCGTCTCGCACACAAGGGATATTTCCTCGTCCGTCCTGCCAATGAAATAAAAATCATCCGACAAACAAATGTCATCCACTGAGGAAACTTTGCATACTGTCAGTTTCCGGTCAATTTTTTTCAGTTTCATTTTTCAAAATGCTCCTTAATTAACCATTTTCAAAAAATCATCAGGCAAAATAGGTTTCACCGTACTACTCTGAAAATCTTTGATATTTCTTGTAACGATATAATCAGCAGAAAATTCTTTTGCACATTCTGCTTGCAGACAATCTTCAACATCCATAAAATTCAAATTTTCAAGAGCTGATAAAAGTTTTTGTTTGTTAATTCCAACCACTGTCAATATCTTGCAAAGACTAATCAGCACACTTCTGCGTTCATCAACTGTAAATTCTTTTCGAAGAATATAAAAAGCGTTCATTACAGAGTGTGCTGCAATACAGCCATCCATCTTTTTTTCCATGCAAAGTTTGATAATTAATCGTGCATCATCATAAAATAAAGGTCTTTTTGACAAATAGTCAATTAAAATATTAGTATCAATTAAAACTCTCATTTGCCATACTTCTCCTCCCGATACTCCTCCAACTCTTTCTTTTCATCAAGATCAGGGATATATTTGCACAATTTTTCCAGTTTTTCAAATGCCTCGTAACGTTCCGACATATCATCTGTTTTGGGAGGATATATCCTTTTAAAAAGAGCAATAAAACCTTGCAATTCTTCTTCTGTAAGCTGCTGAAAAATACTGTAAGCTATATCTCTTGTACTCATAAAATAAACACTTCCTTCATCAGAAATTAAAATCATTTTCCCAGTCAATGTCTGCTATCGGTAAGGTCGGACTTGATGTTGTCTGCGGCGGCGTGGGATTGCTCGGTGCAGCAGGCTGTATGGGAGCGGCTGTCGGCTGTGATACGGGGCGATTCAAATTAACCTTTGGTGCAGACTGTACAGGCGGTGTATGCGTTACTGTTGTTTCAACAGGTGCACTGCTGTTCTGGATAGAGCCTTGCTGTGTCACCAAGTCAACACCTGTCAGCGTGACAAGCTCTATTTGCTTTGCCAGTATCACTGTATTCTTTGCCTCATAGATGTTGCTTTCATTTTCCGTGAACTCCAACAGCACTCTCTTGCACTCAGGACTCAACGCACCCTCCTCAATCGCAATGCCTGCACGGGTGGAATGTTTGAACCATTTGTTTTGTTTCAGCTGTGCCAACTGGTCGGGATACAGTCCCATATCAGAGGGCTTGCCGTCTGTCATGAAGATAATCAAAGGCGTATATGCTCCTGCCGTGGAGCTTAAAAACTGTCTGTTGGAAAGCTTTTCATTCAGTGCCGCAAATGCCGTGCCATAGTTCGTACCGCCATACACCTGCTCAATATCATTATATTTATACGTCGAAACAGGCTCAGGACTTAATGTCCTCCAATTTGCCCTCGTGGAAAATTCCAGTACAGCTACTTTGATTTCTGCGGAAGTATTGCCTTTTTCTCTCTTTCTCAGTTCGGGAATGACATTTCTGATAGCGTCATTCACTGCTCCGATTCTTGCCCCTTTCATACTGCCCGAAATGTCTATCACAAAAAATACTACCATCGCCCTCTTTTTGAGATTCGTTACAATATTTGCTACATCGGGTGTGGGTGCAGGCTGCTGCTTTGCTTCGACTCCCGTTTCAAGGCTGTCAAAATCTCCGAAATCAAACGAGTCCAGATCCAAGTTAAAATCTGCCATTTTCTGTCACCTGTCTTTATATCAAAAATTTTTCTCTCAGAAAATTGATTTCTGAAATTGTTATACCAAGCACATCTGTCATATATCCGATTACAGAATCGTATTTGCTTTTCAGATGTTCCAGTACATTTTTCATTGTTTTTTCCGAAACACCATCTATCAATAATACTGCCTTTTCTGCTGTCACACTATCGTTTGTCTTATCCAGAAAATACGCTCTTGTCTTTTGTATTCTCTCTGCATTGTACGCATTCGTGAGAAGATAGTCCTGTATAATGACATCTTCCTTCACGCCCAATGCTGACAATATCAGCATTGCCGCCAAGCCTGTTCTGTCCTTGCCGCTCGTACAGTGCCAGAGTACTGCTTTTTCCGATTCCAGCAGAATTCTGAAAAATTCCCTGTAACCTCTCTGTCCCACCGCATTTTCCAGAAAATTGATATACATCTTTTCCCCAAAAATTCCCAGATTTTCCGCTGTTTTTATAAATTCCAGAAATTCATCCGGACTCATTTCAAATAAACCTCTTTTGGCTGCTTTTTCGTCAAGACGGCCGGTATCAATAATTTGCACATGATGATATTTTGCACCATCCGGAAACTGTTGTTTCACAATTTCCATATCCATCCGAAAACCAATCACATCTTCCACATGATACCTATTCTGCAAAACAGATTTGTCCTCATCCGATATATAGTCAAGCCTGCCTGTCCTCAAAAGCACACCGCTTTTGACCATTCTCCCGTCAGATGTCATATATCCTCCAAGCTCCCGTGCATTGGATATGCTTTTCAGTTCCACTCTCAACTTTCCACACTCCACTCTCTTTTAAAAGACTTTCGCTTTGATATTGCCAAAATCAATGATAATCTGCGGCACCAGCGGTACAAAGCCTTTCGGCTGAATCACAACAGGCTCTTTATGGGGAATCATCAATGTCCATGTATGATTCGTAAGATTGCCCAATCCGTATACGTTTTTATCTCTCTGGCTTGCACGGACAACACCTGCAATTGTCTTGTAATCCTCGCTGAATTTATCCACCTGACACATATACAATACACTGTCGGGAGCCAATGCAATAATATTTTCCTCTGTACGCAAAATCCGACATTCTTTGGGAAGTGTGTCGGGCTGATAGGCATTGACAAACTGTTCTCTGCCGTCTATCTTCACCAGCATACCTCTCGCACGGACAAGCACTTCTATCCATTGCAGTTCTGTGATACGGCTGTCAATATCTTTCAAACCGTCCGTGAACGCTTTGGTAAATGCCGCTTTCAAATCGGGGGGAAACAGATTCCAACGGCTGATGACATTCGGGTGTGCATTGGGATCGGGGCGGTTGACAGCGTTTTTCGGATCGTATACAAATACAGGATTCTCTCCGAACAATTTCGCACCGATCCGGTCTGTCAGCGGAAACTGTATCGTATACTGTCCCTCAAGCGGATGGTCAATATAAAACAGTCGGAACAGGATCACAGCAAGCGAAAATCTGTCTGTATGCGTATTCGGTCTGGATTTGTCCAGCACCACTTCGGGAGCCATATATTTCGGCATTCCCTTGACACCTAAATTCACTCCGTAAGGTGCTACGTTGTCATTATCACATATCAGTACATCGCCTGTTTCGGGATGAATGAAAAAGCTTCCCTCGTTCAAGTCCTGATAACTGTAGCCTCTGCTGTGCAGGATACGGAAACTGTCCGCCAGATTCAGTGCCGCTTTGAACAGCAAATCCCATGACTTGAATCTCACGTCACCTAACAAAAATTCTCCGTATTCTTTATATTCCGACGGTCTCAATGGCATGAGATAGCCAAACTTGCCTTTTACTTTCTCCGTGAGGGCAACTGCCCACAAAAAATGATCATTTGGCTTGCCCATACGGACATTGTGTGCCAGATTGTCATAAAAAGCGTCTGACATGGGAATTTTGCTGTACCATTTCAAAGCATATTCCTGATGATCATACAAAACCCTGTATACTTCCCCCTGACCGCCCTCTGCAATATAATTGACGATCTGAGCTTTTGTATGAGAGTTCAAAATCGGTATCATTTCACCGTTTTTCAATGTAGGCAAGACAATTCCTCCTCTTTTTTCAATCATATTTCCTGCTATTATTGTAATATTTTGATAATGTTTTGTCAATCGTATACGCACAGGAATCTATGAAAAATCCCGTCTGACAGCATCATCAGACAGGATTTTTGCTTATTCAACAGAAACAATATTGTAACATTCCTCAGCAGACAGCAAATCTGACTGAATAATGGTTTGGCGTTCTTCTTCGGTGATATTTTCGGTGTAAATCACACGCCTTTTTAAATTGGAAACGGTTTTTTCATACACAGTTCGAGCCGTTCTGCCGTTGGAATAATATTCCATCCGTGTCATTTTTTCAAATATCGGCAGATAGTATTCTTTCACACCGTCTGCAATCCGATAACCGCCTTTGCGACAGAACAGGGCAAATATCTCATACATTTCTTCAGGCGTATAATCACGAAAATGTACTTCTTCGATTCTGGAACGCATACCGCTGTTGGATTTATACAAGCCCTGCATATCTTTCTGATAGCCGGCAAAAATAATACAGCATTTGCTTCTGTGTTCGGGATCGTCCATAAAGGCGATAATCTGTTCCAATGCCTCTTTTTTGAAGTTTGCACCGCTATTGCCGCCCTCGTCCGCATAGGACAGGCTGTATGCCTCATCTATAAACAGCACGCCATTTATAGACTTTTTCAAAAGTTCATAGGTTTTCTTGTCCGTTTCACCGACATACTGACCAATCAGATCCTTTGCCGTACATGAAAAGAAATTGTTTGTCTTGACAATACCCAGTTCTCTCAGACACTCTCCGAACAGTTTCGCACTGGTCGATTTACCTGTACCGGGGTTGCCCACAAAGAAATAATATCCCGGTGTAATTCCGTAAGTTGTCAGACCGCTTTTCTTGGCATACAGAATTTCTTCCTGTTTCCGCAGAATGATTTCTTTCAAATCGGACATTCCGATCTGTTCATTCAGGCTCTGCATAATATCATCAAATGTTCTCGGATTGATCTGGTCTTTAATCAGTTCCAACTGGTCTTTCGGTATATCATCTTTGGTGTACCGATATCTGTCTACCGTTTCATCTGCACGGCTCACACGTCTTAACAGCCGTTTTTTCATATCAATCACTAATTTTTTGACATCGCCTGCATTGCCAAAATCATCGGTTCTTGTATTATATTTATATTCCATTAAAAGCTCTATGAGGTGATGTGCTTCGTCTGTAATCGTTCTGCCCTGCTGTTGAATGGTAATATCAAATATCTTTGTCAGCTGTTCGGGCGTATAGTCGGGAAAATTGACAATTCTCACACGTCTCGCCAAGCCCGCATTGAGTTTCAGAAAATCCTCGACTCTGTTCGTATACATTCCGAATATCATTTTGAAGTCCTTGGCATTTTCCGTCATCTTCGTCATCATGGCTCCGACGATTTCCGCTGAATACGCACTGTCTGCTATCTGATAGGCTTCATCTATATACAGCACGGAATTATGGTCGATAGCCTCCTGTATTTTCTTTGACACTTTTTCTTTGGAATCGCCCACATGACTGCCTATCAAATCAGACGCATCGATAAACAGCGTTTCCTTGCCGCCCAGCACTCCCATAACATGATAAAATCTGCCTATCATTTTTCCGACAGTCGTTTTGCCCGTACCCGGGTTGCCTGAAAAGATATAATGGTCTGCATAGTAATCGGGCTTAACTCCCCGGCGTTTGCAGTCTTCTTCATCGAGTATCTCCAAACGCACATTTTCAAATAGTTCTTTGACAAACTCCATGCCGATATAATTGTCTATCTCCGCATAAATTTCATCAATAGACGACACTCCGTGTTTATCGAAATACTTTTCATAACTGCCGAAATCCTCTTTTAAAATCAATCTCTCGTCATCATCACGCAAAGAGGACTGCATTTTGGTTTCCCTTGCGATAGCCACAATATCTCTGGCATTGCCGAAATTTGCCCTGTCACGCTGGTCATACAGATTTTTAAAAAACAAATCCAGATCCAGTGATTCATCAATCCCATAGCCGTCTTTTTTACAGTTCGACTCAAAAATGCTTTTCAGCAAGTCGGGCTTGTAATCCTCAATGGTCAGAATATTGGCCTTGCTGAAACGACTGGACAAACCTGCATTCATTTTCAAAAGTTCGTCCATCGGTTCGGGATAGCCTGCCATTATCATACAAAAACGGTATTGTTTCGGATTCGTCATGATAGCGACCAATTCATCTATTGCCTGTTTGGGATAGTTGTTTTCTTCGCTTCCGTCAAGCAGGGAATACGCATCATCTATAAACAGTACACCTTCCTGTGCAGACATGACAGCTTCTCTTGTTTTGCCTGTCGTACCGCCAACATATCGGTCAACTAAATCATCCCTTGTCGCTTCAACCGTCAAGCCCTTTTTCAGAATTCCATTCTCATAAAAAATTTGTCCTATCAGACGGGCAACGGTTGTTTTGCCGACACCCGGATTTCCCTTGATGACAAAGTGCGGCACGGGATAATCAAATTCAATCGTATCACTTGGCGTATCAATTCTTTCACTGGCACAGACTAATTTCTTTTCCCCTTTTGGCTTTGGTCTTTCTGCCAATGCACGAGCCTTTTTCTGCTTGTAATCTTTGACAATTTCCCGTATACGTCTTGCAACACTTTCCCAGCCCTTTGTGTTCATCAAAATTTCCATCGGATCGCCTGCGTCTGCTTTGAAACGGCTGTATATTTTCTTGATAATACTTTCATCAAACGGCACCGTATCTCCGTCATAATTTCTCATATAATACGCAATATTTTCATATACGGAACTCAAATAACCGGCACGGTTTTCCTCTCTGTCAGCCTCACGGCTTAAATACATCAGTGAGGATACCATTTTCGGAATATCCTTGACTTTGTAGGACAATTTTTTTCCGTTGTCACCGACAATCCTCAGATACTCCAGCATATATCGGAACTCGTCCTGATTCGGCAAGCCTACATATATCGTACAGCTTCGGTTAATCGTCTTGTTGTCATTGAAAAAACGGTTCCTGAAAACATCACCGCTTTGCAGTTTGTCAAACATTCCCGAAATAGAATCCGCATTCATCTGAGGGGCAAGAAAAATACAGATATTTTCATTGCCGTTGAGTGTATACTCATCCCACAGGTGAGAAAGCAGTTCGGAATACTGCTGCTGCGGTGCGGAATTATCCGTTACAAAGTCCTGAAAAAACGTAAATACGACCGCTGTTTTGACAGAGGAATCCGCCATCATTTTTTTAGCATCATCCAAAAATTCCGCCGGTGTAATTTTCGGCTGTTTATAGACCATTTGATTACCCTGAGGCTTTGCATTTTCAGAAGATTTCCGTGCATCTTCCTGTACCTGCTGTTGCTGTATCTGCTCCTGTTTTTTATCATCATTCTGCCTTGCACGGGGATTTAATATCCTGCGTTTCGGCTTGTCATTGTTCTGACTTTGGGAAGACTGTCTTTTATTCTTGTTAATCGCAAGGACAGCACTTTCATCATCCAGCACATATTTTCCCGTATTCTTTGCTCCCGAGTAAAACACGATTTTCTGATAGCCCAGACTTTTTAAATACGCATTCAGATACGGACGGAAATTGTTTTTCTGCAAGTCGGGAGAAATAAACATATCGTCCAGATTTCCGTATATCAAAAATATTTTGTTTAAATTCGGTCTTTCAAGTATCGAACTCATTTTTTACTCCATTTTTAATTTCTGTTTGGTTTCGGTATCGGCTGAAAGCTTGTTTCTTGTTTCGGCATTGCACTTGATGTCAACGCTTGCATAAGGATTGCTTCCCTTGACAACATTTTCAATGCATTCTCTGTAATAGGCTTTGCGTTCTTCGTTTGCCTCGTCACCCTTGATTTGCTTCAAATCCACCTTTGTCTGAATATCCCCGTTCTGCATGACTTCGGGAGCAAGTGTGACAATTAATTCTTCTCCTGTGGCTTCATTGGCAAGACCTATATGCAGTGCTTTATCATGACAGTCATTTTCATAGGCATAACCATTGAACATGAAATTATGCTCCTCAAAGAAATCTATAATTTCTTCGCTCATATTCTGACGGGAAAAAGCATTGTTCATATTGATAATACCTTTATTAATGCACTGAGAAGCCTGCGGATACAGTTCATTATTCAAAAAGTCGATACACTCTTTCAACTGCTGTGTTGTCAGCTGACCGGCATTTTCCACCCTCAGTGCATCATACAATTCATTTGACTTGTTCAGAATATAGTCATAGCGTGTCTGACCTTTGGCATTTTTATCCGTGTAGTCGGAGATGTTGACTCCCACAATATCATCTGACACAGGCTTTCCGGCGGCTTTTTCCGCATAGTCTTTGACTTCCTGCGTAATCGTACCCTGTGCCTCCACAAAACATTTTACTTCCTCCGACAGAACCAACGCCAAGCCGTAATAATTCTCCCATTCCTGCTTTTTGGCATCCGCCTCAAACATCTCTTCCAGCGTATTCACCGAAACATCTTTGGAAATTGCCAATGCACTCTCATATCTGCCCTTATGATACAAATCTATCGCCTGATTGAGCTGGCTGTTCAGGGACACCATCTGACGAGAGGAAAATTTCTCTCCTTCAAAATCATCCGCAAGGGATTTTAACAATGCCTGTGCCTCTTTGATATACTCTTTTGCAATTTCCTGTGCTTTGAGCTGCTGTGCCTGCATATCAGACCGGAGTTTTTGCAGCTCGTCAAGATGTCCTGTATACTGTTGATTAATATTCTCGGTGATCTTTGCCATTGTTTCGGCAATTTCCTTTTTATAGCCCATGTTAAATTCATTCTGTGCATGATAGATATGCTGCATAGATGCGGTACGGGAATCTTTCAGCTTGCCCAAATACTCCTGATATGCCATAATATCATTCTGCTGAGCCGCTTTCCGAAGTTCCGCCCTCTGACTGTCAAGCTCTTTCATCATGCTGTCAAATGCCTGTGCATTCAGCTGTGACTGACGGTTCATGCTTTGTGTCATCTCGGAACGGAAACTGCCGATTTTATTTTCCACGCCGCTCGTATTGATCTGCGGTCTTTGGATCGGCTGTGCAGGCGGCATGGTTCTTGCAGGCTCGTTATAGTAACCCTGATAGGTTCCCTGCTGTGCCTGTACATGATTCTGTATTCTCTGATTCTGTTGCTGACGATAGTTTCTGTTGTTCCGCTGTGTATTGCGATTGCCGGCAGCTCTGACGGCACCTGCCGCAGCGTATGCGACGCCTGCTACCGCAAGCCCCCCCAATACCAACGGCAATCCTCCGAACAATAACGGCAATACAATCAAACCGCTTGATTCTCCGCTCATAAAAAATTAACTCCTCTCTATGATTTCTTCATTTTTTCCAAATCTCTGGCAGTGTCACTGAAAGATTTGTTTGTATTCATTTTCAAAGCATTGATGTCTGAAGTATAGTTGACAATGCCCGATTCTTCATCACATCGGATTGCTTCACAGATATGCCGGCATATATCACGGGAATACATTTCCTGTTCCGCTCCGCCATAATCTATGTGAATAATCACCCTGTTTTCCACATTGTTTTTTGCTTCGACAGGAACAAGATACACATATATCCTGTTGTCAGATGAGTTTTCAAATACAAGTTTCAGCCATTCCCTTGTATCTTCCGTTACTTCTTCACCATTGAAATTTACCCGTACATAGTCCTTGAAATCCGTTGAAGAAAGCACTTCCTCACTTGCCTGACGATAGCCTGTCATTTCTTCATGCCATGTCAGATTGATTTCGTCTGAAAGAAAATCAATGATACTTTCTCCCCAGTCTGCCCTCCGGCATGATGCAGAATACCGCAGTTTATATAAATGACTGAATGTTCCAAGCCTTTCATCCAATCGGGTAATCTCTTTGATATATTCTTTGAGTTCGTCCGTATTGGCACTTTCAGGCTTTTTCAGATATTCCTCTTTTCCCATTGATGCAATTTCTGCCGCAATGTGCCTGTATTTGTTCATTGACTTCACAAGCTCCGCAAATTCTCCTTTTGACCAGTAGTTGATTTCTATCAGATGTTTTTTTCGCAGGTCAGCATTTTTGCCGCTTTTTTCATCAATAAATTCCTCCCAGTCGTCAAGTTCCTGCTGAATCTTCGCTGTAAAATAATTCAATTTCATCACGAACAACTCATATTGCCTGTCCCACTGCGAAACCTTGTCATCTATATTGCAGCCCAATCTTTCCAGACCTGATTTTGCGGAAAGGGCTACGGCTGTGGAGGCTTCAAACAATCCGGCTTTATACAACTGCTGACTGTCCTTGATGGCATTATAGAAAACCGCCAACCGTTTCGGCATAAATTTTTCATGCGGTTTCTGCTCGATTTTATGAAACTCTCCGGTTGCATTCATGATATATTCTCTGGCTTCCATACTGCTGCCGGCATTTTTATTGGAGAGGTCATTCCGTATCGACTGAACAGCCTGTTCCATTTCCCGACTTTTTCGTTCGAGTTCCTCTTCACTTCGTTTGACATCTTCCAGCAGTTTTCTGTAATTCGCATTCATGTCTGCCGTTTCATTCTGAAGATCCCTGTCAAGATTTTGCTGATACTCTTTCAGCATCCGTTCATATTCTTTTTTGGTTTTTTCGTCATGCTCACGGACGGCACGTTTCATATCTTCCTGATAATAGCCGAGTGCTTGTTTGCTTTCATTGATAATCCGCTGACGTTCCTGTTCTGCCTGCCGGTTCTGCTGACGGAGCTGATTCCGGAGAGCATTGATTTCCTGTTCCAGTCGTTTCACCTGATCTGCCGCCACCGTGTCGTCCTCCTGTCATCACTTATTGGATTTGATTTCGCCTTCAATTTCCATTGTTTTTTTCTGCTTTGCCTCGATGAAAAGAGCAATCTGTTTTTCAGCCTCGTTCAATTTTTCACCGATTTCTTTCAAAATTTCCTCAATGGGTTTAAAATCCTTATCTTGATAGTATTCCAGAATTCTCTTGTCAATTTCCAAGCGGTTCTGATATTCCTGTACTTCCGTTTGTGCGTCTGAATAGTCTTTCCGACATTCTTCCTCTATTTTCTGCCACTTGTTATCCTTTGGCGGTTCAGGTTTCGGTTGTTCCTGCACAACAGGAATTTCTTCCTGTATAACAGGTACTTCTTCCTGCACAACGGGAATT
>DEFH01000022.1:45204-64577 GCA_002350705.1 Ruminococcaceae bacterium UBA2857
GAATTTCTTCCTGTATAACAGGTACTTCTTCCTGTATAACAGGTGCTTCTTCCTGCGGAGTACTGTCTGCATATTCTAAACGCATGATATATCTATCCCCTGACGGTACAAATTCCATTCCCAAAAAGGTACTGTCAAAAGGATAACGGTTTTCTTCTTTTTTGGTGGCACTGCGAACAAGTAAGATACTCTTTTCCGAAAGTTCCTTCGACAAAGCAGGAACTGCTTTCAGAGTCCCGTCAATGGAAATCGGTCTTATGGTGAGCGTTTCTCCGTCCACACTCTCCGACATATTGAAATTGCCGTATACACGCACTCTGCCCATAGCATTATGTATCTGTGTGGCATAATTTTCAATCGTACCGTCATTCAGCTGTACGGCAAGTGTCATATTGCCCGACAGCAGTTCTTTCAGAACATTTAATTTAACGGTATCTCTCACAAATACCTCCGACTCAAAAATCACTGATAATCCCTCCCGATTTTTCTTTGACTTTCTTCCATATATCAAGCACTCTGCCTGATGGTACGCCTATCAAAGTAACTTTATCCTTTGTAAATTTGATTTCCGCCCGTCTTTTGGGGGCAGCATAATATTCCTGTCCGACAGTCTTGTATCTTTCGGAAAGATAGTGCAGTCTTTGATTGGACGAACCGATATAAGCTCTGCCGTCATCCAGTTCTTTGATATATCTGCCGTCAATCAGTATATCCGTCATATTCAGCAACTTCCGGCAAGCTGTGTTCTCCTGCAGTTCCTCCTGCGTAAATCCCGAATATATAATGACTCCCGTATCTCTGACACGCCTGATTTTCACAATTAATTCTGACAGTGCCTCTGCCTGCAAAAAAGGCTCCCCTCCGCTAATCGTAATCCCCTCGACATCACAGGAAAGTATCCTTTCCGCCAGTTCTGCAACAGACATCTCTGTATAAGCACCATTTTTGGTATTCTCCGCAAGGCATCCCTCACAGTCAAAACAACATCCGTGAACCCATATAACAAAACGTCTGTACGGTCCCAGCAATTCTGTATTTTCTTCGGTGTGCGACACCAAAAGGATATTTTGCTTCAACAGCAATCCTGCCTGTTCCGACATTCTCTTATAAAAATTCATGTTTCTCTCCATCCAAAACCAAACAGAGAGTGAAAAGTGGGATTTTGAACAACTCCACTCTCCACTCTCCACACTCTCTTTATCCTATATCTACACCATACGCACGACAAAGAGCTTCCAAACCGCCGCGATAGCCTGCCGCTACAGCGTTGAAACGCCATTCTCCGTTCTTGCGGTAGATTTCACAGACAACCAGTGATGTTTCGATTGAAAACTCTTCTTCCAAGTCAAACTGAAGAATCGTTTCCCCGTCGGGAGCGTCTGCATAGTCCAGTTTTGCCACTCTGACATAAGCATTGGAAACCTGTCCGAAATTCTGATGACGGACATCCGCTTCATGTATGGTTACTGTAATCGCAATTTTTTCGATTTCAGGCGGTATTTTGGTGAAGTCAATGTAAATCTGCTCATCATCACCGCCGTCACTGTTGCCGCCCGTGGTATCGTCCCCCATGGATCTTACCGCACCATCACGTGTTTCCAGATTGTTGTAAAAAACAAAATCCTCGTCACGCAGGACTTTTCCGTCTTTGCCCAGAAGAAATGCTGACGCATCCAAGTCAAAGTCGTAACCGCCGTCATATCTGTTGGAGTCCCAGCCCAGACCGATCAATGCATACTGCATGGAATTGCCCAAGCCTACTCTTTGTCCCTTTTGAAGACTTACTGCCATGATTCATTACCTCATTTCCTGTATTATGATTTCTGCCATACGTTCATCGGAAGACCGTATTTTTCTGCAAGCTGATCCACTGCCCATATTTTCATCGGCTGACCGATCGCATTGAATTTCCATTCCCCGTTTTTGCGGTAGAGTTCTCCGAACACCATAGAACTCATACCGTTGAAATCCTCGGAAGAAAGATTATAGATACAAAGTTCTTTATTGGTCTGAGCGTCAAACACTCTGATAAATGCATTTTTAATCATACCGAAATGCTGATTTCTCTGTGTTGCCTGATAGATACTGACAAGTATCACAACTCTCTCATACTCAGGCGGAAGATTTGCCAGATCAACTATAATCTGTTCGTCATCACCGTCTCCGCCTCCTGTCAGATTGTCGCCATTATGGATCACACAGCCTGTTTTATGTGTAAGATTATTAAAAAATATCACATCATTTCTTTTTCCGATACGACCATTTTTATCTAAAAGAAACGCCATTGCATCACAGTCGATATCCTGCACACCCCAATTAAAAAGACCTTTTTTGACTTCATCCCAGCCCAAACCGACAACCACTTTTTTCAATCCGGCATTGCCTTTGGTAAGGTCAACCTTTTGTCCTTTTTTGAGACTGACACTCATGCTGTTTCACCCTGCTTTCCTGCTCAGATATTGACACCGTAAGCGTTACACAGTGCTTCCAGACCGCCTCTGTAGCCTGCTGCCAATGCATTGAATTTCCATTCACCGCTCTTTTTGTAAATTTCGCAGACAACGAGAGAGGTCTCTATGGAGAATTCTTCTTCCAGGTCAAACTGTATCATTGTTTCGCCCTGTGTATCAAACTCGTTGTCAATTTTCAGCACACGCACATAGGCATTGGAAACCTGTCCGAAATTCTGACGACGTGCCTCCGCCTCATGGATGGTAACGGTGATAGCGATTTTTTCGACTTCCGGAGGAAGCTTTGTAAAGTCAATGAAAATCTGCTCGTCATCTCCCCGGTCACTGCCGCCGCCCGTGGTATCGTCACCCATGGATTTGACAGCACCGTTTCTGGATTCGGGATTGTTATAGAAGATAAAATCTTCGTCACACATTACTTTGCCGTCCGCACCCAGCAGAAATGCAGATGCATCCAAGTCAAAATCATAGCCGCCGTCATAGCGGTTGGAGTCCCATCCCAAGCCGATCAATGCCATTTTCATCGAATTGCCTAAACCTACTCTTTGTCCTTTTTGAAGATTTACTGCCATGATTCATTACCTCATTTCTGATATTTTAGTTCCACACACTGCGTGGAAGATTGTAACGTTCCGCAAGCTGGTCAACCGACCAAAGGTTGAGGGGCTGACCGATGGCATTGAATTTCCACTCTCCGTTTTTGCGGTAGAGTTCTCCGAACACCATGGAGCAGGCTCCCTCATAATCCTCTGAGGAAAGATTATAAATACACATTTCCTTATTGGTATCAGCGTCAACGATACGAATAAATGCATTCCGTATCATACCGAAATGCTGACGGCGTTCCTTTGCCTGATAGATACTGACAAGAAATACAACTCTTTCATACTGAGAGGGCAGTCTTGACAGTTCCACCATGATTTGTTCATCATCACCGGAACCGCCTCCCGTGAGGTTATCTCCTCTGTGAATAACACATCCGCTGATATGGTTGAGGTTGTTAAAAAACACCACATCATTTCTTTGAGACAGATTGCCGTTGCCGTCCAGAACAAATGCCATTGCATCGCAGTCAAAGTCATAGACATGCTGTCTGCTTTTAAACAGTCCCGCTCCCTTGCTTGCCTCGTCCCAGCCGAGACCTACCATTACTCGTTTCAATGCCGAGTTGCCTTTTGTCAGATCGACTTTCTGACCTTTTTTCAGACTCACACTCATAATCAAGTTTCCTCGCTTTCCGTTTCAAATAGAAAATGGTTTTATTTCATTCCATTCAGCCCTTGGAAAAGAGCTATTTTGTGACAAAAAACATATTTTGCAAGTTTTTTAAACGCAAAAATTAGAAATACTCACCTTTTATTTCTAATAATTATACAGAATATTGTTGAATTTGTCAATACAGGCATAACAACAAAACCGTCTGCAAAACAGGCGGCTGACACTTTTTTCGGTGAGAACAGCGAAAAAATTATTCTTCGTACTTGATAATATCACTGGGAGAGCAGTCCAGCACATAGCACATTCTTGCCAGCACATCCAAATCGAGCCGTTCCACCTCGTCATGATACCATTTGTTAATGACTTCAAAGCGTGTATTGGTAGAAATGGAAAGCTGATTTCTTGTAATATTCTGACGCTCCATCATTTCCTTTAAGTGTATGTGTATCTTTCCATAGTCATTGATAACGAATACCGATTTCATAGTAACACCTCTGTTTTATTCTACATTAAAAGATACTTTGTTTTCATTTACACTTAAATCGTTTTATTTTTTTAATAATTGTTGAAAAATAAAATAAAATATGGTACTATATAGATAGTTATTAATTATAAGGAGGTATATTTTATGTATACAGTCAGCTTTTTCGGACACAGAGAGGTCTTTGGTCATGCAGATGTCATGAAAAAATTACAGGCGGCTGTCAGTGAAATCATGCAAGAACATGATGAAATCCTGTTTTTTGTCGGCAGAAACGTTGATTTTGACAAAATGACCGCACAGGCTGTTCGCAATGCCATTGACACAAATGTGAATAATAAAAACTATGTTCTCAGACTTGTCCTCCCCTATGAAACCGCTGAATTCAAACATCATCTTCGGGAATTGCAGCAAATCTATGATGAAATCACTGTATACGAACCCTCCAAAAAAGCTCACTTCAAAGCCGCTGTCCAAATTCGCAACAGATTCATGATTGACACCTCCGATATGATTGTATGTTATATTCTTCACGCAAAAGGCGGGGCTTATCAGTCCGTCAGCTATGCCGAAAAGCAAAATAAAAAAAATCTCGAATCTTGCCGGATAAATATTCAAAAATCTCTGTTCAATTTTTCGGGAATATGCTATAATATGGTCAGGCATTCTGCCTATTAAACATGAAAAGGAGATTTTTTGAAATGGAAATTGTTTGTTTGGATCTTGAGGGTGTTCTTGTACCTGAAATCTGGATCGCTTTTTCACAGGCGAGCGGAATTCCCGAACTTAAAAAAACAACCCGTGACGAACCCGATTATGACAAGCTGATGAACTGGCGTTTGGGTGTCCTCAAAGAACACGGACTCGGTCTGAAAGAAATTCAGGACACGATTGAAAAAATTGATCCTATCCCCGGTGCAAGAGAATTTCTGGATGAACTCCGTTCTCTGACACAGGTTATCATTATCAGCGACACTTTCACACAGTTTGCAAAGCCTCTGATGAAAAAACTCGGCTGGCCTACCATCTTCTGCAACTCTCTCGAAGTCGCTGAAAACGGTGAAATTACAGGCTTTAAAATGCGTATCGAAAACTCAAAATATACTACCGTGAAGGCTCTCCAGTCGATCGGCTATGACACTATCGCCAGCGGTGACAGCTACAATGACCTCGGTATGATCAAGGCAAGCAAAGCTGGCTTCCTTTTCAAGAGCACCGACAAAATCAAGGCTGATAACCCTGAACTTCCTGCCTATGAAACCTACGACGAGCTTCTCGGAGCTATCAAGGCACAGCTTGCCTGAAAATCCATATTTTCCAACCAAAAAGGACAGTTTTAGATGAAATCTGCCCTTTTTTGTTGACTAATTTTTCAAATCATATTAAAATAGTGATAGTAATTTTTATTAACGGAGGCTATTTTTATGAAAAAGAAAATTGTTCTATACATATTGACTGCACTGTTGGCTGTCGGCTTTGCGGGCTGTTCCGAAACGACCGATAACAAAGTTTCTCGGGAGACTCCTTCCGAAACCGTCAAACAGGAAGAATCTTCTACCATAAAAGCTCTCTATATCACTCCCGACAGCTGTACCATAAAGGTGGGAGAAAGAAGAAACTTTATGGTTCAGTCTGACAAGGGAACGGAAGATGTGACGGACTTTTTATGGACCTCTGATGACAATAGCATTGCTACCGTTGATTTCAGCGGAAATCTCATCGGAAGAGGTGAGGGGGACTGTATCATTACCGTGACCTCTAAAAATCAGGCAGGTGTGAATGCCAAAGTTATGGTAAAAGTAAAGCCCGAAGAACAAAGTTCCAAGGAAGAATCCTCGAAAGCGTCTCAGCAGCCTGTACAGGAATCCTCTCAGGTTTCCCTGATTCAAAGAAAGAAAAATATTTTCAGCTATTCCAACTATGAAGATGCCTACACGGCTTATCAGCTTGTCAGCAACTATCTCACCGAAGAAGACTTATACGGAATGACAAGCGATGATATACAGCTCCTTGTCAATACTTTGTTTGCCAAGCACGGCTATATCTTCCAGACTACCGAAATTCAGACGTTCTTTGAATCCCAGTATTGGTATCGCAGTATCTCCAACAAAACCAGAAGTGCCGAAGCAGTGGCAGCCCGTATACAAAAAGTAACCATGGATAATACCAATCTTCAAAATTTACAGGCTTTAGGTTAAATCATATATTGAATTGAAAAGGAGATGTTGAAAATGCCCGTCTTATTTGAAAGCAAATATATAAGATCAAGGGAGCTTTTTAAAGAGATTTTCTTTTATTACAACTTCAGACGATTTCCACGAATTGTATTGCTGGTCATCATGGGGGTTCTGCTTGCGGTGAATCTCTTCTTTGCGTTTATCCTGCCGTCACAGGACAATGACCTCAATATAGCCGGCTGTATTGTAGCAGTAATATTCTTTTTGGCTTATTTCGTGAACTATCAGTTGCTTATCAGGCTTTGTCTGAAAAGGGAAAAAGAAATTTCTTCCCAGTCCTCTGTGACATACACCTCCTGCGTGACAGAAAAATCTTTGATTCACTCTTCTTCCTCAGGTTCACGTATCGAAATAGACCTGTCTAAAATCAGAAAGGCCTTTCAGACAGAAAATTATATCCTTCTGATGTCTGAGGCAAGGCTCATGTACAGTTTCAATAAAAATGACTTCACTGTGGGAAATGTGGAAGATTTTCTGCAGTTCCTCCGCTCCAAAGGTTATAAAATCTAAAAAAAATCAGCACTGCCAAAGATTTTTCTTTGACAGTGCCTTATTTTTACTCCATTTTCAGATACTTCTTCCAGAAGGCTTCTGTTTTGAGTGTTTTAGCAGCTTCCTGATACTGCTTTTCAATTTTGTCCTTGTTTTTATGATAATAGTTCAGCACTCTGTTGCGACGCTTGACAAGCTGTTTATAACGCTTTTTGTCACGTTTCCGCAGATAAGCCGTATGGTCAAACGGACTGACAACCAGAATCTCTTTGGCAAGATACTGCTTGGCAGGATCATCAAACCAGTCATACGCTGTCACAGCGATTCTGTCTTTCAGCATAAAGTTCGGCAGTCTGTGACCGTTGCGTGTCTTATGATAGACGGCTGTCTGAAATTTTGTCAGAGGGGTGTCTGCCATTCTGTAAATCGAATCAAAATCAACAGGGATATGCGGATATTCCGATGCAACAGGTTTCATCACTTCATTTTTCTTGGCATGGGCTTTCATGATAGCCTCGCCCTGCGGTTCATACAGAAATTCCGGTCCGTTGCAGAATTCCTCAATGGCATCCAGCAGCAATTCACAGTTATTATAGGAAAGGCGTTTCAGTTCTTTCCAGAAAAATCCGTCGATACGCTCCATAAAGTCAATGCCCTGACAAATGCCGCTCATTGCCTGAATAATCAGACTGTTTCTATGAACCATGTACAGCTCCAGATTGGCATTGAATTTGTTGGCAAAGCCCTTATGCCAAATACAGATACCGTTCAGGGACAAAAATTCCGCATTGTTGGCAAGACTGAACTCTACGTCGTCGCCTCTGATAAAGAGCGGTATCGGCAAATGGCTTCTGTCAATTTTCTTGACAGGAATACAGCAGTACCACCAGCCTGCATAGGAATTCTTGTGATATTTGAAATCCTCGTCATTTTCGAGAACGTGATCCCACTGTTCCAGATACATATCATGCTTGTTCGGACCATAGGAACCGTCATCATGCACATAACCGACATCTTCATGCTGTGTGTCCATTCTCTCATAGAACAGCATCGCACCGCTGACAAATCTCTCATCATACTCTTTCTTGACCAGTGCCAGCAAAGAGTATGTTCTGATAAAGCTTTCCGGCAATACGATGACATCATCATCCATCAACAGTACATGAGTAGGATTGTATTCGGTATCATTGATACTTTCAATCATGCCTCTTGTATAACCGCCCGAACCGCCTACGTTGGCATTGGGAGAATAATGTACATATTCACTGATCATGCTTTCAGAGTCAAGTACTTTACCGCCATCGTTATCAATGATTCTGACACGGATATGGTCTTTGGCAGGTTCATCCGTATAGAAAAGCTCCCTTTCCAGAATCTTGATATTGCTGGTGATATAGTCTTCTTTTTTGAAAGTAACCGTGACAATGGAAATTCTGACATCATTGATTTTGCTGTCGTCAACAATGGTTGACCAGTAGCCCGAATAGAAACAGAAATCCTCGTGATTGTCATCACCCGAATCATAGACATCTATCTGAAAACCCACCGTTGTGGCACGGATATTTCTGGGTACAAACAGGGAAATTTCTGTTTTTTCCTTGAGGTCGTATTCTCTGGCAGGATAAAATTCTTTCAGAATTTCGGCTCCGTCATGGTAATGTCCGAACATGGTAATTTTAAATTTGCCCTTGCAGACAAGATTCAGTTCAATATCTCCGGCATTGGTATATTTTTTCCATTTGCCGACAGAAAAGCTGTTGAAGTACGTGAAGAACTCCACAAAATCTCCTGCTTTGAGTGTAAAAGCCGACTTGATTTTGTTGTACTGAAACTCATCTCCACGGTACATCATTCCGATATGGTCTTCAAGATACTTGTTGCTTTTCAGAATAATATTTTGCAGCTTAAACTTTACGTTACTCATTTCTCAAATCCCTCTCACAATAGTTTATGACAGATAGTTTTTCAGCCAGTTTGCCGATTCTTCACGCAATTCTTCCAGTGCTTTGTTGACTTTGCCGTAGCGTATCGGCATTCTGAAAAGATATTCCTTTACCCTGAAATCGTCCTCTGCAAGTACCATTCTTTCATCAATTCCCAGTGAATAGAGTGTGGCATACACCTGTCTTGTACAGGGATCCGTCTCCGAACCCATGAACACAAACGGCTTATTGAACAACACCGCAAGACACACCGCATTGAAATCATCTGTCATCACAAACTCGGAATGAATGATATAATAAAGCCAGTCTTCCACCGTGCGATTGGGAGAACACTCCAATCCAAGCTTGACGCTTGATTTTTCAAAATTTCCCAAATCCACAAAATTCCTCATCGGACCGGAAGATTTTTCAGCCAGAATCTCATTTCCACGCAGAACCAGTTCTTTTTTACGAAGCGTAACATTTTTGATATAGGAAACAACAAAGCTGTCTGTTGTTTCGGCACGTTTCGCATAAGCATTTTCCGCTGCCTTTTCAAACACGCTCTTGTCACACATCAGAATCGGACTCAATACAACTTTCGGTTCAATGCCCAACTGCTGTCCCATGATTTCAGCATCATTGTAGTCTCCGACAGAGATTCCGGCAAACTGTTTCAGATAGTGGATACAGAGTTTTTTCTCCTCGCCGTAAGGTCCCGTATAATCTCCGCCAAAACCTGTCGCATAGGATATCTTCTTCTTGCTGTCGGAAACGCTTTCAAAATAGTAATGGAAATTTGCCTCCCTGCCGCAGAGAGCATAGCTCCACAAAGGATGAGAACCTGCTATATACACATTGCTGTCATTTTCAATTTTCATAAAATCGTCGGAACTGTAGCAAACGGGAGCTACCTGACAGTTTTTATAGATAAAAGAGCCTGCCGCACTTTGGGAATCAGTATCTTTGTCTGTCCAGAAACGGAAAGGCTTGTTCAGAAGCAGGGCATCATAGCCGCAGCTTTCCACTGTCTTTGCCAGGGCAAACGCTGACAGAACACTGCCGTAATCCGGCATAAACCACAGCGTATCAAGTGCCGCCTGTTTTTTCAGACTTTGATTTTTTTCTTTACTCATTCTTGACAATCCTCCTCAACGACTGTATCACACGAATATTTCAAAAATTACCGGCTGTTCGGTATCACCGAAAAATTCCGCAATATTGCCGTCAAATTCCTCTTTGTTGTGTGAAGAAATGTATTTGAAGCCGATAGCTTTTGTGAAAGCCTCGACAACATTCATTTTATGAGGGATAATATTGTTTTCCCCGAACTTCTTGACAGCACTCGCACCGCCGTCATTCAGCAGCATGATATGCACATTCTTTCTGATTTCTGAAACGCACAGGGCATTGATATCTTTAATGAAATCATTTTCATCAATAATCAGATAGCTTTCCCTGCCGTCAGCGGCTGCCTGTCCCAGAAATGCCGAGATTGCTCCGAAACCTCCGTTTGCCTTTGTAACGGCAAACACAGAAATACTCGGTTTCAAAGCAAAACGATTGAGATAATCCATCGCCTTGCCTGTGCCGACATTCACAACGGCACCGTCAGGCATTCCGATCACAGCTCTTTCGACAGCGTACAGCTTGGAATAATGTCCTGTATGGGGCGGAACACATCTGTCACATTCATCTTTCCACAGGCTGTAATAAGTGTTATTATTTACCGCATCGCCTGCAAATCTGACAAACTTTCTGAAAAATGTTCCCGGCGAACATTCAAACAAACGGAGAATATTGTGATAGGTATCAACTACTTCACCGTTTTCCGATACATTCCAGTGACCGACTGCCATTCCCCTGGACATCAGCTTTTTGACAATTTTGTCACCGAAGGAGCTTTGTCCTCCGACAGTAATCACCGCATCTGCCCACAGGGTATCGCAGAAATCTCCGTCGCTGAGACTGCTGATGACATCATTCGGCACCAAGGCTCTCTCACAGTTGAGATTGGACAGGGCATCCTTAATGATCACACAGTTGTATTTTTTGGAGAACTCATTCACCGCTTCTTCTTCCTGCTTGGAAAGAGGCTTATTCTGTCCGTAAATGACAAGAATTTTTTTGATTTGTTTGAGTCTGTCGGCTCTTGCCTTCCAGACAGCGTCACCGCTCAGAGTGGTTACTTTGTCTATCACCTTTTTGTTGACAAGAGAAAGGTCTTCATTATTGAGAGACTGGTCAATATTGCTTTCTATGGGAATATTGATATGCACCGGTCCTCTTGCATGGTGGTCAAGCTCCAGAATCGCATCACAAATATCTCTTCGGAGCTTCCACTGTGACAAATCATCAAACTGTGTTGTCAAAGTCACACTCTTTTTCACAGCGTCACCGAAAACATCTCTCTGCGGCAATATCACATTATCTCCCTGTCCGGCACAGCAGGAACGGTCAGCCGTGATTGCCAGTATCGGCAAATGCTGACTTTTCGCCTCACGCAATGCGGCAAGGTTCTCTGTTGCCGCCGAACCCGAACCACAGCAAAGCACCACTCGCCTGTTGAGTCTCTGCGATACACCCAACGCATAATAGCCTGCACTTCTCTCATCCTCCACTGTATATACCCTGAAAAACGGATCGGAAGAAAACAGTCTGATAAGATTGATATTTTCCTTGCTCGGAGAAATCACGACGTTATTAATACCGTAGGTTTTGACATATTCCACAACGGTTTTGCATCTGTTGAAATCATTGGAAAGCTGTGTATTCTGTTCCTCGGAAAGTGCAATTCTCTTGACAGGCTCTTTTTTCTTTTCGAGAACATTTTTTAGCCAGTTATAAGAATCCTCTCGGATTTTGTTCAGTTTTTCATACGGCACGCCGTAATCACAGCCGTCAAACAAAGCATATTGTTCATTGATACACTCTGCCGATTCAAATAATCTGTATCTCAGATCAATCGGTTCCAACAGGGAAAGGAATCTTTCCGCACCACGCTTGCTGTTCATCAGTGTGACAAACGGCTTTTTGAAGATGATTGAGAAAATCGTTCCGTGAAAACTGTCCGTAAATACACCGCTTGCATGGCTGTAATACCACATCCACTCATACAGATCGACATCTTTCTTGACCTCTACATTGCCCGTGCCTGTCAGTCCGAGACGGTCTTTGTTGATTTCCCAATTTTTAGGCGGTTCATCCAGCATGACAATGACTTTCATATTTTTGTCAACGGAAAGCTGTTCGAGTCTGTGACCGATTTCCTGATTCGGATCGAGAACATACGCCAATATATACGGCTCATTTTCCTCTAACTTTGCCATATTGACAAGCGTTTCATAATCGGAAATATCACACAAAAATGTCGGATCGCATACCTGCACCACATCTTTTACGCCAAAGCTGTTCTGACAGATATCCAAAGACAGCTTGTCTCTGACGGAAACACCGTCAAAGCGTTTCAGATTGGCAGAGCTGACCTTCTTTTCTTCCTCGGTGCCCTTGTAAGGCTTGCCGAAAGAAGTTCCGTAGGCGATTTTTTTGGTATTGTCATCCACAAAGCCCAGAAAATACATTTGTTTATACGGTCTGCTCAGACCGACGTTCCAAAGCTGGTCGGAGCCTACCAGAAATCCTCTGCATTCCTTGTTCAGTTCAAACAGTTTGCTCAGACGTTTCTTTTGACTGATCTTATAGAATACATTGGCGATATTATAGGGATGGGACTTATTCAGGATAATTTCATGGTCGGGTTTCAAAGGATTCTCTATCATCAGTACGGAATAGCCCATTTTGACAACAGTCTGATGCAGGGCATAATAAGTCGCCATACTTCCGTAGTTTCTGCCGAACCACAAGCCGATGATTCCCAGATCATATTTCTTGTCTTCATTTGCGATTTCAGGTAACAACGGTTCCACTTCCTTTTTAGGCATTTTGGGAATACTTACAACATTGACCATCTGCTCGATCGGACATGAAAGGGCATTTTTTAGCCATTCCAGACTTCTTTGTCTTTCATGTGCCATAATTTCATCAACTCTTGCATAATTGACAGGCTGTTGTATGACCTCATTATTAATAATTTCAGACGGTTCATTGACAATTCTGTTGTTGCACTCGAAAATATTGCCGAGCGAACGGAATCGAGAAAAACCTCTGTCAACGTTGCCGATTGCCATAAAATTTTTCTTAAAAATCAGCGAGAAACACACTCCGTGACAGGAATCTGTCACAATATACTCCGCATGGCTCAGATAATACAGCCAGTCCTCTACCTGTAAATTTTCAACACAGTTGTCCAGACCGAGATTTCTTCTGTTCTCGTCAAAACGCCACAGACTGCCGTCAAGCAGGTTAATGATTTTCATACCTCCCAGCTTTTCGGAAATATGCAGCAGAGCGTCCCTGACTTCGGGAGACGGATCCAGAGTGTACGCAGCGATAAACGGTTCTGTTTCGTTTCTCTGCGATTGTTCGATAAGAGGTTTATATACTTCTTCGGGATCAACCAGAAACACCGGATTCAATACTCTCTGCACCTCAACGCCGTACATATCACGGCATATCCTCACACCGTCAGCCTCTCTTACGGCAATCGCATTGAAACGACGCATATATCCGGCAATTTCGACTCTCTGTTCGGGAGAAGCAAAATCAATTTCATGTCCGAAAGAGGTAGCGTATGCAATTTTTCTTTTGGTATCGTCGGCAAAGTCCAGATAAAACGCTTTGCCGAAATTCTGGCTGATACCATAGTTCCAGAGCTGATCGGAACCCAACAAAAAGCAATCACATACTTCATTCAGCTTTTTCAGATCACTCAGCGAATAAATATCGCTGATATTGTAATGTTCTCTGGCAAACCGTCTTGAATGGGTGTCGGAGTGTTCAATATCGGTTTTTCCGTCTCTGTTGAGGGGCTTGTCTATCATAAGGACAGATTTTCCCAGCGACGTTACCGCACGATTCAACGCATAATATGTCATCATGGTACCGTAATTACAGCCCTGCCATACGCCTACTATGCCGACATCGTATTTTTCCATAAGCAATTATCCTCCTCTTTCTTTCACTTATTTATGATAGGAGCCATTTTATTTCACAGCATTTTTCAGCCATTCTGTACAGCGTTTCTTTTCAGAGGCGATTTTTGCTGTAATCTTCTGATAGTCAGGTTCCATCAGAATGTCAGGATTTTTCAGCATATCCTCCGGTTCATATACAAATTTTCCTCTGATATCAAAAAGTCTTCCGATAGAGTCAAAACGGGAATATCCTCTGAATTTATTGGGCAGTGCAACGAAATTCTTTTTGAATATCATCGCAAGACACACGGTATGATAAGAGTCTGTAATAATCATTTCGGCATTTCTGATATAATTGATCCAGTCTGCCGTTTCCACATTTTTTTCACGTTCAATGCCGATTTTTTCTGCATTTTTGTCTGAGAGCCAGTTAAAACCGTCAAGGAGATTGATCGTTTTCATGCCGTCAAGAATATTGGACAGCGTATTGATAGATACCTTTTTTTCTTCGGTAGGATCAATCAGGCAGGAAAGAATATATTTTTCTTTCGGCAAAACCCTCTTTGACTTGTCGGCGAGATCCTCATACATCTTTTTCTCACACAGAAAAACGGGATCAATCACCTGTTCCGCCTTGATGCCATAGATATTGTTCAAAATATCCACACCATTGTCTTCACGGACAGAAATCCGATTGAATCTTTTGAAATAGCCCTGCAGCAGTTTTTTCTGAGATTCGGGAGCAAAGTCGATTTCATGTCCGAAAGAGGTTGCATAAGAAATTTTGCGTTTGTTGTCTGCGGCAAAGTCCAGATAAAACATTTTGCCGAAATTCTTGCTGACGGAGTAGTTCCACAATTGGTCGGAACCTGTCATAAACATTCCGCATGACTGATTCAGACGGTGAAGATCCGCATTGTTCATCGGCATTGTCAGACCTTTATAATTTTCTGCGGCAAATCTGCGGGCATGGGTATTGGTTTCCTCTGTGCCGGCACTTGGTCTGTCAATCATCAGGACAGATTTTCCCATTCCTTCCAGTGTGCGGTTCAGGGCATAGTAGGTAATAATACTGCCGTAATTGCACTGGTTCCACAGTCCAAACAATCCTATATCATATTTTGAACTCATCTTATCATTTCCTCCAAACATAATACATTATCTTTTCTATTATAACATACGCTACGCATTTTGACAACTTCAAAATTCACCAATTTCCGTTATATAAAGATACTCTATGGCAATGAACGCTCCGGCACCCCTAACTTGTGATGCTCCGAACACCAGCTCATCAAAAATATTGGATGTCGGGGTGAATATTCGGTTGATTGCAATCCGGTTCTGACCGGTATTTTTTTCCGCCTTGTGCGTGGCGATAACTTTGACGATTTTACTGCCGGAATCTTTGATATGAAAATACAGCACCTTAGATTCACTTTTAAACCGGATGCTTGCTCTGAGACGGTAGGTTTTATTTTTACAGAGCATTTTTGTCAAAGGCAGAGCGGCATAATTGCCCGGTTTTGCCTGTCCGTCCTTCACGGTCAGAAAGACGGTATTGTTTTTAAAGCTTTCCTCCCATACATTTTCATCAAAACGGAAATGCAGACATCTGCTGTCAAATTGCAGGGGATTTCCTTCGCTGACAGTCATTTTCATTCCCCTGTCAGGCTTCAGAGCATAGTTGGCGGCTTCTTCAAACGGCATAAAGCGGATTGCCTGATAAAAATCCAGATTTTTCTGTTTCAAGTGGTTTTTCCCCTCATATATGAAGCCGTTGCCGCCTACCCATTCAACGGGTGCGTGTTTTTTCCATTTCACGGCACTTTCGGGAATACTTTCAAAAAATTTCCTGCCCTTGTCGTTATTCACAAACACACATGAAACACCTTTCCCATGCGGAATCGTCATTTCATGTTTGGAGATGCCCCAGAAATCTCCCAGAGAAATATCTCCATATCTCTGACGTGTCTGGAATTGGCAGTTTGCACAATGCTCCGACATCATCAGTTCGGAATGGAATACTCTCTGATATTCATCCTCGGCACCGCCATGTCTGACCGCTTCACCGTCAATGTCCGTCGCTTTGACAGTCAGGCAGTCCCAGCAGTTTTCTCCATTCTTATGACGGAACTCATAATTCCGCAAACCCGCAAAACTGCTTTCCGTGTACTTTTTGAAAAACAGAGGTGACGGTGAATAATGACAGAAAATATCCACAATCAGCAAATTGTCATAATCTTTTTTGAGATACTTTCTCAAGCCTGCCGCCTGACAGCCGCATCCCGAAAATAATACAGGTGTTCCCTTATCAAGATACTGCTTGACCTGTTGATATGTATTTCCCAGATAGCTTTGCAGATACTTGGATTTTCTGAGTTTGGGCATATCCTCTTTTTTATCAATGAGGATGTGTGCAACGGTGAAATCATCTTTCCAGGCACCGCCTGCCACAACTCCCCCACGCTTGAAAATTTCCTCTGCCAGCAGGGAAAAAACACCTCCGCTGGAACTTTTCATCACAATATCTTCATCTGCCGAAATGAAAGAGTAACAGTCAGGCACACCGGCATTTTCATTGACAGGCTGTTCCCATACAGGACAGGCTTTGGCACACAATCCACAGTTAATACATTTTTCCGGCTCAATAGCGGTACAGTAATAGCCGTACTTGTCAGGCTTGAGCGACAACGCACCTTTCGGACATACATTCACACATGCACTGCATCCTACACACAAATTCAGATTCAGTACACTTGTAATTGCTTTGTTGGTGGGCTTACTCGGAACAGGCTGTAAATTCTCCGTATTTTTCAACCATGACAGCATTTTGTCGGATTTTTCCGCCATCACCTCATTGGCATACGCAAAATTCACAGGCTGTAACAGTCTGTTGTTTGTGGGAAAATGCTGCGTATCAAATACAACCCTTTCATTCAAGTGCAGTGCTGTGAGCATATCTGCTGTTTTATCGTCATTCCCGAAATAAATGAACGGCTTGTTCAGACGCACCGCCAAACACAATCCATCATAATCGTCTGTAATGACAAAATTCGCATTGACAATATATTTGATAAAATCCGCAAACGACATCTCTGGAAGTGTATTTTTCAGATTCAGAATTTTTTTATTTTGCGTATAGCTGCCGTCAACAATGTTCAGACACTCCATTTCCAGTCGCTCACGATAAAACTGAATCGCCTTTCTTTTATGAAGGTCCGGTTCCGTGATATAGGTCAGCATATATTTTTGAGGTACTGCCGCCTTTGACATGGAAGAAATTTCTTTCCAGTGCAGTTTTGGCACACACAGCACAGGCTCACCAATCCAATTCGTATTTCCGCTGACAAGCACCTGATATTTTTCCCTGTCTTTTTCAAAGCCAATGTCATTGCTGCCGCAAAAAGTGTGAATAAAATCCGTATAAAAAGCACTTCTGTTTGTCTTTGAAACAATATTCCATACGGAATGGTCACACAGCTTCAGCAGCTTATGAACGGCATAGTCCTCCAGTACCTTTCCGTACTGCCAGTTTGCCGCCTGCATTTCCAGTCCTACATCATAATGGATTTCCATACAATTTTCCTCCATCAAAAACATTTCATTTTAATTATATCAATTTAAGAACTTATGTCAAGCAATTATCTCTTTCCAAAAAAGAGAATGTTTTATTTTTATTAACAAAATTTTATAGTTTGTGTGATATAATAAATCAAAGACTTTACAAGGAGATTTTTTCAATGCCTTTCCAAATTGTCAGAAACGATATTACAACCATGCATTGCGATGCCATTGTCAACGCTGCCAACAGCAGCTTATTGGGAGGCGGCGGCGTAGACGGTGCGATTCACCGTGCCGCAGGAAAAGGACTGTTTCTGGAATGTGTCAAGCTGGGAGGCTGCAAAACAGGACAGGCAAAAATCACAGGCGGTTACAAACTTCCCTGTCAATATGTCATTCATACGGTTGGTCCCGTATGGCGTGGCGGCTCTCACGGTGAAAAGGAACTGTTACAGTCATGCTATCAAAATTCCCTTGCCCTCGCCAAAGAACACCACTGTGAAAGCATTGCATTTCCCTTGATTTCCGGCGGTATATACGGCTATCCCAAACAGCAGGCTTTTGATATTGCCGTGGGTGTGATACAGGAGTTTCTCAAAGAAAATGATATGGATATTACGCTTGTTATCTTTGACAAAGACAGCTTTATCTGCTCTCAGCAGTATGCCGACAATATCAGTGAATATATCAGTCGGAATTACGTTGACGAACATACAGAGCAATCGCCCCGTTCTCAATCCTTCCGTAATGTCTTTGGGGCGGTTGCTTTGAAAAAATCCGAACCAATGATGCCGACAGCCCGTGCGGAATTGTCCTTTGCAGATGAGGACTTAAAGACAATCATTGAAAATCAGATTGATGAGAGTTTTTCGGAAATGCTCCTGCGGAAAATTGACGAAAAAGGTATGACGGACAGTGAGTGCTACAAAAAAGCCAATATTGACAGAAAATTATTTTCCAAAATCCGTTCCGATCGTCTTTACAAGCCCAGCAAAACAACCGCTGTCGCTTTTGCGATTGCCCTGGAGCTTCCTCTCGAAGAAACCAAAGATATGCTCATGAAAGCAGGCTTTGCCCTCTCTCACAGCAGTAAATTTGATATTATCATTGAATTTTTCATTCAAAAAAACATCTATGATATTTTCACTATCAATGAAGCACTCTTCTCCTTTGAGCAGAAATTATTGGGAACATAATATTTTTGTCGCTTGACAGGCGACCATCATCAAGCAGTTGTCTGTTATAATAGAATCATCAAATGAAACGGAGGTCATCCATATGAAAAAGAACTTAACGGAAATGGTATTCATCCTTGACAAAAGCGGTTCCATGTCGGGACTCGAAAAAGACACCATCGGCGGCTTCAATGCCATGATCAACAAGCAAAAAAAACAGGACGGTGAAGCATTCGTTACAACTATCCTCTTTGACAACGAAAGCGAAACCATTCACGACAGAGTGCCTCTGGACAAAATTCAGCCCATGACAGAGGATGACTATACCGTAGGCGGCTGTACGGCTTTGATTGACGCTATCGGTCAGGCTGTGGAACATATTTCCACCATACACAAATATGCTCGTGAGGAAGATATTCCCGAACACACCATCTTTGTCATCACAACAGACGGCATGGAAAATGCCAGCAAAAAGTTTGACAGCAAAACCGTCAAAAAAATGATTGAAAAGAAAAAGAAAAAACATGGCTGGGAATTCCTGTTCATCGGTGCGAATATTGACGCTGTGGAAACAGCCAAGCATTTCGGTATTGACAAAAACCGTGCCGTTAACTACAAAGCAGATGCCAGAGGAACACAGGTGCTGTATGAATCCGTCGGCAATGCCATCGGCGGTATGCGTGCCACAGCTTGTATCAGCGAAGAATGGCGTGAACAGCTTGACGAAGATTTCAACAGCAGAAAATAATATCCATTCCGTAAACAAACAACAGTCCCGATACA
>DEFH01000022.1:64599-72853 GCA_002350705.1 Ruminococcaceae bacterium UBA2857
TGTATCGGGACTGTTGTTTGTTTCAGAAAGCAAAATCCGCTTTTATGCTTTTACAGTGACCGTGAAGTATTTTTTAGCAACTGTTCCGGCATTATCCTTGACTTTCACACAGATATCCTTTGTGCCTGTGCCTGTGAACTTGATGGAAGTAGAATTGGTTGCAGAGAAATCCTGTTTGGTATTCCATGTCGAAGCGGAAGAAGCCTTGTAATAAACCGCATATTTATAGGGGGCTGTACCGCCTGTTGCTGCACCCTTTACCGTTACGGTACTGCCAAGTTTAATACTTGTGGCAGAAACAGTAGAATTGTTTGTCAGTGCGGCAGAGGTTACTTTTACAGTGAAGTACTTTTTAGCAACTGTTCCGGAGTTATCCTTGACTTTCACACAGATATCCTTTGTGCCTGTGCCTGTGAACTTGATGGAAGTAGAATTTGTTGTAGAGAAATCCTGTTTGGTACTCCATGTCGAAGCGGAAGAAGCCTTGTAATAAACAGCGTATTTATAGGGAGCTGTACCGCCTGTTGCCGCACCTTTTACGGTTACAGTATTGCCGAGGGCAATGCTTGTTGCGGAAACGGTGGAAGTATTTGCAAGAGCCGCAGCAGAAGTTACTTTAAGGGTAAAGTATTTCTTGACTTCTGTGCCTGCACTGTCCTTAACTTTGATGCATACATCATAAGTTGTGGCAGCAGCAGGTTTGAAAGATACGGTTGTGTTGGATTTATAAGCCTGAGCCGTTGTCCACTTTGTCTGAGAGGTCTGCTTGTAGAGAACGGCAAAGTTGTAGTAGCCTGAGCCGCCTGTTGCCGCACCCTTAGCGGTAACTGTGCTGCCGAGCTTGATGCTTGTTGCAGAGAGAGTAGAGTTATTGACAAGAGCTGCCTTTACTGTTACAGTAAAGTATTTTTTAACAACTGTTCCGGAGTTATCCTTGACTTTGACGCAAATATCCTTTGTGCCTGTGCCTGTGAACTTGATGGAAACAGAACTTGTTGCAGAGAAATCCTGTTTTGTAGTCCATGTTGACGAGGAAGAAGCCTTGTAGAAGAAAGCGTATTTGTAAGGAGTTGTACCGCCTGTTGCCGCACCTTTTACCGTTACGGCAGTGCCGAGAGCAACACTTGTTGCGGAAACGGTGGAATTGTTGGTCAGAGCGGAAGCCTTGACAGTGATGTCAAAGAACTTCTTGACTTCTGTACCTGTCTTGTCTTTTACTTTAATGCAGATCTGATAAGCACCCGAAGAAGCAGGTTTAATGGTTGCAGTCTTGGTTGTGCTGTAAGCAGAAGCCGTTGTCCAGCTTGACTGTGTAGACTTCTTGTAAACGATCTGATAGGTGTAAGGTGTTGTACCGCCGGTAGCGGCTGCTGTTGCAGTGATGGTATCTCCCTGGTTAATGGTTGTTGCGGAAACCTTGGAGTTGTTTGTCAGGGTATTGGCAGCATTGACAGTGATGTCAAAGAACTTTTTGACTTCTGTGCCGTTGCTGTCCTTGACTTTGATACAGATCTGATAAGCACCTGAAGAAGCCGGCTTAATGGTTGCGGTCTTGGTTGTGCTGTAAGCAGAAGCCGTTGTCCAGCTTGACTGTGTGGACTTCTTGTAAACGATCTGATAGGTGTAAGGTGATGTACCACCGGAAGCGGCTGCTGTTGCAGTAATCGTGCTGCCGAGGGAGATGGTTGTTGCGGAAACCTTGGAGTTGTTGACGAGATCGGGAACGATGATGATGTCACCGCCGCCCTCTGAGGTAAATGTTTTTGTAGCAGTAGCTGTTGCACCTGTTGAGTCTGTGATAACACATTTAAGAGTATGCTGACCTGCTGTTGTAGGTGTCCAAGAAACAGTAGCTGTTGTGTTGGAAGCCTTTACAACCTTGCCGTCAACGGAGAACTCATATTTGTAAGGAGCTGTACCGCCGTAGCCGATGCCCTTGATGGTCATAGCCGTTGTGGAAAGCTGAGGAGCGGAACGGTCTGTACCGAAGTTGACCTGAAGAGGAGTTGTCGGATCATCAGGATCATCGGGATCGTCAGGATCAATAGGATTATCTCCGCCGCCTGCACCGATTCTTGCAAGGGGTACTGTTACGAGGTCTGTATCGGCTTTTTCCTGTGAAGTGGATTCGTCTGCAACATAAGGTTCCGTTGCATTGTCGAGGAATGTCATATCCAGCGGAATAGATGTGATACCGCCCTCACCGAATGTTGAGATGTGCATGACACCGATACCGGTGTTTTCAAGATAGCTTCTTGTGATGCCGAGCGTTGCAAGCGGAATAGTCATTGTATAGAAAGTATCCTGTGCCTTGTCATGACCGAGTGTAAGGAAATCAACCCAAGTTGAAGATGCACTTGTAAGGTCGGCAGGCTTATATCCGCCATAGCCGTTTGCATTGATACCTGTGATAGACGAACCGAAGAATCCGTCTTCATAAGTGAACGAAATACCGCCCTCAACGAAACCTGTCGCATTCTGTTTATAGTTGAAATAACCCGTACTGTCTGTCTGGAAGAGTGCCGGCTCGCCTACTTTCGGTTTTGATGAGAAGCACATGAGAGCATCTATTCTTGTTTCAAAGCCTACTTTGAGTCCCCATACATAACCGTCTGCAAGAGTGCCTTTTGTCATGTCAGCGGATTTGCCCTTGCCGAGATCGAATGCCAGCATCTGAGGAATGTTGCCGTTCCAGGGTTTGCCGTTGTCACTGATCGGGAATCCCTGTGCAGGGTCTACAACGTCTGTTACGTTTGTGAACTGCCAGCCGAGATAGAGGTTGGTATCATCCCATGCGGCATAGAGTGCATAAGTGTCATATACAGGAGCTTCATGTGAACCTCTGAATATACGTGGATCATCATTGGCAACGCCCTGAGCGATAATCATGCTGTCTTTGAAGTCGCTTGCACTCTTGATGGTAACGCCCTTGCCGCCAAGCTGACCTTTCGGGTTAGTTGCATATTTTCCTGTCAGAGCGGAAGCGGAAGTGCTGGAAGTCTTGACCGTGTATTTCTTTTTGTAAGTGAAAGTATAGCTCTTTGTGTTGGTACCGTCTGTTGCAGTAGCCTTTACTGTAACATCGGAATCACCGATTTTACCTTCACCGATCGTTACTTTTGTTGCACTTGTGAATGTCTTTTCGGGACCGTCATCAACGGAATAAGTACCCTTTGTGGCATTTGACAGTGAAAGGGTAATGTCAAATGTTTCTGTTGTGAAGCTGGTACCGCTTGCCTTGTCAACCGTAACGGCAGGATCTTTTGTAACGACCTGTTCGGTATAGTCAGCCCATTTGTTGCCTGCACTGAACAGCTTGGAAGAACCGCCGATTTTTAAGCCCGGCTGCATATCGGCAGGATATCTGTTTGTTGCGGAACCTGTGCCGTCATTGAAAATAACCTGACCGTTAGCCTCATAACCTGAAACATCAAGCTTGAAGTAGCCGGCTGAGTTCTTTTCTGTCATCTTGACACCCGGCCATGCTGCCATGGATTTGGCTGTACCGGAGCTTTCATCGTATACATACGCATAGACACTGCTCCAGTTATAAGAGGAGTTGTCAAAATAGATACACGTTGTTGCATTGGGGTCTTTCTTAGTGTATTTGTATGTTTCGGAAAGAGCCTTGCCGCTTGCACCTGTGCCCTTTACTGTAACGGTTACTGTACCGCCAACCGCTGTTGAAGAACCGACAGTAATTTTCTGACCGTTGGTGAAAGAGCCGGAAGCACCTTCGGAAGTTGAATAAGTAAGACCTGTTGCATCGCTTGCGGAAAGTGTTACCGAAAGTGTATCCGTAAAGCTTGTGCCCGTTGCGGGAGAAGCCGAAACGCTGCCGTCGGGATCGGGCTGAGAACCGCCGTTGTAAAATACAGCGATACCTGTATTGCCGATCTGACCGCTCATGGTAGAGCTTGTAACCGTCCATGTGCTGCCTGTGATTTCATCTGTATAAGTACCTGCCGGAACGAGTCCGCCGCCGTTGGGAACGGTTACGGATTTTCCGCCGCCGCCTGCATTGACGACCACTGCACCGCCGCCACGACAGATGACAAAGCAGTTTTCGGCAGTTGTAAAGTATTCTTTGGTGCCGACCATTGCATTATGGAAATGGTTGACAGCGGCAACTTCCGCAGTTGTAAAGTGAGTGGAGCCTTTTACACCGTATTTGATACTTTCGTGATTTTTTTCAAAAGGTCTTGAAAGATAGAGTGTCTGACAATTTGCTCTTGCACCCGAAACGGCAAATGCCCTGTCCATAACACTTTCGCTCAGACCGTTTGTCCAGCCGTTGTTGCAGTAAGTATCATGGCTTTCAGGCCAATAAACAAGCTTGTTTGCAGCTACACCGCGATTTGCCCATTTGCCCGTGCCGCTTTCGAGGTTTGTATGACCGTCTCTGATAGCACCTGTTATCTCACCGCAGTAGTTATCATCTGTAACGCCGATATATTTGGTATATTCCACCATTTTATCGTCGCCGCCCTTGTTGATGGGACCGTCAAGGATTTCGCCGTAGTTGTAAAGTCCCGCTGCGGTAACTGCCGGCCAGAAGTTACAATCCTCACTCGGCAAGCCGATATGTTTTGCAGCGTCCCAGCGGATACCGTCAACACCGCAGGCTTTCAGTTCATTGACAAGACCTGCCACTACCTGCTGAACATACTGATGCTCGGAATTCAGGTCGGGCATACCGATATTACAGTGAGTTACCTGCCAGCGGTTACCCCAGTCAACATTGTTGGCATCGGTATTATACTGGGTATTGTGGAAATACTCATCACTGGTAAGACCATTCTGGATATAGTCTTTTCTTCTGCCGTCAGCCCAGCCCGCAACGTGGTTGGCAACCACGTCAACAATAACTTTAATGCCGTACTTGTCAGCCTCTGAACAGAGTGTCTGCAAATCTTCTTTTGAGCCGTTGTCGTTGCCTACCGAAAAGCCTGTCGGCTGATACAGCCAATACCATGTACCCGATGCGTCATGGGGCTGTACAGGTGAGGTCTGTACGCTTGTGAAACCGGCCTTTGCGATATTCGGAAGTTCCTCCGTAATCTGTGCAAGCGACCAGTCAAAGCAGTGAAGAATGTTGCCGTCCTCGATCTTGGATGCAAGACCATAGGAATTTGCCGCTTCCACAACTGTCGGTGAAGCAAGCACAGCACCCAGTCCCGTAAAGGATGATGCTGTCATTGCAGCGGTAAGAACGATACTTGCTGCTTTGCTGCCGAGACGGAAACGACTTGAATGAGTTTCATTTTTCACTAAAAATCACACTCCTTAAAAAAATTTGGTTTGATAAACCGTGTTCTGCTTTCCTCAAAAGCCCGCAAATATACCCCTTCTGCACCGTAATGCATATATCAACAGACTTTTTGTTAATATTATTTTAACATTTTTGTAAAATTTGTAAAGCAAACGAAATTCACAAATATATTTGGAATTTTAAATATAAGCATCTTTTTATTTCTTTAAAAGAATTTATTTTCAAAAATATCCCAAAAAGATAAATCCAAAACAGTCATTTTGCCAAATATTTTTGATTTATTTGGATATTATGAACATATTTTTATAACTAAAATAAGTAATATTGCTAATTTTTATTTTTGTAATATTCACCAATTCGGAAATCCGAAATTCTTTTATATATGTGTATTTTTTAAACTTTCCTTAAAAATTTTTAAGGTTTCTTTCATATAAATGTGTCAAAAAATCTCATATATCCCATTTTCCCCCTCTGAAAAAAGTAATGAAAACAAAGATAATTTTTCCTTGTAAAAAGTGGAATTTTATTGTATCATATTTACATCAATATAATGTCAGGAGAGATGACCATGCGTAAAACAAAAATTATCTGTACTCTCGGTCCGTCAACCGATGATGAAAATGTACTCCGTGAGTTAATGCTCAACGGTATGGACGTGGCAAGAATCAATATGTCCCATCAAACACACGATACACACAAAATTAAAATTGATGCCGTGAAAAAACTCCGTCAGGAACTCAACAAACCCATTGCCATTCTTCTTGATACCAAAGGTCCCGAAATCCGTACAGGCAATTTCCCCGAAAAAGTCGTTCTCGAAACAGGTCAGGACTTCACTCTCAAAACAGAACCCTGCGACGGCTGCAAAGACTACTGCTCCATTACATTCAAAGACCTTCCGAATGATGTGGACATCGGTACCAGAATACTCATTGACGACGGTCTGATTGAACTCAAGGTCACAAGCAAAACGCCAACCGAAATTCACTGTCGTGTCCTCAACGGCGGTCCTGTGTCCTCTCACAAGGGCATCAATGTACCGGGAGTATTCCTTTCACTTCCCTTTATGAGTGAGCAGGACAAGGCGGATCTGCAATTCGGTGTCGAACAGGACGTGGATTTTGTAGCGGCATCCTTTACCAGAAACGCCGATGACATCAATGAAATGAAAGCCGTTCTTGACAGTTACGGAGGACACGACATCAGAATTATTGCCAAAATCGAAAACAAAGACGGTGTAGATAATATAGATGAAATTCTTCGTGTGGCAGATGGTGTAATGGTTGCAAGAGGCGATCTGGGTGTTGAAATTCCTATCGCAGAAGTGCCCATTATCCAGAAAATGATTATCAAGAAAACACGCAATTCCGATAAGCCGGTGATTACCGCAACACAGATGCTGGACTCCATGATGAAGAATCCCCGTCCTACCAGAGCAGAAACAACAGACGTTGCCAATGCCATCTATGACGGTACAAGCGTTATTATGCTCTCAGGCGAGACCGCCGCAGGTGCTTTCCCTGTGGAAGCCGTCAAGACAATGGCAAACATTGCCGAAATCACAGAAAGCCATATCAACTATATCGACCGTTTCAATAACCTTGATATACATGAACGTCCCGATGTTACTTCCGCTATTTCCCATGCCGCCTGTACAACCGCACATGATCTGGGAGCTTCCGCCATTATCACGGTTTCCAAATCGGGCATGACTTCCAGAATGTTATCCAAATACCGCCCGAACTGTCCGATTATCAGCGGTACTCCCAGCGAAAAAGTATGGCGGCAGACAAATATGTCATGGGGTGTTGTTCCCGTCATGGTCGAAGAAAAACACAATACAGATGATTTGATTGCCCATGTGATTGAGGTTTCCCAACAGCATAATCTCCTGAAAAACGGTGACTTGGTTGTTCTGACAGCAGGTGTTCCGCTGGGGATCTCCGGCACTACCAATCTGATGAAAGTTCATCTTGTCGGAAATATTCTTGTCAGCGGTCAGACGATCGTCAACGACCTTTCCGCACACGGTCATCTGATGGTCTGCCAGAGCGAAGAAGAAGCTCTTGAAAACTTCACAGAGGGCGAAATTCTTGTTATCCACGAGACTACTAACCGCCTCATTCCCATCATGAAAAAGAGTGCAGGCATTATTACGGAAGTGGACGGCATCAACTCTCATGCGGCAGTTGTCGGACTGGCTCTCAATAAACCTGTCATCGTGGGGGCAGCCAATGCAACTCTCATTCTCAAAACAGGCACAAACTGCAACATCTACTCCGGCAAAAGCGTTGTTACAACCGCTACCACCAAATTTTAACCTAAATGGGCAAGAAGTCCCCCGCCTCTAAGGCGAGGGGATGAATTGCCCGTCAGCCGCAAGGCTGACTTATTATTTCTTGACATAAAAAATAAAGAATGTTATAATAACTGCAGTTTTGCATAATTTTAAACATTTTTAATGATTTTTATTCGTATAAAATGACAGTTGCAAAATCAGAATGAATTTGCTATAATGATCCTGTTGTTATCCGGGTGTGGCGCAGATTGGTAGCGCGCTTGAATGGGGTTCAAGAGGCCGCAGGTTCGACTCCTGTCACTCGGACCAGAAAAAATAAAGAAGTTTGAGAGAATGCCATAATCAAATACGATACTTGAGCTTCTTTTATAGCCGAAGGTAAGATGTTATACTTGCCTTTGGCTATTTTTTTACAAAGAGGATGATTATCCTCCGATAAAGGTGTAAGCCGAGTGCTTATTCCCTTATCAGAAGATAATCTCTCTGACAAGATTATCTTCAACAATAACACGAGTTATCTTATCCTGATGTTGGGTGCTGTCGGGTACTCGCCGGTGGTGACACCACATCGTATTAAACAGGTTTGCAAGCCTTACCGAGTAGTCAAGGTAGCAGCAGAGTGGCAGTCTGTTGGCTCGCTCGACCAATGAAGTTTGGTGTCGTGGCAAAACTGTTATGATACC
>DEFH01000022.1:73027-73397 GCA_002350705.1 Ruminococcaceae bacterium UBA2857
CACGCAAAAAGGCATTGACTTGACACAATATATCCAAAAGGCATAGAAGTGCCTTATTGGGCATCAGAAATTCGTCATAGGTAGTGCTGTTACCTTTGCGAGTTAGCCTGTCGTTTAATTGCGAGTTAAACGATGGGCTTTTGGTGTTTACTTTTTAACATACATTTTTATTGTACAGCATCAATAATTGTTTGTCAAGTTAGTTTTTGACAATTTATCATTCGTTATTTTGTAAGTATTCAACTACTTTCAAGAAAGTGATATACATTTTTTAAGCATTTTTCGGCTATGTACTGCTGAAAGATGTTTTTTTCAAGAAGTCAACAGGCAGGACATATTGTCTTGTTTGATATAATCCCTATAGAGTAGA
>DEFH01000005.1:0-5434 GCA_002350705.1 Ruminococcaceae bacterium UBA2857
TTATATGAATTTATGCAGATTGAATTTTTGCTTGGTTTTCGCATTATGTCCCTCTGTCAGACCCCAACAAGATACTACTCTATTGTTATTGCCGCCCTTTCGCTCGGCAAATGGTGTTTCCGTCCGAATCAGACCCTTTTATCATAAAAAAGAGAAAAAATATGACAACGTCGTTCTCTCCGACAAAAATATCTTAACGGATTTTTTTAAATTTGTCAAGATATTTATAAATTTTTGATAACTGTTTTTATGCCCATGCAGATTCATGGTGTCTCTGATTGGGCTTGACAACTTTATGGAGCAATTCTGACGGATAACATGTCTCAAGGAACGCATATGTCTTTTCCATGCTCTCACAGAATGATTTTTCCATCGGATCCTCACCGCCTGCATACATATAAAGATACGGCAGTGTTTCTTTATCCGTGACAGTATTCAGAATCCAGCTTTTCACATCCTCTTCCCGATACAGCATATCAAAGAGAGTTGACAAAACGGTGTTTTTGATAAAGAAAAACTGTTGACTTTACCGTTAAAAAAGGGTATAGTAAAGACAGAAAATTAATGAAAGAAGGTATTTATATGAACTTCAACAGAAACGACTACAACAACAATCGTTATGATACCGGTTTCGACAGCGGTTTCAATCACTATGGTGTCAGTGCCTATCAGACCGGTGCAGCAGGCATGACAATGGCAGATTTCAGCCGGAAAGTTTATGCATGGATGGCAGCAGGTCTGTCCATCACCTTCATTCTGGGCTTTGCTATCCAGAATATGCTCACACTTGCCCTGATCGAACAGTTTATGCCGGTCTATTTTGCCAGTGTGATTCTGGAACTGGTGATGGTTTTTGTACTGGGCTTCTTTATCTACAAACTGCCGTCTACGGTCAGTCTGATCCTGTTTTTAGTATACTCCGTCTGCAACGGCATTACGATTTCTCCGACGCTCATGCTTGCCGGTGCCGACAAAGCCATTTATGCATTTGCCGCTACGGCACTGCTGTTTGGTGCATTCTCCATCTATGGACTCATTACCAAGCGTGATTTGACAAAACTCCGTCCCATTCTGCTGATTGGCTTGATTGTCCTGCTGGTGTTCGCTGTACTGGGAATGTTCTTCCATATGGAAGCCGTTGACTTGGGTATCAGTCTGCTGGGAATTGCCATTTTTATCGGCTTCACCGCTTACGATACGCAAAAAATCAAAAAAGGCTATGAATATTTCAGCGGGGATTCTGAAATGCTCAGAAAATCTGCTATTAACATTGCACTGGAATTGTATCTTGACTTTATCAACCTGTTTTTGTACATTCTCCGTCTGTTTATGAGAAACAGCAGATAACACTTGTTTCAGCCGCTCCCCGACAGGAAAAACTGTCGGGGAGTTTTTTACATCAATTCGATTGATTTTTCGGGAAATATAGTGTAAAATTGATGTATTCACGCAAAGGAGGAATGAATCATGAAATTTGCCGAAATGGTCTATGAAAGACCTGACATCCATGCTGTCAGACTTTCCGCCGAGAACATCAGACAGCGTTTTACGAATGCCGAAAACTTTCAGCAGGCTGACACCGCTTTCATGGAGTGGGACAGCATGACTGCCCATATTGATACCATGATGAGCCTTGCCTATACAAGACACTCTATTGATACTACCGATCCGTTCTATGAACAGGAGGTGGAATGGATTGATGAAATTTCTCCCGAATTCACGGAAATTCAACAGAGTTTTACCAAGCTTTTGGTCGAAAGTGCCTACCGTTCCGAACTGGAGAAAAAATACGGTAAAATTTTATTTATCAATGCAGAAATCTTTTTAAACGCATTTTCTCCTGCCATCATCCCCGAAACACAGGAAACCAACAAACTTGAAACTGCCTATCAGAAACTCCTTGCCTCTGCACAAATCGACTTTGACGGAGACAAAAAAACACTCGCTCAGATGGTTCCCTACAAACAGTCTGCCATTGACGCCCAAAGACGGGCCGCATGGCTCGAAGAAGCCCGCTTTTACAGTGACAACGGCAAAACCCTGGATGAAATCTTTGATTCTCTCGTGAAATACCGCAATCAGATGGCTTTGAAACTCGGCTATCAAAATTTTGTGAAGCTTGGCTATCTCCAGATGAACAGAAACTGCTATGATGCCCGTGACATTGAAAAATTCCGCAAGGCTGTCGTCAAATATATTGTACCTGTTGCCGACAGACTCTATCGCGAACAGGCACAGCGGACAGGTTTATCTTATCCTCTGACATTTGCAGATGCCGCCCTGAGATTCCGTGACGGCAATCCCAAACCACAGGGCTCTGCCGAAGACATTCTCAAAACAGGCAGGAAACTCTATCACAGTCTTTCCGAAGAAAGCGGAGCATTCATTGACATGATGTATGATAACGGTCTGATGGACGTGCTCAGCAAAAAAGGCAAGGCAGGCGGCGGCTACTGTACACAGTTTGCCGATTACAAAGTACCGTTTATTTTCGCCAACTTCAACGGCACGGCGGATGATGTGGAAGTCATTACCCATGAAGCAGGCCATGCCTTCGCTTTTTATCTGGCAAGGAACATTGTCCCTGCAGACAATCAGAGTCCCACTCTCGAAGCGTGTGAGATTCACTCCATGACAATGGAATTCTTCGGCTGGCAGTGCAGTGATGACTTTTTCGGAAAAGATGCTCCAAAATTCCGTTACAGTCACCTGTTCGGTGCGATTACCTTTATCCCCTATGGGGCAATGGTTGACCACTTCCAGCATATCATTTATGAAAATCCCTCTATGACACCTCTCCAGAGACACAATGTCTGGAAAGAACTCACAGGCATTTATATGCCTTGGATAAAATTAGACGGCTCGCCTTTCTACGGTGAGGGCAAGGGCTGGCAAAGACAGATTCATATCTATGAAAACCCTTTCTATTATATCGACTACTGCCTTGCACAAACCATCGCACTGGAATTCTGGAGCATCATGCAGGACAATCACAAGGAAGCATGGGAACGCTATCTGAAACTCGTCAGAAAAGGCGGTACACAGACCTTTACAGAACTCGTTGCAACAGCAGGATTACCCTCCCCATTCGATGAACAGGCTTTCAAAGAGGTTGCAGAAAAAGCGGAAAAATGGCTTGACAAAAATAAAGTTTGACAAAAGGAAGAAAAGAAAATGATGAAAGATTTTGTAAAATTCGATAACGTATATAAAAGATATAAAATGGGGGAAGTTACCATCACTGCCGCTGACGGTGTAAGCTTTTCCGTAGATGAGGGTGAGTTTGCCGTTGTCGTGGGACTCAGCGGTGCAGGAAAAACCACTGTTCTGAATATCCTTGGCGGCATTGACAGCTGTGATGAGGGTAAAATCATGGTGGGCGGCAAGGACATCAGCCATCTTAACAAACATGACCTCGCTTCTTACAGAAGATATGATATCGGCTTTGTGTTCCAGTTCTATAATCTCATTCCCAATCTTACCGCCAAAGAAAACGTAGAGCTGGCTACACAAATCTGCAAGGATTCCCTTGATGCCGATACCGTTTTGGACAGTGTGGGACTCTCCCAAAGAAAAAATAACTTCCCTTCACAGCTTTCAGGCGGCGAACAGCAGAGAGTGTCTATTGCCAGAGCCTTGGCGAAAAAACCAAAATTGCTTTTATGTGACGAACCGACCGGGGCATTGGACTACAACACCGGTAAAACTATCCTCAAACTGCTCCAGACAAAGTGCATGGAGGACGGTATGACAGTGGTTCTTATCACTCACAACTCCGCCATTACTCCTATGGCTAACCGTGTCATTAATATGCGCAGCGGTAAGGTCATCAGCAATGTCATCAATCCCAATCCCCTGCCTATCGACCAGATCGAATGGTAATTTCTCCCACATTAAGACAAAATTTTTCCTTTATATATTTACAAATTTTTTGTTTGTGCTATAATGATAATGTGGTGTAATATTTATATCTATATTATACAAAATACAAATAAACGGAGATGACAAACTTGCAGAATAAAAATTTATTTACCATTACTCCCGAATTAAAGGAACTCAGTGACCTTTGCGTCACCAACGGAACGATTGACAAAGAGCTTTATGCCAAATATGATGTAAAACGTGGACTTCGTGATATTAACGGAAAGGGTGTTCGTGCAGGTCTGACGGAAATCTCCGAAATATGCTCCAACAAAGTTGTTGACGGACAAACCGTTCCCTGCGACGGAAAACTTTATTATCGCGGTGTGGACGTAGAGGATATTGTCAAAGGCTTTATCCATGATGACCGTTTCGGCTTTGAAGAAGTTGTTTATCTGCTGTTGTTCGGCACTCTTCCGAACAGCGAACAGTTTGAACAGATCAAGCGTCTGCTGAGCAATTACCGTACTCTCCCCCATTACTTTACAAGAGACGTAATCCTTAAAGCTCCCAGCAGTGACATGATGAATGCACTCGCAAGAAGTGTACTCACATTGTACTCATACGATCCGAATGCAGATGACACTTCCCTGCCGAATGTTCTCAGACAGTGTTTGCAGTTAATTGCACTCTTCCCTGTAATTTCCGTATACAGCTATCAGGCATATAACCATTATCGCAGAAACAAAAGCTTGATCATTCATTCTCCTCAGCCGGAGCTTTCCACTGCGGAAAATATTCTGTATATGCTCCGTGCAGATTCCAGATATACCAAACTCGAAGCAAAACTTCTGGATATGTCACTGGTACTCCATGCCGAGCATGGCGGCGGCAATAACTCCAGTTTTACGACACATGTCGTTACCTCATCGGGTACGGATACATATTCTGCTATCGCTGCCGCATTGGGCTCCCTGAAAGGTCCCAAGCATGGCGGTGCCAACATCAAAGTCGTCAAAATGTTTGAGGATATGAAAAAGAATCTCTCCGACTACACCAACGAAGATGAAGTCAGAAATTATCTTGTAAAACTCCTGCATGGCGAAGCTTTCGATAAAGCAGGCTTGATTTACGGTATGGGACACGCTGTTTACTCCATTTCCGATCCCCGTGCAAGAGTATTCAAAGGCTTTGTGGAAAAGCTCTCCGAAGAAAAGGGACGTATCAAAGAATTCCAGTTATATTCTCTTGTGGAAAAACTCGCTCCCGAAGTCATTGCACAGGAAAGACGCATTTATAAAGGTGTCAGTGCCAATGTGGACTTTTACAGTGGTTTTGTATACAGTATGCTCGACTTGCCCGAAAAATTGTTCACGCCTATTTTTGCCATTGCAAGAATCGCAGGATGGTCGGCTCACCGCATGGAAGAGCTTGTGAACCAGAATAAAATTATCCGTCCTGCCTACATGAACGTACATGAACGTACACCTTACACAGACATCAAAGACAGATAATATAAAAAAGCGGTGTGTCAATACAATGTTGACATACCGCTTGTGAACTACCCATTGTC
>DEFH01000005.1:5555-8156 GCA_002350705.1 Ruminococcaceae bacterium UBA2857
GATTGCGGTTGCCATTGTTTCAAATTTTATGTCAGTAACAAATATACAACCGCTGACAGACTGCAAAAAAGCCCTGTCAGCACACTCAGCGAAATTTTCACGGACATACACAGCTTTTCACTGCGGATTTTTGTCACGGAATGTTCCGCAAATATCCCGATCAGTCCTGCACCAATCATGGCTGTCGGGGCAATATACCGGTAATCCATCGAGCAGGTATGCGGATACTGAAATGAAAACGTTATAAAATTCACCAGCATAATGACCTGAAACGTCAGCAAAAATAATTTTTCTGTCCCATCCGAAAAAATGCCTTTCTCCGCCAGACAGTAAAACCATGCTGTCACAGAAATGATCACAAGTATGATATTCACCGTCAGCAACGCCTGACAAAACGGTGTGATCATGGGAACATACGAATAATCATACTCTCCGAACAGGGAGCTTTTGACCAATGACACCAACGGATTATATTCAAAATAATCACTGTTATTATAATAAGGATTATTCAGAAAGGCTCTTCCCAAAGGATTCTCCGACAAATCAAACAGTCTTTCCAAAATCCCCCTGTCTCCCAGATACTGCGGTGAGTTGTCCGGCAGTCTCAGCACATATCCGAAGGGCACTTTGTACAACAGATAGTTTCTGATATAGAACCACATTCCCAGCGGTACACAGACAACACCGAAAACACAAAATTGTGTGATATAGTTTCTGACAGTTTTGTTTTTGAAAGCCTGTATGAATTTCACCAGAAATACCAGTGCTGTCGGAACGGCGACCAGTGCTACAGAAAGTTTCGTTGACATTCCCAGGCCGATAAATATCGCAACAGGAATGATTGTCTTCATGCAGGGATTCCGAAGCCACCTCAAAACACCGTATACTGTCAGTACGATCCACAAGACAGACAGCATATCATTGTTGATACTGCCCGAAAGCAGCAAAAATGTCGGATGACACGCTGTAATGGCAACGGCAAGCACTTTTCCGTATCGTTTCAGCCCCGTCATATCGAAGATTCTTTCAGACACGATCATACAGCAGCATGAATAAAATAGTGTCAGAAACTGAATACTTCCTACTGCACGGGCATAACTCATCCCGCACCATGTCAGCAATTTCATCCACATTCCTGCCAAAAAATGGTGCAGGGGCGGATGATAAAACTGGCTTTTGGTTGTCGGATCAAAATCAGGCAAAGCAAAACCATTCCGATAAAAAAATTCAATATAGGCAGAATGTCCCTCACTGCCGCCAAATGCACGCATATCATGCTGTCTTAAAAATACTTCGGGTGTCATTGTCGTATACGAAATATAGAACACTCTCAGGATAAAGCCCACTGCAAACAGCAACAAAACGATGTTTTCCACAGAAAGTCTGTGACGAATTCCAAGATACAGTGCCGCTCCTCCTGCCACTGTCATGCCTGCCAACGGAAAAATGATCTCATGATATGTCTGTGTCTTGTCAATGCACAGCATGGCAACGATACAAAGAACTGCCGAAAGCAATATTTTTTTCGCCATATATTTCAGCTCTCACTTTTTCTGTACAGAATAAACTTTCTCGCAAAGAAATTCCACATATACGTCAGTACAATCGCCAGCACTTTTCCGATAATATAATATTTGTCAATCGGAACCAGTGAACCGAATACCGCATGACTCACAAGAAAACCCTCTCCAAAGATACCTTGCTCCGAAAACGGTGCAATAATCAACTGTGTCAGTCCCAGACCGATAATGCCAATCACACCAAAGACAATAAAATCAACCATACGGTTTTTCACCTTGGCTTTGGAAAATACCCAGAATGTCGAAATCACATAATTCACCGTCAGACCTGCGATAAATCCGAACACTGTCGCCAGTGACTCCGCCATTCCGAAAAGTTCTTTCAAAAGAATCAGTACCCCCATATCCACTACAGATGCGATACCGCCTACAAACAGACTTCTGAAAAACTGGATGCCTGTATGACTGGTCTCCTCGATAAATAATTTGTTAAACAGCTTTTTCATTTGAACGCTCCTCTGCTTTTAAATTGAAGTAATACTATCATAACACATATTTTCCTATCACACAACCATCCTATCAAAAAAAACTGCCGCTTGTTTCAGCGGCAGGATACTCCTATTCACATACACATAATCGAATGAATTTTCTCGGCAGTGCGTCGGTGCAGATCGTAAAACACCAGAAGATTTGTCATGATCTGCATACACATAATCCGTTCATCACCTGCCAGAATAAACTGCTGACAGGAATAAATATCATGATTTTCATCCATACAGAGATTAATGAACTGAAATTTGTCATTGATCTCATTGATGGTTTCCAGTACAAGACATCGCTTTTCATCCGTGATTCCCTGTGCAATGGAAGCACTGATGTCTACATAGAAAAAATCATCAATCACCAGTGTGACAGTGGGAGAGAAAACGGAGCTTTCGGGAAAATTCAACCAATAAATCGTTTGTTTGGGATTGGAAACGATTTGATAACGTATTCGCATTTTGCCAAAGGCATTTTCAAGCTGCTGTAAAAGGGCATGGTACAATTTTTTTCTCTCCGTGACATACTCCCCCACCTATAG
>DEFH01000066.1:0-32732 GCA_002350705.1 Ruminococcaceae bacterium UBA2857
GGATATGAAGAATATAAGGGTGATATACAGTCCAGAACACAAGGTTCTCTGATTGCCCATGAAACAGGCGACAGTACCGGTTACGGACTGTTTGCGGCACAGGACAGAGGACGTTTGTTTATCGGACCGGGTGTAGAAGTATATGAGGGTATGATTGTCGGAGCCAACCCAAAAAATGAAGATATGGTAGTAAACGTCTGCAAGAAAAAGCACGTTACCAATACCCGTGCGGCAGGTTCTGATGAAGCACTCAAGCTCACACCGCCTACTGTATTAAGTCTGGAGCAGTCATTGGAGTTTATCAATGATGACGAATTGGTGGAAGTAACACCGAAATCCATCCGTATGCGGAAAATGATACTTAATAAGGAGCAGCGTCTGAAAGCCCAAAGCAGGGGAGGCTGATTATGAACTATGTAATACTTGACCTCGAATGGAATGGCGGCTACAGTGCCAAAGTAGGCGGTTATATCAATGAAATCATTGAGTTCGGGGCAGTAAAGCTGAATGAAAAAATGGAATTGATCGGACAGTTTTCGGTACTGGTGAAACCGGAGCTGACAAAACGCCTGCGTTCCAGAGTGCAGACGCTGACTTCACTGACCAATGATGACTTGAAACGGGGCTGTCCGTTCCTATATGCATTGAACAAGTTTCAGAAATTTATGAAAAACTGTGTGTTGATGACATGGAGTACCAGTGATTTGACGGCACTGGAAAGCAACTGTCGGTATCATGTCAAAAGTCCCCGTCTGCCGTTTATCAAAAAGTATGTGGATTTGCAGATGTACTGTCAGGAAATGATGGGCATCAATGACAAAAGTCCGATAGGATTGGTGGCGGCAGCGGAAATGCTGGGACTGGATGTCGAGGATATACCGCATCACAGAGCCGTAGGAGATAGTATCGTATCGGCAAAATGTCTGCAAAAGCTCTATTCCAAAGGGGCTATGAAAGCACACATTCAAAAGGCGGACTGTGATGAATTTTATGAGCGTCTGGACTTCCGCAGCACCTATCTGTATAATCTGGACAATCCGTTGGTTGACAAAAGTGTCATGCATATCAACTGCGGTGTCTGCGGAGCGAGGGCAAACCTACAGAGTCCCTGGGAATCCAAAAACAAATCATTTTATTCATCATTTGTGTGTCCTGTATGCCAAAATGAATTTCGTGCAAAAATACAGTTTCGTGTAAAATATGACGGAATCGTTCCTGTGAAAAAAATCCTGACGAACAATTCCGAGGAAACAGAAAAAGAGCTCTCTGCCGAGTAAAGCAGAGAGCCTTTTTATATGAAAACTCAATTGTTCTGTTGAGAGGCGGTGTCATCGTCAAAGACAAACTGCCGGAGAGCCTTTTTTTCTTCCTCAGGATTGTCAATGGTGAGAACCTGTGCGTCACCAACCCATGTGTCAGAGTAGTTAAATGACTGGGGAACACGGAATTCCATTCTGTCGTAACCCAAATAAAACGGCATCCCCATACTGGTACTGAGCGTATCGCCCAAATTCATGTTGGTGGTAATCATGGGAGCAACATCATATACCATCCGGGCAAGTGTGAACGGATTGGCTGATTGGAGCTTGGTGAGAATGGTATTGACAACCACTCTCTGACGGGCGGTGCGAGTGAAGTCATCACCGCTGCAAATCCCCTCCTGACCACGGTTTCTGGCGTGCCAGAGAGCCTGTCTGCCGTTTAAATGAACAGTCGTAACCAATTCTTCGTTATCATTTTCATGATATTCATAGCTGTTGGTATCGAGTTCGTCTCTTGATTCAACCTGTTTGTTACGCCAGCTCTGCCAGTTGATATAGTCGATTTCCTCTTCGGTGAGTTCAATGTCAATGCCATCCAGAGCATTGATAATTGCCGTAAAGCTGTCATAATCCAGCACCAGATAGTTGTCAATTTCAATGCCGAAATTATATTCAATGGTTTCCACAGCGAGTTTTGCTCCGCCATAGGAAAAAGCGGCATTGATACGATTTTGGCCGTAGTCGGGAATTGTGACGTACAAATCACGCATAAAGGAAGTCTGCTTGATAATATGGTGTTTTTTGTCAATAGACAGCAGAATCATGGAATCGGAACGGCCATTTTCATCGGCAGCGTGATTATCGGCACCGAATATCATAATATTCTGTACCTGAGAGTCACTTTTCAGTTCGCCGACAGCCTCAATAATGGATTCATGGTCGGGATTTTCTCTGGAGTAGTTGATTCTTGAAATGACAAAAAGGACGAATCCCATTCCCGACAGAATCAGAAGCAAAAGAATCGTTGTAATGACTTTAAAGACAGTATGTTTTTTCTTTCTTGTCTCTTCAGATGGAGCGGTTTTCTTTTTTGGTTTTGGTTTTGGTTTAGGTTTTTTGAATTTTTTACGTTTTTTCTTTTTTTCGGGAGGGGGTGGCGGTGGAGGCGGGGGCGGTTCCGGTTTTTTTGGTGGGATAGGACTGGGATTTTGTTTGTTGACGGGGTGAGCGTTAAAAAACACGTCCTGAAAGTTGTATCTGTCGCCGTAATCATTTTTGGCATATAAAACAGGATTTCTTTCCAATTTGAAACCTCCTTTGTTGCAGTCTTGTCACAGCAGGAGAGCTGTATTGACCTTTGCAATTTCCATTGTTCCTTTTGAATAGTAAGATAGAATATATTTTCCGAAATCTATGGTATGGATGTTGTGCATGGCAGGGAGAGCCTGACTGATTCCGGAGAAATCCAGCAGCAGACCTCTTCCGTCGAGCTTGGCATAACATTCTTTTCTTGTCCATAGTTTGATAAAATCACGTTCGGGCTCATTACTCATAGAAAGCTGTTGTCTTTCTTCCATAGAGCAGGTTCTTCTGATGACAGAGGAACGCACTTTCCGCAGTTCCATGACATCAATCGCAGTATTTTCGTCGGATATAATGCAGACAGCCGCATTGCCGCAATGGCTGAGATTAAAATAAATGCCGCTTTCAGCAGGGGAGAGACAGGGTTTTCCTCTGCTGATGAAATCAAAGACAGGCTTTTCGGTCATCTGATATTCCGTTTTGAGTCCGTACCGCAGCAGCAGATATACTGCGGCAGCATTGATTTTGTCACTTGGGACAGCGTATTCTCTGATTTTTTGAATTCTTTGTTCGCTCAACAGAGGTTCCGCCTTTGCGAGAAAATTTTCATCAAGGCGGTCTGTATCTTCCATGATATAAATCATGGTTTTGTCTCCGTCAAAGCGAATCCGCAGAGAGCTTCCAGACAAATCTGTGCGTGTGTGAAGAAGTTCTCTTTGTCAATGCTTTCATCAACGTCATGAATATGGCTTTCATCGCCTTCAAAGACAGGACCGAAAGCAACACCGTTATTTTTGAGAGTACGGGCATAAGTACCTCCTCCTGTGGAGTAAAGCACGGCATCCTGACCGGTAATATTTTTGTAGGCATTTTGCAGAACGGCAATGACGGGAGCATCATCTTCGACAGACAGAGGTGCTTCGTGATTATAAACACCGACTTTCAGGGAATAAGGAGCGGCTTTTCTGCCGACAGTTTTCAAAATTTCTGTAAAATCGGCAGTAACGGGATAGCGTATATCTAAAAAAGCGTGAGAGTGTCGTGCATCAATTTCCACTTTGCCGAGATTGACAGTGAGAGTCCCTGATGCTTCATCCTGACAGGCGATTCCCAGAGAAGTGCCGTCAGTTTCCGAACCGACGGCCGTATGAAGAAAACGGCACAGATTGTTCAGGGAATCAGAGCCGAAATCTGCCGCAATGGAATGTATTAAATGAGCAGCGGCATTGATACCGTCTTGAGGGGTAGAGGCATGAGCGGCTTTTCCGACAGCATGGACAGGGGTTTCTCCTACAAGAGCTTCCGCTTTAAAGGGAACGGCATTGATAGCTGTACCTGCATGGAACGCTTTCAAAACAGGACTGTCGTTTGTTTCGGAAGAAATTTCAATTTGCAGGATTCCCTTTTCACAGTGACAGATACCGTATTCGGAATCGGGAGTAAATGCCATATCCGGCATTTCTTCCTCACGGAAATAGGTTTCCATGTCATTCATACCGATTTCCTCGGCAGCACCGAAAATCAATCGGATGCGTCTTTTGGGAACGATACCATGATCTTTGAGAGCCTTGAGACAGTACAGAGCAACCACAGCAGGTCCTTTGTCATCAACAATGCCTCTGCCGTAAAGCCGTCCGTTTTTTTCGGTGAGAGCATACGGCTGCTCCACGCTCCAGCCTTCTCCGGCAGGAACGACATCCACATGAGCCAGTACAGCAGCCAGTTCAGGGCCCTGACCAAACTCGACGTGTCCGGCAATTCCGTGAATGTTTTTTGTGTGAAAGCCCATAGATTCCGCCTTTTTGAGGATCCAGTCCAGAGCCTTGGAAGCGGTTTTTTTGTCATTGGCGGAAACAGAGCGGATTTGCAGCAGTTCATCTATATCATGTAATATATCATTCTGATAAGTCAGAATATTTTTTCCGAAAGACATGTCAATTCAATCTCCTTTCGAGTTTTGCCGAATAATGGTTTTTTCAATGCGGTAACGGGGACGGTGTTTTACCTCGCTGTAGATTTTGCCGACATAAGTACCGACAATACCGATACAGAGCATTTGCAGACCGCCCAGAAACCATATCGAACATATAGTGGAAGCCCAGCCTGAAACGGCACTTCCCATAAAAAACGATACCAACGCATAAATAAAGCCGATGATACTGAGAAAGCATATCATAATGCCGAGATTGGAAATGATTTTCAGCGGCTGAACACTGAAAGAGGTGATACCGTCAATGGCAAATTTCAGCATTTTTTTGAGCGGATATTTGGATTCGCCTGCAAAGCGTTCGTTTCTTTCATAATAGACGTAATCTGTCCGATAGCCGATCAAAGGCACAATTCCCCTGAGAAAGAGATTGACTTCACTGTATTCGGCGAGAGCATCAAGGGCATTTTTGCCCATGAGCCTGTAATCGGCGTGATTATAGACAATATCCACGCCCAGAGATTTCATGAGCTTATAATAGCTTTGAGCCGTGGAACGCTTAAAGAAGGTATCTTTTTCACGGCTGCTGCGAACACCGTAGACAATTTCACAGCCGTCCGTATATTTGTCAATAAATTCATCAATGACATTGATGTCATCCTGTAAGTCTGCATCCAGAGAGATGGCACAGTCACAATGTTCTTTGGCAGTCATTAAACCGCTCAGGAGAGCATTCTGATGACCTCTGTTTCGTGAGAGTTTTACTCCGCCGACATAAATGTTTGTTTCACTGAAAGCCGAGATAATTTCCCAGGTTTTGTCCTTGCTGCCGTCATCTACAAACAGCATACGGCTTTTTATGTCAGCCTTGCCGGAGGAAATCAATTCCTGTAATTTCAGGTTCAGTCGCTTGATCGTTTCCGGAAGTACTTCTTCTTCATTATAGCATGGTACTACAAAATATACGATAGGCATGGGATTTTTCCTTTCATTCAACGTAGTTCTTCCAGTATTTTATCATTTCTGATAGGAAAATGCAACTTTATGAGTCATATTTTCCGAAAAAGTGTCAAAACAGACTGAGCCTTTTCGGGCAGCAGTCTGTTTTGGCGGAAAGTCAGTAAAATTTTACAGCTTTGTTCGGTTATTTTCAGAGGGGTTCTCATCAGGAACTGTTTCGGAAGCGTCCTCAAATAAAAGTTTGCTGACATCAGCATCATTCATTTGTTCCATTTCCTCGGCCTGTTTGTTCATGAGATTCTCAGGAGTATCAGCTGTTTCATCTTTGGGGGGATTTTCGGAAAGCGGTACCTGCGGTGAAGGGTTCTCTTTGGGAAGAGGAGTTTCTTTTTCAGGCTTTGGCTTTTTTGTTTTTTTGGTTTTGGTTTTTCGGGGAATAGAGGTGAAAGGAGCTTCGATAGTTTTGGAATAGCTTTCCTCGCCCAGGTCGTCAAACACAAGCATACCGTATTCTTCACGCTTTTTGACTTTGGGTGAAAAGACCATATAAAGAATCATTATTATCAGACCGATAATGCTTGTGCCGATACCGATCATAAGTCCGGGGGTTCTGTAAGTAAAAACAATGGTAGACTCGGTATTGGCAGGAACTTTGACTGCCATAAAGCCGACATTGACCTTTTCGATCTGTGCAGCTTTTCCGTTGACCTGTGCAGACCAGCCGTCTTCATAGGGAATACTGAAAAATACCAGTTCTTCACTGTCAGCGGTTTTGATGGTGGCAGTAAATTTGCTGTTTTCAAATTTAACGGATCGGCATACCAGATTTTGTCTTGCCTTACAGTCATCAAAATATTCTGCCTGTGTATATTGATAGGACGAGAGATTTTCGTCATGCTTCAGAATATCTTTATATTTTGCCGCCTGCTGCTTGGTCAGAACCATGGATTTGAGCAAAAGCAGACTTCTGTCTTTTTCGAGACAGTTTTCATATTCTTCGGTGGTGACATAGGTGTCATAAGTAAAGCCGTAAGGAATATAATATTCATTCTGATAAACTTTATAGCCTTTTTTGGTTTCAAGGAGTTTCCAGCCGGGCATTTTGGTGGTGCCTGCGGAGGAGCCGAAGTCCTTGGAATCAGAGGTATTGTCAAAGAGGTACTTACAGGAGAGGAAGCTTCTGATGGCATAGACATCCGTTTCGGGACGGGAGCCGACACTTCTTTCCACCCCCACGGATTTATAGAAATCCATGACAGAACCCGGTACGATACTCTGAAAAGCCTGTATGGTGGGAATCTGCCAGTACATTCCCATATTATCCATTTCGTTGTAGAAATCGGAACGGACTTTTTTGAGGTCTTTGAGTTCACCGAAAGCGTCACGGTTGTTGATAGCATAGTTGGTGATATATTTTCCTTTGTAGCTGGAATTGACAACACCCACTCCTACCAGAACATTTCCGTAAAGCACAATCAAAAGGGAAAGCATGACGGAGATCATTCTCGGAAAAGCCTTTGGTGTTCTGCGGAAATTCATGGCAACCGTCAGGGCGATAAGTCCGACGAAAGCGATTCCCACCCATATCCAGAAACGATCGGGATATTTTTCGATACCGTAGACAGTGTTTTGCACTCCCTTGGTATCGGTGGTGGTAGTGGGCATGAAGCCGATCAGGCAGGTGATCATGAGCGTAATGGCAAAAGTAAGTTTCAGACCGCCTTTATAATCTGTTTGTTCGTTGTCCAGACAAAGCACCGTAGCTAAAGAAAGCATCAGGGTGAGCATATAGAACCAGCGTGCATAGTAGGCAGCGTTCAGGAGCTGGAACACACAGTTGAAGATTGGTACAAATGCCATGACAAAGAGAATCGGAATGAATGTCCGAAGCCATTTGTGGGTTTTGAGCTTGTAGAAGGAAAAGACACCGACCATACTGAACAGCGGCAGCCATCCTGCCACAGAAGCCCATTTTGCATTGGAATCAGGAGTAAAGTTGGCATAGGCAGGCATATCAGGCGGAAAGAAAAAGGATTCGATGATATGAATATATCTCTGCTCGTTGGAGTAAACAACAGCCCCCCATCCATTGGGATAATTATTCAGTCGTGAATTTTGCAGTACGGCAAAAACGGATGGTACCAATATAATCCCCGCACAAAGGAAACCGCCGATGACTTCCATGGCAAAGTGTAAAAATTCACTGACGGTCATACGGAAACTGCCTGTGTTCATTCTGATAACCCAGTAAATGAACACAAATACTGCCTGTCCGGCAAAGAAATAATAATTGACAAAAGCGGATGCAAATACAGCCAGTGCCATGCAGCCTTTGCGTTTTTCATAGATGAATTCGTCCACAGCGGCCAGCATGAACGGGAAAGTAATCATTGCTTCATGAAAATGGTTGAAGAAAATATTATAGATTCCGAAACCGGAGAAAGCATACAGCAATGCACCGATCATGGCATAATGCTGATTTTTGAGATAGCGTCTCAAAAATGTATAGGCTGCCAGAGCTGCCAAAGCAAATTTGAGTATCAGGAGCGGCGCAATCAGATAGGGAACGATGTAGCTTGGAAAAGCCAGTGTCAGCCAGAAAAACGGACTGCCTATCATGTAGAAACTGTAGGAGCCGATAATATTGGCACCCAGATCGGTAGTATAACTCCAGCCGATATTTCCCTGCTGTATGGAATCGTGAATCATCTGATAAAACGGAATTTGCTGTACGTTGAAATCACCGTAAAAGAAAAAATAACCGTTGTTGTAAATGATCCAGGGCAAGAAAATCAGAGTGGCAAGTGCCAGTCCCCACAGAAACGTCCTGAGATAGTAATTTTTTCGGACACCAAGCGGTGTTCCAGTGTTTGACATTTGTTTTTCCTCCTCTTTTTTGTATAGATAGCCTTTTCAGACATTCCTTATTGTAACATAACTTTTCCAAAAAATCTATATAAATATGCCGTGAAGTGTTGTAATTTAAAATTTTTTATGATAAATTATTGTATGACCGGTAATTTGGGGAAGAAAAGAAAATGAGCTGTCATTTTTTTGCGATTATGTTGAGAATGAAGCATATTTGCAGGTGGTCAAGGCAGCCGACAGACTGTCTGCCCCATTAAATGCATGGAAGAACAAAACATGGGCAATACTGAATGCAGACGTGCCAAGGCGGATATTCTGATTTCTCTCCGAAATCATCCTTTGGAGGAAACAGCGATTTTTATGAAAAATTTTCTGCCGTCGTACCGTCTCTCTCCGGATGAACAGAATTTCATACCGTAAATTTCAACAAGATAATGCTTGTTTTTTCTTTGAAAATTTATTTGCCAATCAGGACTTTTTGATATATAATGAGATACAAGGTCCAATCTTTTGACAAGGAGAATGATATATGACAGATCCTAAAAAAGATGCTCATAATCAATCGGATGGTGTGGTATTTTACACAGGAAAAACTTCCCCCTATCTTCCGCAGACGGAAAGACGGTCTGACGGAGCCTATCACAGGGTGCCCCCTCCAAAGAAAAATGATTATGTACCGGCTGCAAAAAGCACCCACCGAAAAGTGCGTCCGATATTTAATGTCATTAGTATTATTTTGAGTGCCCTTCTGATATTGTCAGGCTCATTGTGCTTGGTGGCATATTCTTATTTCAACAGAATCAACTATGCGAATCTGTCGGATGCGTCTGATGCAGGCAATTCCCAAAAAAATCCGTCAACGGATGATAAGGTCAATGCCTATAACGGTACACTTCTCAACGATCCGATGATACTCAATATTATGCTGTTCGGTGCGGATACCCGCAAGGGACAGGACAGCGGTCAGTCGGATACCATGATCCTGTTTTCGATTGATACCAGACATAAAAAACTGAAAATGCTTTCTCTTATGAGAGATACCTATGTGGAAGTACCGGGGCATGAGAATAATAAAATCAATTCTTCTTTCTTCTATGGCGGAGCCAGTCTTGCCGTACAGGCAGTACAGCGTAATTACGGCATTAAGATAGACCGCTATGCTGTCGTAGATTTCAAAAGCTTTCGCAATATTATTGATACGCTTGGCGGCATTGATGTGGAACTCAGAGAAGAGGAAATTGACTATATCAACTGGCAGAGCTGGACAAACGGTCAGGTCGATACCCGTGATGAAATTGACATCAGCAGTTTTGAATTCCATGAAAACGAGGATGGAGAGTATGTCACAACCGTACACCTGAATGGCCGTCAGGCACTCTGGCACGCCCGAAACAGAGGGCAGGAAGGCATTTGCAGCGGTGATGACTATACCCGTACCCTCCGTCAGAGAACGGTGATGAGTATCTTGATCAATCGCCTGAAACAGTCTGATTTGACAACCGTTATGTCGATCATCTATGAAATCGGTCCCATGATTACCACCAATCTCAAAACTTCCGAAATTACGAAACTGGCTACGAATATTACAACTTATCTGAAATATGATATTGTGGCAAAATCGGCTCCGGAGTTTGATAATTTTGGTATCGACTTTTACTATGACAGTTTGTGGATCAATGGCTATGCACTGGAATGTATTGTCATTTATGACTGGAACTCTTTCCGCAAAAAAGTGGCAGATTTTGTCTTTGAAGGAATTTATTGATGAATGGAAAATGAATGTATGAGGTAAGGCTGACTAAAACGGTATTGCAGAATACAATTACTTCGTTATGGGAATCAGTGGAGAATATCCGTGCAGGTTCAAATCCTGCTGCCGCAAGTTCATCATTTGCGGTATGGTGGAATTGGCAGACACGCTGATTGTGTTGAAAGTGTATTCGATTTTATCCGTTTTTATCAAAATAATAAACAGAAGTGCGGAAAACAGTTACTTCGATATCATGGCGGATGTCGTTGGTTCAATTCCAACTCTCCTCGGAGATAGCTCAGTGTCAGAGCCCGCTACACGTTTTATCTGTTTTCGGATTTCTCTGTTTGTTATAATGAAAGTGTGTATTGCAGAATACAGTTACTTCGATTGGTCTGAACTTTGCCGCAAGGCGAGGGAATGCAGGTTCGAGTCCTGCGGAACTGTATTCGATTTTATCACGCTTTATTATAAAAAATATTTTTAATGGCAGCAGTGCGGAAAACGGGTTCTTCGTGTTGCCGGTTCAAGTCCGGCTTCTCTTTTTGAGAATAGCTCAACAGGCAGAGCAGAGCAAGCATCATTTGTGCTTACCGTTTTCGGATTTCTCTGCCTTTTATTTTTATCAGGGAGGTTTTTATGTCTAAATTCAATCAAATACAATCTATCAAAACAGTAAACAACTGCGGTCAGCCTGCGTATACAATGGCTGACAAGGAAAAACTTGTTTCACAAGTGCTTACATCATTTTTCAATGAAAGCAAATTCTACGGCGACAACTCGGAAGATATGCAGAAAACGATTGTGAATGTTATAAAAACCGAGCCTGAATTTGTATCAAAGTTAGCGATTTTTGCAAGACGTGTATTCCATATGCGTTCGGTATCGCATGTTCTCACGGCATACCTTGCCCATGAAAACGAGGGTAAGCCTTATGTGAGAAATACCGTAAAAGGTGTGACGGTTCGTGGCGATGACGTGACGGAGATAATGGCTTTTTACATCAATACTTTTGGAAAAAGACCTATCCCGAACAGCCTTAAAAAAGGTATCAATGATGTAATAGTGAACTTTGATGAATATACGCTTGCCAAATACAAAGGCGAGAAGAAAACAGTGAAAATGCGTGATTTGCTGTGCATTTGCAGACCGTCACCGAAAACACCCGAACAGTCTGAAATGTGGAAAAGGTGCATTGAGGGAAAATTGGCTGTGCCTGTGACCTGGGAAACGGAGCTTTCCCAAAACGGTAATAACAAGGAAACTTGGGAAAAACTCATTGACAGCGGAAAAGTCGGCTATATGGCATATCTGAGAAATTTGAGAAACATATTACAGGCGGAGCCGTCCAATTTGCAGACAGTTCTCGATACAATAGAAAATCCCGAAAGAGTGAAAAAATCCAAGCAACTGCCGTTCAGATATTTGTCGGCTTATAAAGCCGTTTCGGATATGGCAGGCTCAAAAGTATTTGATGCACTCGAAAATGCTCTTGAAGTGTCTGTTGAAAATATGCCGAAATTATCGGGGACAACGGTGATTGCCGTTGATGTATCGGGCTCCATGAGTTGGCAAATCAGCAGCAAATCAAATATCAGGTACTATGAAATAGCTGTACTGCTCGGACTTGCTGCGAATAAGATTTGTGACAACAGTATTTTTTATACGTTCGATACGGAGATAAATAAATTTGACTTTTCAAGCAGAACCCCTATTCTTGAAACAGTACAGCGTATTTCCTGCGGAGGCGGTACAGATATGTATCTGCCTTTCAAAGAGATGATTGACAAGAATATAAAAGCCGACAGGATCATTATTTTGTCGGATAACGAGTGCAACCGTATCAACTGGTACTCGAAAAAGACCGTTCAGCAGATGGCTGATGAATACAGAAAGCAGACAAATCAAAATTTGTGGGTTCACGCAATAGACTTGGCAGGCTACGGTACACAGCAGTTTCACGGTGACAGGACGAATATCATCGCAGGCTGGTCGGAAAAAGTGCTTGACTTTATCAATCTTGCCGAAAGCGGTGTGCACAATCTTACGCAGATGATTCAGGACTGTGATTACATAGAGTAAAAACGGTGCTTCTTGCATTTTCGGAATAAATGGTATATAATAGGGAACGGAATGAAAATTTGAAAGGAGTTCGGTATCATGACAAAAATTGATATTTTTTCAGGCTTTCTCGGTGCAGGCAAAACTACCCTTATCAAAAAGCTCATCAAAGAGGGCTATCAGAATGAAAAACTGGTGCTGATTGAAAATGAGTTCGGTGAAATCGGCATTGACGGAGGTTTCCTGAAAGAGGCAGGCATACAAATCAATGAAATGAATTCCGGATGTATCTGCTGTTCACTGGTGGGAGATTTCAGACAGGCTCTCACAAAGGTGCTGGACGAATATCATCCCGACAGGCTTATCATAGAGCCGTCAGGTGTGGGAAAATTGTCCGATGTTATCAATGCAGTGAAAAGCGTTGCAAGTGAGGATGTACAGCTCAACAGTTTTGTGACAGTGGCAGATGCTTCCAAGTGCAAGATTTATATGAAAAACTTTGGCGAGTTCTATAATAATCAAATCGAAAATGCAAGTACGGTGATTCTCAGCAGAACTCAGAATCTTTCGGATGAAAAGCTCTCGAAGGTGCTGGAGCTTCTCAGAGAACACAATGAAAAAGCGGCTATTGTGACAACTCCATGGGATGATATTACAGGAGAGCAGATCCTTGCCGCAACAGAAGGAAAGGCTTTGCTGACAGTGGAAGATGTACATGAAGAAGAATGTGATGATCCCGAATGTGAGTGTCATCACCATCATCACGAGCATGAACATCATCATGATCACGACCACGACCACGAGCATGAACATCATCATGATCACGAGCATGAACATGAACATCATCATGACCACGAGCATGACCATGAACATCATCACGACCATGACCACGAGCATGAACATCATCACCACCACCATCACCATGCCGATGAAGTGTTCACAAGCTGGGGCAGGGAAACAGCAAGAAAATATACCAAAGAAGAAATTTCTGCTATCCTTTCCGCACTGTCCGACAGTGAAAAATATGGTCTGGTACTTCGTGCAAAAGGAATCGTTCCTGCTGTGGACGGTACATGGATTCACTATGACTTTGTGCCCGAAGAAAGCAATGTCCGTACAGGCTCGGCTGACTATACAGGAAGAATCTGTGTCATCGGCTCGAAACTCAATGAAGAGGAACTGGCCAAGCTGTTTATGCTTGCATAAATAACAGAGGTGATGAATGATGCCAAAACAACCTATCCCTGTTTATTTGTTTCTGGGATTTCTCGACAGCGGCAAAACAAAATTTATCCATGAAACACTGTGCGATCCCCGTTTTCAGGACGGAGACAAAACCCTTGTCATTCTGTGTGAAGAGGGTGAAGAGGAGCTTGATACTTCCAAGTACAAGGGGGGTAAAAATGTAACGATTGTCACTGTGGAGGACAAGGAACAGCTTACTACAAAATTTCTGGAGGACAGCCTCAAAAAAAGCCGTGCCGAAAGAGTTATGATTGAATATAACGGTATGTGGCTGATGAATGATCTTGGAAATGTTTTGCCGCAGTCATGGCAGATTTATCAGATTATGATGATGGCGGACTCCAATACATTCAATATGTATAACAGCAATATGCGTCAATTGGTATATGATAAAATCAGTATCACGGAGCTGGTGGCTTTTAACAGATATTCCGACAAGGTGGATAAAATGCAGCTGCATACCATTGTCAGAGCAATTAACAGACGTGCGGCAATTATCTATGAATATCTCGACGGAACGATTGAAAATGATGAAATTGTGGATCCTCTGCCGTTTGATTTGGAAGCAGATATTGTAGAAATCAAGGACACAGACTTTGGATTGCTGTATCTGGACGCAATGGACAAGCCGCAGAATTATGACGGCAAAACCATACAGTTCAAAGCACTTGTGGCCAAAAGTGCCAGAATGCCCAAAAATAGCTTTGTAGGCGGAAGATTTGCCATGACATGCTGTGTGGAGGATATACGTTATGTAGGCTTCATGTGTCGCTGGGACAGAGCTTCCGAACTGAAAAACAAGGGCTGGTATACCGTTACCGCCAAGGTAAAGGCTATGCAGGATCCCATGTTCGGCAATGAGACGGGACCAATGTTTTATGTGACAGACGTCAAGCCTGCCGAAAAACCCGAAGAAGAAACGGTATATTTTTCATAATCCCAAAAGTCGCTGTAACGAGAATTACAGTGACTTTTTCTTTACTTTTATGATAGTATGTGATAAAATAAAAATATCTGTATAAAGGAGGTAAAAAAATGAATCGTGAAAAAAATTATCAGAAAGCGTTGTCTCTTCTTGAAAAGAAGTTTATCAAAGAAGCAGATGTACTCAGTGCAAAAGAATTGCTTCTGGAAATAGACAATTACAAGAATTCGAGACAACTTCTGCAAAAATGTGATGAACAAATCATTGTTTTTGAGAAACAGAAGAATTATAATGATGCCTGCCAAAAAATTTTGCTGGCAAATACGGAATGTGAGAAAGGTGTGGAAACACAAAATCCCGGCTATATCCGGCACGCTGAAAGTACCCTTCGGTCAGCTATAGAGGATTTGAAAAAAATCCGGGATTACAGGGAAGCAGATGAAAAAATTGCAGAATGTGACGTTCTCATTCAGCAGTACCATGATAAAATATCCGAAATCAGCAGTACCTCTGTGCTTAACCACCTCAAGCGGAAAAAAGTGAAACGAAACAAAATCAAAACTGCCATTGTCAGTATCTTGATTGTATTGATGTCCTATGTTGTGGTATTTTTTATACCGGCATTTTTAGTTTCTCCCGATAAATATATTCCGGGACTTGAGAATATGTATTTGTTTCCAAAATATGTGGTCGCCAATGCATTTTTTTATGGAGGTAACTACCAAGTAGCAAGAACTTTGTTTAATGATGTCGGTGAATTCGGGGATTCTATGGAAAAACTAAAAGTAATAGAAACGGATGCTACCTATCATCTTGCTATTAAAAGGTATGAAGAAAAAAATTATACAGAGGCACTGAAATTATTTCAGTCTGTTACATACAAGGACTCTTTGGAGAAAGAGGAGGAAGTGGCTCAGTATATCTATGAAGAAGCGATTGCGTGTATGGATAGGAAAGAGTATGAAAGGGCTTTGGAATTGTTCGATAAAGTAAAATATTATCGAGATACAGACGGATATGTACAGCAAATTCAAAAACTTATGAGGGAGCCATAAAAAAACAGGCTGTATGATTTGGTACAGCCTGTTTAACAAAGTTTTTTCATTTTTTCTTCGGTTTTCTGAATCAGATTGTAAAGTGACGGAGCTGCTTCGGGATAATGTTTGGAAATGACATCCGGTGACAGTGACGGAGCGGAGCTTGTTTCAAAGCCCGAAAAACCGCCGGCACTTTTTCCGGAGGAAAGACATTTTGCATTGGTTTCGGTAATGCTTTGCAGTGCAGTAGACAAGCCGGTATACATTTCCGGCACCACAGAAAACATTGCCTGTGGATTTTTGGGATTGGCCGAATACAACATTCTGACGATCTTATAAATAGATACCATCAGATAGGCCGAAATTTCCGTATTCAATCCCCTGCAGTTTGTTTGTTCCAGCAGTTCAAAAATAATCTCCAGTGAGTCATCCATCAGTTTTTTATTCAGTGCAAGCATAGCATTGCTTTTCAAAGGTTCATTGACAGTTTTTTCGTCTGTCCGCCTGATTTCTTCCGGTGTTGCACCGTTTCTGTCTGCTGTTCTGCCCAGAATATAGTCACATGATACATTGTAGTAATCCGCAATTTTTACTACAAAATCCAATCCACATTCACGGATGCCCTTTTCATAGTGCGAGAGCAGTGCCTGTGAAACCCCCAGTTCCAATGCAGCCTGCTTCTGACTAAGTCCTTTCTCTTTTCTAAGCAGCGTGACGATTCTCGGAAAATCACTCATATCTTTCAAAACCCCTTGACATAGTACCAACAAATATTATATATTTAATAATAAGCCAAAACCTGACCTGTTCCAACAAATTAAATATAAACAGTATGTAAATTATATAACATTTAAAACAATTTGTAAAGTTATTTTTTCATTTTTTGGCGTGTGATATAAAAATTTGTTTCAAAGGAGAAAGAAGAAAATGAAATCTTATCTCATATATTTGATTCGTCACGGGGCGATTGACGAGACACTCAAAGGCAGATATATTGGTATAACAGATGTGCATTTGTCGGAAAAGGGAAGGCTTGCCTTGACGGAAATCAGTGAGTCATTTGGTTATCCGTATGCGGAGAAAGTGTATTCTTCCCCGTTGTCAAGGTGTGTGGAAACGTGTTCTGTCATTTATCCGAAACAGGAAGTAAAAACAGTGGGGGCATTGGGGGAATGCAGCTTTGGCGACTGGGAAGGCAAGAGTGCTGCCGACCTGGCAGGAGAGCCGTCCTTTGCGGCGTGGCTGCAAAATTCCGACCGGTTTCCTCCTCCGAACGGTGAGACAGGCAGGGCGTTTGCCGGAAGAATCTGCAAGGGCTTTGAAAGAATCGTCAATGAAGTTATCACGGACAATATTCACAGTTGTGCGGTGGTGACGCATGGAGGCGTTATTATGACACTGCTTTCCGTGTACGGCATACCGCAGGCAGAAAGCCATCAATGGCGTATGGATAACGGTTATGGCTTTGCAGTGAGAGTGATACCGTCTTTATGGTCACGTGACAGGGTAGCGGAAGTATTTGATACGGTTCCGTTTGCTCCGAAAGTGGCGGACACAAAGAAAAATGAAGAAGATATGACATTTTTTGAATAACAAAAAGTCTGCCGATAGGAACATCGGCAGACTTTTTGTTATTTGCTGTATTCATGGAGCAGATATTCGGCAACACCGTTTTCATAGCTGTTTCCGATAATGATGTCCGCATGGTTTCTGACTTCTTCCACACAGTCACCTACAGCAATTCCAATATCCGAGACTTTGAGCATATCAATATCATTCAGGTTATCGCCAAAGGTGACAAGCCTGTCAGCATGGAGCATTTGTTTGAGTTTCAGGACACCTGCCGCTTTGGTAGCGTCTGCACTGAACACCTCTAAGAAATACAAATCAGAGTAATTATCACTGTATAATGTAGGCTTAGCATGGGGAAGTTTTTGGATTTCCCTACAGATAGGCTCCAACCGTTCATAGCTGTCCACCATGGTAAAATAGATAATACGGTCATTGCTGCCGACAGTGATATGATCAACCTGACGGAAACTTTTATAATCCTGGTCTTTACGTGCATTGAAAAAGTTTCTTTCCACGTCATTCCGAAGCTTTTCAAATTCGACATTAATGCCGCAGTCCTCGTCAAACTTGTAAACAAAGGACATTCTGTCAAAGGCTTTGAGAATACGGATAATCTCAGAGGCAGTATCCGTATTCATGGGGGTGCAGTCCATATATTTTTGAGTTTTGAAGTCGTACATGAGAACACCGTTGAGCTGTACACACGGAAGGGCAAGGTCAAGCTCTTTTAAAATGCTCACACTGGACTGACTGCGTGCGGTTGCCACGGAAAAAAGCATTCCTTTTTGAATCAGGCTTCTGATGATTTCAGCGGAACGGGGAGGGAGTTTTGCCTTTTTGTCAAGGAGGGTGCCGTCTAAATCGGATACATAAAGCGTTTTCATCAATATCTCCTTTATTCCAGATAATAATATGTCATGTCGGATAATGTCAGTGTCTGACAGTTCTCAAACGGTTCTGCACAGAAAGTACCGTGTATTTCCGAACCGTCATGTCTGTAAATAATGCCGCTGCCGTCAGGCAGGCCGTTTGTGAAACCGCCTGTGTAGCGGTGATCGGCATACAAAACAGTAGCCTCACCGTCAGGCAGACCGTCTGTAAGCTTTCCCGTATAAATACCCTGAGCCTGTCCGACAGTCATGGGCTTTTCAATGACAAATACGGGAGTTTCCCTGTAGAGTTCATAATCTGTGTCGGCAAGTTCACTGCACGGAGGAATTTCGTCAAGCTCCTTCAGAAAGACTTTCATAGCCTTTTCGGGCTGACCGTTGCGGAAAATGCCCTCAAACTGTTTTTCACACGCTGAAAGGAAGGTACAACCCATACCGTTTCTCATATTGTTGCTGACGCTTCCGTAATACAGCAGGGTACCCTCGTGGGAGTATTCACACATATATACGAGATTATCATTTTCATACAGGGATTTTCTGATAATGTGACGGTCGGCAATTTCGTTGATTCTGCCCTCACGCTTTCCGGCTTTGAACAGACCGATATAACGGGTTTCACTGTCCTCAAAGAGAATGCCGCTTCCGTCATAGAGATTATCTTTCCACATTCCCTGATAGTGCATTTCATTGTTTTTGAATTCGATACCATAGCCGTTCCGCTGACCGTCGGCAAACATTCCCATATAGACAAGGGTACCGTTTTCAATCTGTTTGCCCTTGCCGTTGTAGAGAGAGTTTTTAAATTCGCCTTCATAGATTTTTTCACCGTTCCGATAGGCAATGCCACGTCCGTTGCGGTGCATATCGGTCCATTCCCCGCAGTAGATGAGTTGTTTGTCAGCGGTATACTCGTTGAAAATACCTGTCGGTTCACCGTCCGCAAAGATTCCCTCGGCAAAACCGCCGTCATCGGAGAAAAGGCGTCCCGTACCGCTGTAAACATCATCCGCAAAGCCGCCTGTATAGATAATTTTGCCGTTTTGATCCGTCAGAGTTGCATTGCCGTAAGCCTTCCCCTGTCGGAAAGTACCTTTGAGCATACCGCCGTTTTCCAGATAAAGCACACCTTCACCGTGATAGAGATTATTGAGCCATTCCCCCTGATACTGTACGGTTCCGTCTGCATTGTAGGAAGTGCCTGTACCTGTACGCCGGTTGTCTTTGTAGCCGCCCGTATAAAGCAAATCGCCTTCACTGCTGAACTGTGTACCTGTGCAGAGAAATTCTCCGTCTTTGTACTTGCCGACAAAAAAGGTTTTGTCCTGCTCGTTATAGGTGATGCCTGCACCGTGTTTTTTATCGTTGTCCACGTTTCCGACATACAGGAGTTTTCCTTGGCTGTCAAAAGTAGCTCCTACATTGACAGACCTGTCCTGATGCCACTCACCGATAAAAGCACTCTCATCTGTCGGTGAAAAGGCAACGCCCAAGCCCTCACGATGATTTTGACGCCAGTGTCCCGCATAGCAGAGTTTGCCTGATTTATAGTAATATGTGCCGAATCCGTCACGTTTGTCATCGGCATACTGTCCCTCATAGGCGGTTTCACCGTTTTTCATGGTTGTGCGGCCTTTTCCGTGGCGTTTTGTGCCGTCAAGACTGCCGAAATAGAAATACTGTCTGCCGCCTGATTCAATTATCTGTTTGTCAACGGTCTGATAGGGACATTCTTGTGCAAACGTACAGATTTTTTCATAGGAAACGGGCTTGTAGGTTTGTTCGGAAGTCGGAAATTCCGCTGTATCGGAGCCGGCCGCTTCTTCTGTATTTTCGGGGATTGCTTCAGAGACGGAGACAGTTTCTTCTTTGAAAACGGGAGGTTTGCTTTCTTCTGTAACAGTGGGTGTTTCCGGTATATGGGATTCGTTGCGGAGAATTTTTTCTTCAAAATCCGTTTCACTGCTTTGCCGGGCAATGGCTTCCAGCTGAGAGAAAAATCTTTCTTTTTCGGAATTGGCGTTTGTATCGGAAGAAACGTGAATTTCCGCACCGGAGGAGAGGTCGAGACCTGCTGTTGGATTGTTTTCCAGCTTAGAGGTGTCAATCACGAACGAAGAACGGGAAGTCTGCACGGTATCATCATCACCGATTTTGTTCATAATGTATTCCAGAGCCTTTTGTCTTTCGGTGAAGGCTTCTTTGGTGCAGAAATAAAAACTGCCCTTGCTGGTCACACAAAAAACAGGAGGTTCGCCTGCAATGATATTGAGCTGTTCCGTGAGAGACCTGTCGAGTGAGACGAGAAACGGACAGAGTGTTTCGACACTGTTTGGTGATTTGAGAATCAGTACAGGTTGGTCGTGGTCGGTGGCGGGGGATATTTTACGAATCACGGTTTTATCGACAGGAGAGAGGACTTCTGTTTTGAGCCACAGATGTCTCTTGTCAAAGAAAGCCCTTTTCACAGGCTTGTGCTGTTCGTTGAGAGTTTCTACATAATAGCCGCCCGGTGTATCGAATACTCGTTCAAGTTGTTTGCCGTCTTTTTTAAGTTTCCTGTAACGGAGACTGACATTGTTTTCCATGACATAGCTGTAATGATAAATTTCGGCATCCTTTTTGAGATTGCCTCTGTTTTTTTGTTTTTTTCCGGTTTCAAAGAAACGCTTTCTTGCGGAGCAGAGAATATCACTGCCGTCCCAGCTTTCAGACGGCGTATCGTATACTCCGTAATATATCAGATTTTTGTCAATTTTCTGAAACATCACATAATCCATTGTATTTAGTCCCTTTCCTGCTGAAAATTTATACTTCTGCTTTATCATACAATAATTTGCAGTGTTTTGCAAGACATACAAAAATATAACATTTATTTCTTTTCATTTTTCGGGATTTGTGCTATAATGGAAAAAATATCATGAAACGGGAGGAGAATCCATATGTATTTTTATCTTTTGGAAGGAGGCGTTGACATCCATGCAGAGGTGGGAAAAAATTTGGATCTTGCTCAGAAATGGCTGGAATCGGCATACAGTTGGCTGTTGGCTTTTTTACCGAAGTTGGTGGCAGGCATTGTTATTTTTGCGGCAGGCTGGTGGCTGACAAAAATCATCTGCAAAATTTCCGTCAGAGCCATGACACGGGCAAAAATTGACCAGACAGTGGTAACATTTCTGAACTCTACATTAAATACAGTTTTAAAAGTGCTGATTATCCTGTGTGTACTTTCCACTCTGGGATTTGATGTGACAACGCTCATTGCCGCTATCAGTGCCGCAACGGTAGCCATTGGCCTTGCCCTGAAAGACAGTCTTTCCAATGTGGCGAGCGGTACGCTTATCATTATCAACAAAAAATTCAAAGTGGGAGACTACATTGAAACAGAGGGACTCAAGGGAAATGTCATAAAAATCGATATGATGTATACAACACTCTGTACCTACGACAACAAGGAAATTTTAATTCCGAATTCTCGTCTTACTTCCAGTAATATCATCAATTACTTTGTACGGGAAGAAAGACGAATGGATATTGTTGTTCCGATTTCCTATCAGGAGGACATCGATAAGGCACGCAGAGTGATTATGGATTTGATTGAATCACATGAGAACGTCATAAAAGAAAAAAACAATCGTGTTTATGTTGACAAGCTCAACGAAAGCAGTGTAGACTTAATGGTGTGGATATGGTGCCATTCGGAAGATTACTGGAACACACTGTTTTTCATGCAGGAAAATATCAAGACGAATCTGGAAAAGAACGGTATTACGATTCCGTTCAATCAGCTTGACATTCATCTGGTTGACGGGGAAATCAAACCAAAGGAGAGTTTAAAATCATGATTTTAGCGATTGATGCAGGCAATACCAATATTGTACTGGGGGGCATTTCGGAAGGGAAAACTGCTTTTATTGCCCGAATCGGCACGGATAAAAACAAGACTTCGGATGAATATGCGGTGCAGATCAAGATTCTGATTGAGCTGAACGGCTTATCGACAACAGATTTTGAGGGTGGTATTATATCATCGGTTGTGCCGCAGCTGAATGATATTCTGAAAAAAGCGGTGCATAAAGTGATTGACTGTATGCCGCTGATTGTGGGACCGGGGATTAAAACGGGACTCAATATCAAGATAGACAATCCCGCACAGTTGGGAAGTGACCTTGTTGTGGGGGCGGTGGCAGCGATAGCCCTCTACCCGAAGCCGTTAATGGTCATTGACATGGGTACGGCAACCACCATATGCGTTGTCGATAAGAATTCCTGTTACAGAGGCGGTGTGATTATCCCCGGCGTCAAAGTGTCGATGGAGTCTCTGACCAAAAATGCGGCACAGTTACAGGGAATCAGCATTGAAGCTCCCAGAAAGGCAATCGGCACGAATACGATTGACTGTATGCGTTCGGGAACGGTATTCGGGAATGCTGCCCTGATTGACGGAATGTTAGACAGAATGGCTCTGGAAATAGAGGGGACACCGACCATTGTGGCAACAGGAGGACTGTCCTCTACGATTATTCCGTACTGCAAGCACGATATCATTTTGAATGATGAGCTGCTTCTGTACGGACTGGAAATCATTTATCGAAAGAATATGCTTTCCGAAGCATAAAAATAACCGCTTTACGAAATATTTCGTAAAGCGGCAGTTTTTTATGTGTGTTTATGTTACTCAGTTGCTGGAGTCAGGTCCCTGACTGATGTTGATAACGATTTTGGAACCGTAAGGAGCCATATCACCGGCATTGTAGTTTTCATAGCCGATCACTTTTCCCTCTTCTACGGTGTCACTGGCAACATAGATGCCTGATGCGATAAAGCCTTGCTTTCCGAGAGCTTCCACGGCAGTTTCAAGAGACTGACCGCTGATGGAGGGCAGTTCACGGGTATTCTGACCTTTGCTGACAGTGACCACAATCATAACGCCCTTTTCGGCACTCACACCCTCGACAGGACTTTGCGAAACAATGGTGCCTTCTTCTTTGTCACTGAAGATTTCCTCATTGGCTTTAATAAGGATATAATCAGAATCAGCGGTTTGCTTGGCAATAATATCATCATAACGCTGTCCGACAAGATTCGGGATAGTGATAAGATACGGATTGTCATTGGAGGATTCCTCACCGGAAATCTGTTCAGCCTCATTTTCACCGAAAAATTTGCGGAAAGTATCGGGATTGCTTTGGAGCCAGTAAGTACCTACCACAAGGAGAATGAGCATAATTGCCAGTACGGCAAGAATTGCCCATATAAATCCGGGGACACCTTCTTTTCTTTTGGGAACATATCTTTGTACAGTTTGTGTTTTCATTTCGTTTCTGTTTACCTCATTCTGAATGGCCTTCACCGTAGGAGCAGCGGAGAGCTGTGTACGGAGATTTTCAAACGTTTTGATTCTGTCGGATTTGTTGACCTGGAGACCGCCTGAGAGAGCCGTCACGATATGAGGCGGCAGTTTTTTGAAGACGGCGGTGGGAATGGAAAGTTTTCCGTCAGGCTTACGCTGACTGCCGCTTTCGGGGAGATGGCCTGTCAGAGTATAGAAAAGGGTTGCTGTCAAGCCGTATACATCGGTCGATTCATCCAGTACACCGTTTTCTTTGTACTGTTCGGGAGCGGCACAGCCGTCAGCGAGTTCGGGTTCAAAGAAGCCGCCTGTTTTTCTGATTTCTTCGATAGCGAAGCCTTTGAGACGGAGTTTGCCGTCAGAGGTGACAACAAGGTTGTTCGGCGAAATGGCATAATGACCGATTTCCGCTTCATGCAGGGAGGACAGGGCAGACACTAACGGCATAAAAAGCGGTCTTGCGGTATTCCAGTCGATACTGCCGCCGCGTCTTTCCAGATATTCCTGAAAAGGAATCGACTCATAAGCTTCCTCAACGGTATAGGAAACACCGTTTTCGCTGAAAATATCAAAGATAGGGGAAATGGCTTTCAGATCACGCAGTCTTGCAATATTTCTGTAATAGCTGAGAAACTCTGTATTCAGTTCTTCATACTGTTTTTCAAAGCCTGTGCGGATAACGACGTTGGTTTTGCCGTTAGCCCGTCCGCAGATGCCTGCCGGCATAAATTCGCTGACAGTGACAGGGGAATGCATGGTATTGCTGTAGGCAATATATTTGGCACCCTCGGCATTGTTGCCGAGTCTTTTGCCGATGAGATAGTTTTCGTTTTGCAGTCTGGTACCAAGAGGAAGAAAGGGAGCCGTCTGTTTGGTGCTTTTGTCGAAGCCGCAAAGCGGACAGATCTGTTCCCCGTTATTTTCTTTCATACAACCGTAACATAGTTGTGACATGATTAAAACCGCCATTCTCCGTACAGGATTTGTCTGATGTATGGCAGGCTGTACGGTGTCTGTCATACATAAAAATACATCTTAAAGCATTATATCATAACTGACCGTCAAAATGCAAGTTTTTACCCGTCAATGTTTCAACTAATTACAAAATTGTAAATATCGACATGAAAGTGGAATTATTTTTTGTATTTTTGTCAGAATGCCGAAAAAATCACACAGCAGGAGCCGTTGAAAGTGAATCAGCGGCTCCTGCTGTTTTGTGGAGTTTTTTTATGAAGAAGATGGAGTAAGCGTAATTAATTTGATGAATTCATTGTAGCAATATAATATGAACAAATTATGAATTGCTCATAAAACGATTGGAAAATAAACCTGAAAAATTTTCAAGAAAACTCAGCACAGCGGAGCGAAAATTCTCAGAATACCGTCAATAAACCATCTCATATCACCTGTTTTCAGGTCGGCAAGGGTACGGAGCGTAGATTTGGACTGTGTTTTGAGATAATCGGATTCAAAGTCCCGGATCAGGGCGGCTTTGAAGAAAACGGAGTTATTTTCAAAATGCAGGAACAGGCTTCTGTAATCAAGGTTGACTGTGCCGATAGTGGCAATATTGCCGTCAATGATACAGCCTTTTGCATGGACAAACCCGGGAGTATATTCATAGATTTTGACACCGGATTCCATCAGTGTCCTGTAATAGCCTCTGGACATTCTGTAGACAATTTTTTTGTCAGGGATACCCGGCATGATGATTCTGACATCCACACCACGCTCGGCGGCTTTGACGAAAGCCGCCAGCAGATGATCGCCCAGCATCAGGTACGGTGTATAGAACCATGCGGTATGTTCTGCCTGATAGAGCAGGTCGATATATAAATCATTGCTGAATGTTTCAAATCTTGCGGGAGAGTCAAAATAAGATAATACATAGCCGTCATTGGAATCGGAGATATTTTTGGGGAGCGGGGGAAAATATTTTTGTAATGTAAGCCGGTTGTTTTCTTTGGAAAAAGCGTTCCAGAATTCAACGAACATTTTGGAATACACCTGTGCAGCGGCACCCGTTACATAGAAACCGATATCTTTCCAGTGGCCGTATTTTTTCTTTTTGTTGATATATTCGTCGGCAAGATTGACACCGCCGCTGAAAGCGATTTCCCCGTCAATGACAAGCATTTTTCTGTGGTCACGGTAATTCAGTGTACCGCTGATCGTTGTGATGGGATTGAAGCTGACACATTGAATTCCCTTTTTCTTGAGGTCTTTCACATTTCTTCTGGAGTAGGTAGAGATACTTCCCACGTCATCATACATAAAAAAGACTTCCACACCCTGCTGTACTTTTTGTTCCATAATTTCCACCATGGAATCCCACATGATACCGTTTTCCACAATAAAATATTCCGCAAAGATAAATTTTTTTGCTGTTTTCAGTTTTTCGAGCATAACTTTGTGCATTTCCTCACCGAGAGCAAAATATCTTGCTTCCTCGTTTCTGACGAGAGGAAAACCGGTTTCTTTTTGAGTTCTTTTGAGGATGGCGGCAAGATGGGAATTATCGGCAGCCACATCATCAAAAATTTCTTCCCTGCATACATCTGTGTAAACAGTGATTTCACCTTTGGAACGGTCCAGTTTTTTGCGGATAGGCTTGGCACTTTTCTGGTTGCCGTAACAGGAGTAAAGAAATGTCCCCGGCAGGGGAAAGGCAAGTATCAGTATGAGCCAGAGGATTTTATAACTGCCCTCATCACGTTTTGTCACGATATACAGTACGAATATAAAGGAATAAATGGCAACAATAAAATCCACGAGTTCTGCAATATCATCCCACACCAATGCAAGCAGCAGCATCCATGAAAGCTGGAGCAATATGGCAGGGATGGCAATCAAAATTCTTGTGAGTACCTTCATTTTTGATTCACTTCCTTTGTTTTAAAAACGCATTGAGGACAGAAAACAGGATGTTTTCCGCCCCCCAATGATTCAGAATCAGACCTTTTCAGGCTGAGGATATGCAACGCCAAAGGTTTCTACGGTAACGGACTGCATTACCTGAGGATCAAGGGGTTTGTCGGAAAAATCGGTGTCTGTTTCAGCGATTTTGTTGACAACGTCCATACCGTCAATCACTTTGCCGAAAGCGGCATACTGACCGTCAAGATGGGGAGCAGCCTTGTGCATGATAAAGAACTGTGAGCCTGCGGAGTCGGGAATCATGGTGCGGGCCATAGAAAGAACCCCTTCAGTGTGTTTGAGGTCGTTTGGAAAACCGTTCTGAGAAAATTCGCCTTTGATATGGTAGCCGGGACCGCCCATGCCTGTACCGTTGGGACAGCCGCCCTGCAGCATGAAGTTATAGATGACTCTGTGGAACGTCAGACCATTATAAAAGCCGCTGTTGATCAAGCTGATGAAGTTGTTGACGGTGTTGGGAGCAATTTCGGGATAAAGCTCTGCCTTGATAACATCACCATTTTCCATCGTAATCGTAACAATAGGATTTTGTGCCATAAATCATTACCTCTCTTTTTGATTAATATTATCATATTACATGATTGCCGAAAAATAATCAAGATATTTTTCCGATAAAGCCTTGATTATTTTTTGTGGAATATGCTATGATAAAATAAAATTTACCGGAAAAGGAAGATATTTACGGATTTTTTGAATGATGAAGAAAAGATACTTTTGCGAAAGGCAAAGGATTTGTTACAGAAAAGTGAAAAAATGTTTTCGGCAGTCTACTCGTATTTTCTGACACCTGCACAACAGATGTTTTTGTCGGAGAAAGGGGAATTTTCGGGAGTGCTGACATTTGAGGGCGGCTATGAGGATGCGGAAAGGCGGCTTGGCAGGATATGCACCAATGAATACAACCGTGATGACGGAGCACCGATTATTCTGTATTCCGTGAGGGCAACGGATAAAAAGGCGGAGCTTTCTCACAGGGACATTCTCGGTTCTCTGATGGGACTGGGCATCAAGCGTGAAACGATAGGGGACATTATGACCAAAGCCAACACCGCACAGTTTTTCTGTCATGAATCGGTAGCGGAGTTTGTCAGACTGAATCTGCACAAAATCGGACACTTCACCGTTGAAATAACGGAAGCGGATTTTTCAGAGGTTTTTGAGCCGAAAAAACAGTCTGTCAGCATTCATGTGAGTGCCATGCGGCTGGACTGTATCACAGGGGAGAGCTTTGGTATTTCACGGACAAAGGCGGCAGAATTCATTAAAAAGGGAAGCGTTTCTGTTAACTGGCAGATATGCCCTGATGTGTCAAGAGAAGTAAAGGAAGGCGATAAAATAGCCATGCGTGGCAAAGGAAAAATAGAACTTGCAGGTATTACAGGCACCAGCAAAAAAGGCAGATTGTTTGTTGACATTCTGAAATATGTATAAATTGACAGGAATAGAGTGTATCGGACAGGCAAACAATAATGGCGGGGTGATAACCATGCCCGAAAAATACGGACGTGAAAATGACCTTTTGCCCGTTTCGACGGAGAAGAAAAACAAAAATCAGTATCACCATACGGAACGTCCGATCTCCGATGTTTATCCTGTGATTGACAACGACCTCGCAAGAGATAATATCGAAAACGACATTCCTGCGGCGGATTTGCAGGACTTATAAAAAAGCAAGCGGACGACAGATTTTTTATATCTGCCGTCCGCTTTTTAGATTATTCTGCTTTTTGGATATAAACAATGTCTCCGTTTTTATTCTTTATCACATAATCATCCATTGATGTACGCTCAAACGGACTTTCCTGTGTCCATATACGTTTGCTGTATGTGTAGCCGTAATTATCTTCATATTCAAACATCATATCTAAGGTGCTGTCATTTTTCAAATCAAATAGTTTGTTGATATGGAGAGAATAGGTTTCCTCTTCGGCGGCTGCATCGTATGCTTTTTGCGGATTGATTTTCTCTTCATAAACATTCTTTCCGTTTATATAAACGACCGCTTTGCCCGAAATGATTTTTCTGTCCTTGACTTTTGTTTCCTGATAAAAATCAAAGTATATATTTGTATCAAATTTCAGCTTGCCGTCATTATATGAAACGTCATATCCGTCATTATATGCCAGCGTTGCATCTACAGCAGGGAAATAATCTTCCCAGTATTCTTTGAAATCTCCCTCGGGCAGAAAATGATAATTGTTCGAGAATTCTATACCAAAATCACTGTCCTGATAATAACGGTTATATTTATATATCCTGTCTACTCTCTTGACACCGTCCACTTCACTGATAAACACGCTGTCAAGCGTATAGTCAATGTCAAATTCCATGATATCCATTTTGATAACGCCTGTGAACTGTTTTTTGGCCATATCCTGTGTCAAATCAAGCGTGCGGCCGTTCATTCTCCACTTTACCGTATCATTTTCTGACATATTGATGTCATTGACTGTCACTTTCAAATCGATTGTATTCTTCTCCGCATCAAAGTTGCCCAACTCAAATTTGGTGTTCTTTTCACTGATATATCTGTCATTCAGGATTTCATCATATATGCTGTCAAGTTTTTCTTTGTTATCGAGAACCTCTTCTTCGATATAATTCTGCATTTCGGCATTGCTCTCGGCATATATAGCGTTACGCCTTACAACGGAAAGCACATCCATCATCATGACGAGTATGATAACGACGGAAATCAGCCATGCGACAAACCACATTCCTGTATAGGAAGTGCCGATGGACGGCAAACGGATATGACTTTTTTTCGCATTGTCGGGATCCTTGAGTACCTTGTTGATGTGTCTCTGATAAATCACGAAATAAATGCCTGCCAGTGCCATTAAACCTGCCAGCACCGTTACGATCGTATATATAACCATTCCTGTATCCATAATCAATTCCTCCTTAAATATGAAACGCGTCTTTAAAACTGTTGTAATAGCTTCTGGTAACATCAATTTTCCTGCCGTTGTGCATTGTCAGCACAAATTTCATTGAAACGGACGGTCTGATTTGTCTTACCATTTTCTTAGCAATAATCACGGAATTGCTTACCCGTATAAATTTCTGTGGGTCAAGAATATTGATGAGCTGATAAAGCCTGTCGCCTGTCGTATAAGTATCTTCACCTGTCACAACCTCCACCGTATGTCCGTAACTTTCAATCAGAATAATATCACTGACGGATATGTGAAGTTTTTCATTCGTTTTTGTGTTTCTTACAGTGATATGTCCGACATATTTGTCACGCTGTGTCAAAACAAAATCCGCTTCATCGTCAATCTCAACCCCCTTTGACAGTAAAAAATTTTTGACTTCTTCATAACTTTCATCACTGACTGCAAGCTGTATCTTCAAGACCTCACCTCCCCTGTCTGTGATTTTATGATATAATAATCTCAAAAAGTTTGCAATAGATTTTGCATACTCTGCACAGTATGCCTGCACAGGTTGCATTTTTGAGGAAAATGATACTTGACAGATGATAATCGTTGATTTATAACAATAACAAAATAACAGGTTATTTATCACAATGCCGTGAGTGTTTTTTAGATAAATATCTCTTGTAAAACCGGAAAGTAAGTGATATAATTCTCTCAGAGGTGATGATAATGACAATAAAAACTATCGCAAACGGAACAGAAATGACAATTGCTGTGGCAGGTCGCCTGGACACCACAACGGCTCCCGAACTGGAAAATACTGTTAAAAAACTGACGGACAGTGTGACGGTTCTGCTGTTGGATCTTGAAGAAATGGAATATATTTCTTCTGCGGGACTTCGTGTACTTCTTTCTGCACAAAAACAGATGAATGGCAAAGGCAAAATGATTGTGAAAAATGTTTCGGCCGAAGTGATGGAAATTTTTGAAATTACAGGTTTTACGGATATTCTCACAATCAAATAAGAGAAGTTTATATTCAACAGTTTATCCTAAATCGGCAAGAAGACTCCGACTTCTATAGGTGGAGGGAGTATGTCACTCAGAATAAAAATATAAAATTTTAAAAAATTTTAAAAAAAGTCTTGACATTTCCCTAATAAGGTAGTATAATCATTTATGTTCTCAGGTGAGCAACGGAGAACATAAATGAATATTGCGGAATTGTGTAACGGTAGCACGACAGACTCTGACTCTGTTTGTTGGGGTTCGAATCCCTATTCCGCAGCCATGATTAAGCCTTGAATACTGATTCAAGGCTTAATTTAAGACGAGGTGTAGCTCAGTTTGGTGGAGCGCTACGTTCGGGACGTAGAGGCCGCAGGTTCAAATCCTGTCACCTCGACCATCTAAGGTGTATAAAAAAGATGTCACCGAAAAAAGCCTGATTTTATCAGGCTTTTTTGCATATTTCGGTAATATATTTCAAGCTGATTTTCAAAGATATCAAAAAGGCATTTTTCCTTTAAAATGGAGTTTGAACCCCTGCAAAACATATTTTAACGATATTTCGGGAGCAATTTTTCAAAAATTGTTCTCTTTTTTTATTTTATAACGGAGGTGAAATAAATTTTGAAACTGAAAAAGCCCAAAATCAGAAATCCGACAAAATTTTAAAGCTATATGGGAATTTTTATCTGTATCAAGTCTTTCATTTCAAAGCTTGCCAATATACTGATTCTTTGAACCATTACTTGTTTTTGATATAATAACATTGATCGGATTATTCAAGAAATTTTTTCATGAGTGAAATATTCAGTTACTAAAATTCGACTATATAGATAAGAGGACCTCGAGCCTTTTGGAAGGAGGCTTATCCAGTGGATAACGAATCAATTATTGAATTGTTCCGAAAAAGAGATGAACGAGCTTTAACGGAAATCAAACAAAAGTATGGCAAGCTATGCTCTTATGTAGCGGAAAACATCCTGTCGCAGAAGGAAGATGTTGAGGAATGTATCAATTCTGCCTACTTTGAAGTATGGAATAACATACCGCCCGATAATCCCGATGACCTTAAAACATACCTTTGTCGTATTGTCAGAAACATAGCTATAAACAAGCTCAGATATAACACTGCCGAAAAAAGAAATCCGCAGTTTACGGTATCAATAGATGAAATAGCAGAAACTGTACCATCTGACAGTGATGGCAGTATCTCCGATGAAATGCTTGCTGAAGCTATCAGCCGGTTTTTGAAAAGTCAGGATGAAAAGTATCGCAAAGTGTTTATACGGAGATATTGGTACGGAGATCCGATCAGTAAGATCGCAGAGTATTATGGGATGAAAGAAAAGACGGTTGCCACATATCTTTTTCGGATAAGAAAGAAGCTAAAAGCATTTTTACAGAAAGAGGGTTACGATTATGAATGAACTCAAATTTCTTGAAGTGATGGGTAAGATCGACAATGAACTTATCAGAGAAGCCGATGTAAATACGGCTGAACATCCTAAGACAATGCGGCTCATATCCAAGCGGAGCATATATGCTTTCGGCTCTGTTGCCGCAGTCGCAGCTATAGCGGTTGGCTCTGCTTTGCTTTTCAATTCGTATAATCCATCGAATTTTGTTGACAATTCAGTCATTCAGCCCGATAAGAATGGAGATAACCTGCCGGACACGGAGTCTATTGTTTCTGCATCACCAGGAGAAGAATCGAAGGAAGATACAAATGCGGCAAACTCAGACCACAGTAACTCTACCATATCCACAGATGAAAAAGAACATTCTGCCAGCGATGTTTCAGAACAACCGTCAACAGATGTAAGCAATCAGGATGTTTCTTCCACATCAAATGACAACAGCACACCTCAAATTATAGAATCTCAGCCTGAGCATAGTCCAGATACACGAAGTGTTGAAAACTATTATAAACCGTTTTCTGCAACGGTTGATCCGAATTCCGACTTAAAGTCTTTTGGAGAAGATGAATTGCATCATATTGATATAAGGACACAATATGGATTTTATAATCAGCTTGCACTTGACGAGTATGCTTCTAATGGTATTTCAAATACAGTAACCCCAAAAGATTTCGGCGAATATATCGGAAAAGTCGTTGAAGTGAGTGACGATTATGATTATAATGGAAATGCTACCGAATCCCAAGAACCTACACTTGCCGGTGCAGAAGTTTATTACTACGCTCCCAAAGGGAATAATAAGGCATTTATCATTGTAAAACAAATGAATCAGTGCAGTATATTTTTTGCCAATGAAATCAATACCGGTGAGGGGTTCAAAAACGGTCTTTTGTTCTTTGATGTAAAAAGTGCGGAGGATATCAGGAGTGTTGAATATCAAAAACGAATACCTGATACCGATGGAAAAATGTTTATTTCTGAACAGGATGTTATTACTGATAACACTAAGATTGCAGCTATCTATGATCTTATTTGTCAGTTAAAGCCTGAAGACTATAGCAGTCTGCCCGAATATGCTGCTACACCTATTTGGTATGTAAAGGCATGGGAAAAATACAAAACTGATTTTCACGCTCTTGTAAAAGAAAGAGAAGATTATTCTATCATAATTACCCTAAAAGACGGAACAGTTTTGCAGGAAATCCTCTATCAGCCTTTCCTTGCCAACGGTTATGTACAAAATATGCAGGAACTTACACCCGAACAGAACAGTGCATTAAAAAATTTGCTGAGATAGGTGACATACTCCCCCACTTCTATAGGTGGGGGAGTATGTCA
>DEFH01000066.1:32941-36628 GCA_002350705.1 Ruminococcaceae bacterium UBA2857
CTTTTATATGGATTTATGCAGATCGAATTTTTGCTTGGTTTTCGCATTATGTCTCTCTGTCAGACCCCAATAAGATACTACTCTATTGTTATTGCCGCCCTTTCGCTCGACAAATGGTGTTTCCGTCTGAGTCAGACCCTTTTATCATAAAAAAGAGAAAAAATATGACAATGTCGTTCTCTCTGACAAAAATATATTAACAGATTTTTTGAAATTTGTCAAGATAGTTATAAGTTTTTAATAACTGTTTTTATTCCCAACCATTTTGAAAAAAATTCAAAACGATTGGGGGAACAGCAATTATTCAGTTGTTTTTGGTCAAAGCCTGATACATTTTCATGAGTTCGGCAACACATTCACTTTCGGTCATTTTGATAGAAAATCCGTAAGCCTGCATAACGGCTTTGTCGTTGGCTTGGTGTGCTTTTCGGAGTTCGGGGGGCATAGTTGTTTCATCATAGAGGTCGGCAAGAGAGCAGTCGGGATATTTTGCACGAGCATCAAGAATAGCCTGTGCCGTCTGTTCAATTTTTGCTTTTTGTTCGGGAGTGGGGTTGCACCAAACAAAATTATTGTACACTACACTTCCTGAATATTGATAATCGCTTTTCATTCTACCAGCAACTGTTCTCATCCAAGCCATATGTACATTTGAAATGAGTATTCCGAAATGATAAAGGGTTGCATTAGGAATTATTAAGGCACTTCCATTTACAATTACTTCTGGTACAACATAAGATAACGGAATATATCTTCTATTTTCAGAAGATACTTTTGGAATAGCAATCATATCAGTATCAGGTTGTCTTATTTCTCCAAACAAAGTGGGGGTATTTGCAAGGGCAAGTGTTTGTGGTCTGTTGCTCGATTTTCTAAATTCGGCAGTTTGTTTTACTCTTTCTTTGATGATAGAAGATTTATTTAACTCTTTTGGTGATGCATTCACAAGCCAAAGACACCAGCGGTCTTTATTTTGTATCAATTCAGCACCGCCAACATATTTACGGATAAATTTTTTGTTATCACTATTTTCTTTTAATATTTCCTCTACATCTTCTCTATTTAAAATCAAATGCCCGTCATCAATAGGCATACTTCCATAAAAAATTTGCGGAACTCTTTCGTCAAGCGTTTTACTTCTACTGTTAATAATAACTGTCGGAGCATTTACCAAATAAGGATTTATATTTTCAACTAACTGAACTCTGTCTGAACTATAAAGTTTGTTATTTTTTTCTTTTGCAGAGCTAAAACCAATAATTACACAATGCACACTTGCTTTTAATGTCGCTTCACTATCCCAGCGAAAGGTACGGTGTGCAAAGTTGATATAAATTCCAAATTTTGTAAGTTCATTCCAAAGAATAGGTACTTGCTCACCTTGTGTTATAGAATTTGTTGAAACAAAAGCCGCTTTGATACTGCTATTTTTCAATAAAACAGCTGTTTTTCTATACCAACCTGTAACATAGTCTAAATTACCAATACCCTTAATTTTTCCAAATACATCTATGAGGTCTTGCTTTTGTTCTTTGGACTGTTCTTTTTTACCAACAAATGGTGGATTGCCCATGATATATGTCAGCTTTTCTTTCGGCACGACTTCTTCCCAATTTATGCGGAGTGCGTTGCCCTCTGTAATATTCGGGTACGATTTCAACGGCAGTGGAGGAATATCCCTGTTGATGATTTGCTCGGTTTCATTCAGCATTTTCAGTTCCGCTATCCACATGGCAGTCTGTGCTACCGCAACCGCAAAATCATTGATTTCTATGCCGTAAAACTGAGAAATGGAAACCTTGATTGGATTATTCATAGTCATCTGATTGCCGTGAATGTCTTTCAGAATTTCGTTTTCCAATTTTCGCAGAGATGTATATGTTTCCGTAAGAAAATTTCCCGAACCGCAGGCAGGGTCGAGGAATGTCAGGGACGCAAGTTTATTTTGAAATTCCAGCAATTTTTTATTACGATTTTTTTCTATCTTGATTTGTCGGATTTCATCAAGTTCGTTTTTCAGTTCACCATAAAACAGCGGATCAATCACTTTGTGAATGTTCTCGATTGACGTGTAGTGCATACCGCCGTTTCGTCTTGTATCTTCATTCAGCGTACTTTCAAACACCGCACCGAAAATTGTCGGAGAAATCCCTGACCAGTCAAAATTTTCACTTGCATCCTGCAAAATCAAATTAACGATTTCTTCCGTGAAACGTGGGATTTCAACATCTTCATCAGTGAACAGACCGCCATTCACATACGGAAATGAAGCCAAATCATCATCCATATATTTGTCTCGTTTGTCTTCGGGAGTATCCAACACTTTAAAAAGTTCAATCAGCTTGTTTCTGAATTCCTTTGGGGAAAATTGTTTCATGTAGTCATGAAATTTCTGATGTGAGCCGAACACGTTGGCATCTTCTGCATAAAGGCAAAATACCAGTCTGACGCAAAGTTTGTTTAAACTTTTCAAACTTTCAGGGTCATTCGGATTGGCATATTGTTTTTGCAAAGCGTCCCTCATTCTGCCTACTATTTTACCGGCATCTACCGAAAGCTGTTCTTCTTTTTTGATAACCTCGTTTTTCTGAACCACAAGGAATTGCAGACGATAATAATCTTTCTCCAAATCTTTCAGAAAAATCTGTTCGGGTTCACCGTTTGGTTTTTCCATGTCATAAACAAGAAATTCCGCAAAATTACAGGTAATTATCCATCTCGGTCTTTTGGAATACGGCAGTTCGGCACTGTAACGCTTAGCCTGTTGAAAAGGTGTCAAAAATGTACCGTCAGACTGCTTGATACCTTTCCTCAAATCTTTTCCGATACTTTTCTGTTCTATCATCACATGAGTAGATTCAATATAGCCGTCAATGAATGAAGTATGGTCAAGATGTACCTGATCTTCAAAGCTGATGAACTCGGCTATATTTTCGACACCGTAAACACTCTGCAAAAGGTCTATCCAAAACAAATTGGATTCGCCTTTTTCATAACCTCTGTCTTTCCATCTTTTCGCAAATTCCTTTGCAGCTTTCGGCTGTTCTTTTGCAGTTATCAAGTCGCACATCTCCTTTCACTCCATTCTAATATATCACATCAGGCAATATTTTGGCAACAAAAAAGAGAGCAATTTTTGAAAAATTGCTCCCGAAATATCGTTAAAATATGTTTTGCAGGGGTTCAAACTCTATTTTAAGGAAAAATGCCTTTTTGACATCTTTGAAAATCAGCTTGAAATATATTACCGAAATATGCAAAAAAGCCTGATAAAAATCAGGCTTTTTTCGGTGATATCTTTTTTATACACCTTAGATGTCAACAAAATACGAAAAAGATATTTTATATTGCCTGCAATAAACTTTGAACCGCTGTTCTTTAATACCGCACCGCCAATTATTTTCATTCATTATCGGAATATCCCAATGCCAATTTGATTTGTTCCTCGGTAAAACCGTTTTTACGCATATTTTCAGCAATGGCATTGCGTTCTTCCGCTTTGCCTTTTGCTTCACCTTCACGTCTTGCATTTCCCAATGCAGATGCTTCATCGTGCAGGAGCTTTTCACGGTAATACGCTTCCTGACGAACTTGTTGGTCAGCACTGAGATGTCTGAGCATTACAATAGTATCCTGAACTTCGGGAATTGTTGTTGATTGCTGTATTGCCATAAGATCACCCTCCGT
>DEFH01000066.1:36681-56277 GCA_002350705.1 Ruminococcaceae bacterium UBA2857
TTTCTGTATTTGCCAACTTTTTTAAGTTCAAAGAAATGTATTGCAAACTTATCTGTCAGCAGTTCTTTTCTTTCGCTTTCCAAAATTTTGAAATTGGAATGATAATCTTCACATTCAAAGAGATTGAAATTAATGATGTTGATACATATTGTCTGCTTTAATTCGGTGTATTCATCACCTGCAAGAAGTTCCTCACTGTAAAGTTTTGACCAGTAAAACAATGTTCTTTCCTTGAAAAAGCTCTCTTTGTTTACCTGCAATTCAATATTGACAATTCTGCCGTCAACATCCATTTTCAAATCAAGGCGGCTGAATTTCTGTTCAAGATATTCCGGTGTCAGTTCAACATTGTTGATATAAATTTTTTTTGATGCTTTCACGAGGAATTTCAAGCAAATCTGAGATAAATGCAGCGATTATTTTTTCGTTTTTTTCATTTCCGAAAACACGCTTGAAAATAACGTCAAGTTTGAGCTTAACTATTTTTTCGTCTTTATTCATGGGTATCACGCTCCATTCGTTACTAAAATTATATCATACAGGTCAAAAAAATCAAGTTATTTTTCCGTAACTCTCAGAAAACAAAAAAGCCTTGAAATCAATCAAGACTTTTCTGAGAATTGGTGGAGGCGAGGAGAATTGAACTCCTGTCCAAAAAGCACTTGCAACGGTTTTCTACGAGCGTAGCCAATATTTTGAGATTCCCCCATCATAACGCCTGTTGGCAGGCTTTATGCTTCGGTAGTCTCTGTGTCATGACGGAAACCGAGACGCTTTCCCGTTCACGTTCACCACTCATCGACGCCCCCTTCAAGCCGTGGTACTCTTAAAGGGAACGCTCGCTAATTAAGCAGCGAGGGCAACAGTTTTATTGTTGTCGTTTAATTTTAAAGATCTGCGGATTTTATAGCGGTTCTGCAGAGCCGCTGCTCGCTTGCCGAAGTTCACACTCCCTGTCGAAACCTTTACGCCCCCATATATTAAATGGCGGAAAGTGGAAAAACTATTGGCGATTCCGTTCCTTAACAGCACGTTCTATGTCACGCTTTGCGTCACGTTTTGCCATATCATCACGTTTGTCATAGAGTTTTTTACCCTTGCATAAGCCAAGCTGGAGTTTGACTCTGGAGCCTTTGAAGTAAAGGGAAAGAGGGATAAGAGAATATCCCTGCTGTTTGACAACACCGAAAAGACGCATGATTTCACGCTTGTGCATAAGCAGTTTTCTGACTCTGAGAGGATCTTTGTTAAAGATATTACCCTGTTCATAGGGACTGATATGCATACCTTTAACAAAAATTTCTCCGTTTTCGATGGTACACCAGGCATCTTTAAGATTGACACGTCCCTGACGGATAGATTTGACCTCTGTGCCAAAGAGTTCAATGCCTGTCTCAAAGCTCTCCATGACAAAATATTCATGGTGAGCCTTTTTGTTTTGAGCAATGGTTTTCAATGATTCTTTTGTCATGGAGTTCACCTTCTTTCATGGAATCAATCAGCATTCACTTCTGCCGCTGATGGCATGGGAAAGAGTAATTTCGTCGGCATATTCCAAATCTGCTCCCACAGGGATACCGTAGGCGAGACGGGTTACTTTAATGCCGAGAGGCTTGATTAATTTGGAGAGGTACATGGCGGTAGCTTCACCTTCAACGGTGGCATTGGTAGCCATAATGACTTCTTTAACGACATTGGAATCAAGCCTTGCCATCAGTTGAGCAATATTCAGATGCTGAGGAGTTACCCCGTTGATAGGGGAGAGAACCCCGTTCAGGACATGATAAGTGGCATGGAATTCTCTGGTTTTTTCGAGAGCCATCACGTCACGGAAATCCTGCACGACACAAATAATGGATTTGTCACGAGAATCGTCGCGGCAAACAGCACAAATATCGGTATCTGTCAGATTACAGCAGATTTTGCAGTGACGGATATTTTTGTAAGACGTGAGGACGGTTTGAGAAAAGTCTCTGACATCCTCTTCGGACATGGACAGAATGTGATAAGCCATTCTGGAAGCAGTTTTATGACCGATACTGGGAAATCGCTCAAACTGTTCTATCAGTTGTTCAAGGGGAAGAACTTTGTATTCTGCCATTTTTTAGAACAAGCCGGGAACATTGAGTCCGCCTGAGATTTTATCCATAGTTTCGGCTTTTTCGTCACGAGCCTTGCGGATAGCCTCGTTGACAGCACCCATAATCATATCGGACAGTACTTCTACGTCTTCGGGATCAACAGCTTCTTTTTTAATCTCAAGGGATTTTATTTCAAATTTACCTGTTACAACTGCTGTGACAGCACCGCCTGCCGAAGCGGAATATTCTTTTTCTTCGAGCTGCTGGTTAGCGATGTCCATTTCCTCCTGCATTTTCTGAGCCTGACGGGCGAGCTGCTGGAGATTGGATGCACTGCCGCCGTTGCCGTAGCCTTTGGGTAATCTTGCTTTCATTTTAATTGCCTCCATTATTTTTTTAATTTTTGCTTGTATCTTCAACAGGCACACCGGCCGTTTTGAGTTCTGAAATAAGTTGTATCAGAGCATCATCGGGCTTTGTTTCGTCGGGATAGGAATATCGTCCGAGACTGTAGGCTTTGCCTGTGATTTGCCGGATAATATTGCGTACTTCGGTACGGTGTTCCGCTTTGCGGAGCAGTTCAAAGCACACATCGTTTTTAGAGTCCACCAGCACATATTTACCGCTGATATAAGCAGTACTTCCCTCAAAACTTGTGCCGAGACTTTTGGAATATTTTTTGATATGCTCCACAATTTCCTGCCATTCGGGAAAACGCACTGCCTGACTTCTGAGTCTGTCCATATCTTCCACAGAGGGAGATTTGACAGGGGGAAGAGGAGAAGATTTGAGTTGGACGGCGGAAGTGCTGTTGAGAACAGGGGGATTGACTTTGAAAGCCGCCAGTTGTTTTTCAAGTGCCGCAATACGCTGTTCCAGTGCGGAAAAGTCGCCTTCCTGAGAGAGAGAACCGCAAAGCTTTACCATTGTCATTTCCATTGCAATGCGTCTGTTGACACCTTGCAGCATTTTTTCCATAGCAGACTGTAAGACGTCTATACAGTGAAGGACAAAGGGAAGGTTGAATTGTTCCGCCTGACGGGAGAGCTTTGTGAAGTCATCAGCCGAAACGACGAGCATATCGGCAGGATTTTTTATGGTTTTGATGAGCATGATACTGCGGAAGTGACCGGTGAGTTCTTCACATAGTCTTGCCATATCTTTGGAGTTTTTATGCAGACCGTCCACAAGTTCAACCGCAGCAGCGGTGTCTTTGGAGAGAATGGCATCCGTGATGGCAAAAAGATGATTTTTATCAGCCAGTCCGGCCGTTTTTCTAACGGTATCTTCGGTAATAGAGGAATCCCGTCCCATACACTGATCGAGCAGGGAGAGAGCGTCACGCATGGCACCGTCTGCAATGCCCGCAATCAGGAGAGCCGCCTCATGAGTAATGCTGATTTGTTCCTGCTGACAGACATAGGAAAGTCTCGCAGCAATGTCCCGGGGAGAGATTCTGTGAAAGTCGAAACGCTGACATCTGGAAGTAATGGTAGCAGGCAGCTTGTGTACTTCCGTTGTGGCAAGGATAAACAGAACATGAGCAGGAGGTTCTTCGAGTGTTTTCAGCAGGGCATTGAATGCACTGATGGAAAGCATATGCACCTCGTCAATGATATAGACTCTGTATTTTGCCTCGGCAGGAGTAAAATTAGCCTCTTCGCGGAGCAGTCTGATGTCGTCTACACCGTTATTGCTGGCAGCGTCGATTTCCACGACATCTGTCACACTGCCGTCATCAATGCCGAGACACATCGGACATTCACCGCAGGGATCTCCGTTATGGGGATGCAGACAGTTGACCGCTTTGGCAAGAATTTTGGAACAGGTTGTTTTGCCGGTACCTCTGGAGCCTGTGAACAGATAGGCATGGGCGAGTCTGTCGGCACTGATCTCGTTTTTGAGAGTAGCGGTGACTTGCGGCTGACCGATCACGTCAGCAAAGAATTTCGGGCGGTACTTGCGATAGAGAACTCTGTACAATTTCAGCACGACCTTTCCGAAATTTTTGTGCCAAGTCACAGAATTGCTAAAAAAACAAGACAGACCGCTCAAAAAGCGATGTCATACGTTTGGATATACGGACGGGCAGACTGGCTGTATCGCACAGAGCGAAACGCTTAATGCTGCTCGATTCCTCGCCTGACATGGTTCACGGTGTCCTGTCGCACAGGGCCTGTCCGACCGCATATCCAAAAGTACGAATCTGTCTTGTAAAGCCAAAGTGTTGGCAACACAACTATTATACTATACTCTTTGCAAAAAATCAACTGTATTTTTAAAAAAATTTACAAAAGTACAGGGAGAAAACAGATCGAAAACTGAATTTTTTCCTGTTTTCTCCTGCAAACAATATTATTTTGATACAGACTTCGGCAAGTCATTCACCTGAACGGTAAAGAATTTTTTGATCACATTTTCGGTATCGTCTTTTACCTTGGAGCATATCTGATATTCGCCTTTTCGTGCAGGCTGGACAGTGATAGACGGTTCTCCGGAGAAGTTGCGGACCAGAGTCCATTTTTTGTCAGAGGATTTTTTGTAGACTGCCGCATACAGATAATTGCCTGTGCCGCCCTCGGCAGAGGAGTGAAGGACAATATTTTCGCCCAATGTAATTTCTTCGGCAGATAATGAGGAAAGATTGACCAAATCAGGCAAAGTATTCTGAATGATAAACGGAATGGACATGATACCCGTGAAATTGCCCTTGAAAGTCAGCAAAGCAGAGGCTTTTCCGGGCATGACATTGTTTTCATAGACAATATCATAATCCCTGCCCTGTTCCAGAGTGATGTCACCGAATCTGACCACGATCTGCATCGTTTTTGGCTGACCGTCATAATGAAAATCGGTGCGGTCCGCAAAAAATGACAGAGTTCTTGCCTGAACGGGTTCTATTTCAAAGGTATATTCCGAAGTACCTGTATACTCGCCGCGTCCGGTGATGTAGACATGAGCCGTTCCGACATTGATATTATCCAGAATTTCGATATGATAATCCTTGTCCGGTTCGAGAGTTTTTCCGCCGATGTTCAGAGCAAAGGGCGGTTTGATAGGTTTTCCTGTGTAAAGATAGGATTTTTCCATTCCGTGTCCTCCTGTTCCAAAAGATACCATTATATCATAGCATTTTTCGCAAATACTTGCAAGTGTTTTTCTGTAACAGTGTGTAAATTCGGCTTTTTATACACATTCCAAAGCCAGATTTATCATATCATGGAAAGTTTTTTCTCTTTCATCGGAGGAACAAGCTTCGCCTGTGAGAGGGCAGTCGGAAACCGTACAGATACAGAGTGCGTGTTTGCCGAGTCGGGCAGCGTTGAGATATAAAGCGGCACATTCCATTTCCGTTGCAAGAATACCAAGCTTCCGCCATTCGGCGAGAGAGCCGGAGTCATCATAGAATGTATCGGTTGTATAGACGGAGCCGACATAGACATTCTGCCGGAGTTTCCGAGCCTGTTCATAGGCTTTGCGGAGCAGTGAGAAGTCGGCAGTGGGAGCGACTGTGCCGGGAAGCCGGTACTGTGCGGCGAAATTGGAGCTTGTGCAGGCGGACATGGCGAGAACAATATCACGCAGTCCCAACATTTCACTGACAGCTCCTGCTGTGCCGATTCGGATAATATTGTCCACGTCAAAGAAACGGAACAGTTCATACGAGTAAATGCCCATTGACGGCATACCCATGCCGCTTGCCATGACAGATACTTTTTTGCCGTGATATTCGCCTGTATAGCCGAGCATACCTCTGACATCATTTACCAAAACGGCATTGTCAAGAAAATTTTCCGCAATATATTTTGCTCTGAGAGGATCACCGGGCATGAGTACGGTTTTGGCGAAATCGCCCTTTTCTGCTTTGATATGAGGTGTTGCCATAAAAAATCCCTCCGTTCAATCAATAGCCGAGAGTTTCACCGACAAGAATCACTTTGATTCTGTCCTTGTGTCTCTGCTGAGCCGACACGACATAGTTGCAGCAGATTCTTTCGGGACTCTGACAGCCGTCTGCGAGGAGACTGTCGGGTTTGTCGGCGGCAATGCATTTGCCTGTATGGGCACAGGGCGTTTTGCAGCGGAGTCTTTGGGTATTGAGGGGAGCGGCAATCGTTTTGAGACGGTTCACAGCGGCATGGATGTCAGGGACGATTTTATTGTAGCCTGCAATGATAATAACGCTTTTGGGACCGTAGAGAATGGCGGCTGTTCTGTTGGAATTGCCGTCTACGTTGTAAAGGAGTCCGTTTTCGGTGATGGCGTTGGCACTGGTGAAAAAGACATCAGCCGAGAAGGTTTTCTGATAGATATCCAGAATTTGTTCTCTTGTAAGACCTTCTGCGTTTCTGTCGAGATAGTGATAGTCACCGTTGGAGAGAAGGGCAGGAATCCCACATTCTCCCAACGTGACGGAGCCGCCGTGTGTCACGGTGTCGCCTTTGGAGAGGAGTGTCCGGACAAGAGGAACGACATCTTCTTTTGTTTGGACAAAGTATGCCTGCATATTGTTTTTACGCAGAGCGTCCATGGTTTTCCGAATAGTTTCTGTCATGATAAAAAACTTCCTTTCCGTGAATAAATATATCGCATTGGTGCCAGAATAATCTTGAAAGCGAGGCTGAAATGAAATGAATGATGAAAACAAAGAATTGCTGTCGGGAATTTACAAGCTGTCCAAGACGGGCATTGAAGCCGTTGAAACAGTTCTCCCGAAAGTAGAGCAGGGGGCACTGAAAGAGGAACTCACCGAGCAGTACTGTGATTACTGCAAGGCGGCGTCCGACAGTGAACAGGCACTTTTGCAGCAGGGCATTGTGCCGAAAGATATAGGAGTGCTGCAAAAGGCGGGAATGTGGGGTTCGATACAGATGCACACCATGAATGATGTCAGTTCCGACCATATTGCAGAAATCATGATTACAGGTACAACAAAGGGAATTGTTGACCTGACAAAGCATATCGGAGCGTGTCCGAATGCCGACAAAGAGATTGTTGATTATGCACAGGGATTTATTTCCAAAGAGCAGAAGCATATTGACAATCTCAAAGTTTTCCTGTGCTGAGGGCATATATGCCCAGAGTTCCCAGCAGCTCACACAAAAAAATGACAGGGATTCCTATCATAAATTGCGGATGTTTTGTCTTGTGGTGAATGATACGCATGGTGATATACATGGTAATACAGCCGCTCAACGCTGCGAGTATCAGAAGAGTTTTTTCGGGTACCCGCCAGCGTTTTTTTTGAGCTGCTTTTTTGTCTTTGACGGTGACAGCTGCGGCAGCAATATTGATAACAACAGCGTATGCGATGATCAGATAATAATACCGTTCCAAAATTTTCCGTTCTCCTGTCATGAATCCTTTGGATTTATTATATATTGATACAGAAATAAAATCAAGGTTGTGTGTGCATGAAAAAAAGAAAATTTTTTGCGATTGTATTAAGTGCCGTTATGTTGGCGGTAAGTGTAGTATGGGTGTCTGTCAGTCGGAATCGTTCGGAAATGCCTGTAGAAAGCATGGAGATTTCACAGATCAAGAAAGAAATTTCGGAAGTTTCGTCTGAAACGGAAACGCCGCAGGAAATGCGTGGGGTATGGATACCGTATCTGTCGCTGACGCTATCGGCAGAAGAACGCACCGAAAGTGGTTTTCATGCGAAGATTGACGATATGGTGCAGAGGTGTGAAAAATACAGAATCAATACAGCGATTGTGCAGGTGCGTCCGTTCGGAGATGCCATTTATCCGTCAAAGCTGTTTCCGTGGTCGCATATTCTGATGGGGGAGCAGGGGAAAGCACCCGGTTTTGATCCGCTGGCATATATCATCCGAAAATTTCATGAAAAAAATATTGCGGTTCATGCGTGGGTGAATCCGTACCGTATTTCTACGGGGAAAACACCGTCTGTTCTGTCGGACAACAATCCCTGTACCGAATATCCGACATTTGTGTATGAGAACGCTTTGTATTATGATCCGTCCTCGCCGGAAGTCCGAAAGCTGATGATTGACGGCATAGCGGAAATTGTACGGAATTATGACGTGGACGGGATTCAGTTGGATGACTATTTTTATCCGTCGGAAGATTTGGAATATGACAAGAAAAGCTATGACGAGTATGCCAAATCCGTCAAAAGTGATTTTCTTCCCGTGTCGCAGTCGGAGTGGCGGAAAACCAATGTCAATATGCTGGTGGAGGGGATTTACGCAAAAGTTCACTCTTTGAAAGAGAAGGTTGTATTCGGCATTGCCCCTCAGTGCAATTTTGACAATAATGAAAAAATGGGAGCAGATGTAGGGGTATGGTGTTCACAGAAAGGATACGTGGACTATATTTGTCCTCAGTTGTATGTCAGCAACAATCATCCCACATTTCCGTTCAATCCTCTTGCCGACAGATGGAAAGCCACTGTGACAGATCCGAATATCAAATTATATTTCGGACTGGGCGTGTATAAAGCAGGCTCTGACGCTGACAGCGGAACATGGCTTTTGAGTGACGACAATCTGCAAAAACAGATTGAATATGGCCGTACTGTTCAGGCAGACGGTTTTATGCTGTATTCATATGATTATCTGGAGAGTGACGACACACAAAAGGAAGTACAAAATGCCGCTGCAATTCTGGAATGACAATCAAAAAGTCCCCCGACTGTCATCGGAGGACTTTTCTTTTATTTATTCACCGAAATATCTTTTCAGGAGACCGGCAAAGCCTGCACCGTGACGAGCCTCGTCTTTTGCCATTTCATGAACGGTGTCATGGATAGCGTCAAGATTCTGAGCCTTTGCCTTTTTAGCCAGTTCAAACTTGCCTGCACAGGCACCTGTTTCGGCATCAACACGCATCTGGAGATTTTTCTTTGTGCTGTCTGTGAGAACTTCACCGACCAGTTCTGCAAATTTGGCAGCGTGTTCCGCCTCTTCAAAAGCGTACTTTGTGAAAGCGGCGGCGATTTCGGGATAACCTTCACGGTCAGCCTGTCTTGCCATCGCAAGATACATACCGACTTCGCTGCACTCGCCGTTGAAGTTGTTGATAAGTTCCTGATAGATTTCGGGATCAACACCCTTAGCCACGCCTACTTCATGTACGGTAGCAAAGGAAGCGTCAGCCTTGCTTTCATAGAATTTTTCTTTGGGAGCCTTGCAGACAGGGCATTTTTCGGGAGCCTCTGCCCCCTCATACACATAGCCGCATACGGAACAGACAAATTTTTTCATTTTCAGATCCTCCGATTTCATGATTTTTTGAATATATCAACTGTCCTTTTGGACAGCGACAGCCTGATTTTCGGAACAGTCCTCGCATAAGCCGTAAAACGTAATGCTGTAGTCCTCGATACGGACATTGCACTGATTTTCCACATACTGGCAGACATTTTGTTCCATGAACAAGCATTTGGATTTTGGAATGTCGATAATTTTGAAACAGCAGGTACACACAAAATGGGAATGTTGGGAGATATTGGGATCAAAGCGTTCCTGTCCGTCAAAAATGCCGATGGATTTGATAAGGCCCGACTCCTTGAAAACGGCTAAATTTCTATAGACCGTTCCGAGACTCAAATCGGGAATCTGTGGTTTGAGCTGTTCATAGATCCATTCGGCAGAGGGATGAGTCTCTGTAGAAGAAAGAAGCGTATAAATAGCCTCACGTTTGGCACTGAAATTCCGTTTTCCCTGCATGATGATCTCTCCAAAACAATAATTATTCCTGATATTTTTATAATATATCATAAATTCTTATCTTTGTAAATAGATTTTTGCGATAAAAACGACAAAAATAAAAAAGTTTTATTGGTCAAGAGTGACATAATTTCCTGAAACATAGCCTTTGACACCGTTCCATGAAGTCAGATACCAGCCGTCTGTTTTGCCGAGGAGCGTGATTTTGGTACGGTTGGGGATGCGTCCGACAACAGCGGCATTTTGTGAGGGTTCTGCACGGAGATTCAGGTTGGAATTCTGTGTGGTGACAGTGCCTGTCTGTGCAGGGGAGGGAGACTGTTCCGCAATGCCGAGAAAGTCACTGACGGAAACGGCAAGATTCTGTGCAATTGCACCGATATTGTCACGGATCCATTGGGCATCATCGGGGTTGTCATGATAGGCAAGCTCAATCAGAATGGCAGGAGCTTTGGTGCGGTTGAGTTCGCTGAGAGTGGTTGTCGGAACGGTCTCGACTTTGGAGGGAATGGGATAGATTTCTTTCAGATTGTTGGCGAAGATATTGGCGGCACGTTTTGCCTGTTCGCTGTCCCTGTAATAGTAGACCTGACTTCCTCTTGCCTGTCCTGCGTTCTGAGGCGGGGCGGCATTGGAGTGCAGGGCAAGATGCAAATCAAAATTTCCTGCATTGGACAGTCTCACGGAATTGGCAAAGGTTTTGGAAGGATCGTTGCGTTCATATTCAATGCCGCTTGCTTCCAGATAGGGAATCAGTGCATCTGTAATGATATTCATGTAATATTCTTCGTTTCCTCCGTCAACGTAGGGGTTGTATTCCTGAGTGGACGGGCTTAAAAAGACGCTTGGCATGGCAAAAAACCTCCGTTAAATTGTTTGACTGCTGATAGAGTCTATATCAACTTTATTCTCAAAGAACTCTTTTGATGACAGATAATTCGGACGGAGAAAACGGTGAATGTAAAACAGATCGTCCGCACAGGAAAATGTATTGAGTTTTTCTTCACAGTCAAAGGCGGCTTTGAAGTGCATTTCTTTGACGATTTTCAGGGTTTCCGGGCTTCTTGAGCCGAACGGAAAAACAATCACTTCGGGATATTGGCCGATTTCTTCATACATTCTGCTGTTGAACATGGTCAGGTCGTCAGTCAGCATTTTTCGGTAATCCGACAGATTTTCACCCGGATTGTTTTTCGCACCGTTTCTGCCGTTGTCGATATGGTGCAAATTGTAAGTGTGATTCTGAATTTCAACAAAACCTGACTCTGCCATTTCCCGGAGCTGTTTCCATGTACACTGGGAGTAGGCGGGATTCTGGGGAGTATCCCTTTCCGCCTCGTCAGCGGCATAGCCGATAGGAGCAATGACCGCTTTACAGTGATACTTTTTCAAAAGCGGATAGGCAAGCGTATAATTATTGTAATAGCCGTCATCAAATGTCAGCAGAACGGGCTTTTCGGGTAAAGGAGTTCCTTTTTCAAAATGGCTGATCAGTTCGCTGGCAAAAATCGTGTGATAGCCGTTATCACAAAGATACTGCAAATCCTCTTCAAAATACCTTGGATCAATCACGTACTGATTCTGTTTTTCAGAGTCATCCAAAAGTCCGTGATACATGATAACCGCAACTTGTACGCTTTCCTGAGGAACGGAAACGGCAATGCTTCTCCCGAAAAGAATCCCAAAGCACACTCCCGACAGAACAACAGCCAGCATACCAATCATCATAAACCGATTCCATTTGACAGTAATAAACATAAAATCTCACCTGTTCCGAAAAAATACTACAAAATTATATTGCTAANNTATATTATAATAATACATAATAATCTTGAATTTTGAATGAGAAAGTTGTGTTCTTATGAAAGGTGATAAAAAAAATAAAGTCGTTGATTTTTTTGTAGGAACTCCCGCATACAATAATGACAAGGATTATGCCGCCTTTGCGTCATTTACGGCACCGTTGAATATGTTTTTTCTGATATGTCTGGTGCTTCATGCCATTTATATGCTGGTGTTTTCGTATTTCAGAATCGCCAATATGCAGCTGTTTGATATGATTTGTGTGATACTGTATGCGGTGTTTGTTATCATGCTGAAATATTTCAAAGGCTCATGGCTGCCGTGTATTCTGCTGACGTGCTTTGAGCTGTTCCTGCATCAGATATGCAGCGTGACGCTGTTCGGATTGCAGTCGGGCTTTCAGTATTTAATGATACCGTTGATTTTTATGACGGCTCTCATCGGCAACAAGGGAAAGCTGATGAGTTATGTGAGAAATATTATTATTGCCGTGGCATCTGTGACGTTTATCTGTCTGGTGGTGTTCTTCAGCGACAAGAGACCTTTGTATAATCTGCCGTATGCCGTCAATATCGGACTGCTGATTGTCAATGTTACGATTAGTTTTATTGTAACGGCGATCTATACCGCAAGAATTTTCTCCTCTGTGGACAGCAAGAGAAGTCAGCTTGATGTCAGCGTTGAAGAAAAAATGACGGCTATCCAGAATATGCAGAACCAGATCATTATCAGCTTTGCCAATATCATAGAAGCCCGTGACGGCAGTACGGGAAAACACGTCAAACGTACAACGGAATATGTGGCGGCACTTGTCAATGAACTGAAACGTCACGGAGATTACAGCGATATTCTTGACGAACAGTATATGACGGATACCATGCGTTCCGCTCCTCTGCACGACATCGGCAAAATTACCGTTCCCGATGCGATTCTCCAAAAGCCCGGCAGACTGACCAAAGAAGAATTCGATGCCATTAAAAGTCATACCGTCAACGGCAAAAAAATTATTGAAGAATCCATGGCGGATATTGAAGATGAGGAATTTCTCAAAGTTGCCAAATGCGTCGCTCTGTATCATCATGAATGCTGGGACGGCTCCGGCTATCCCTACGGCATAGAAGGCGACCAGATTCCGCTTTGTGCCAGAATTATGACGATTGCGGATTACTTTGATGCCCTTGCCGCCAAGAGAGCTTATAAAGCAGCCGTTCCTACCGCTGTCGTCTTTGACAATATCCTGGAACAGCGCGGCAAAAAGTTTGATCCCATTGTAACCGATGCCTTTCTGAGAATCCGCAGCCAGATTGACGAAATCGCCAAAGCCAATGCCGATTGAACCTATACAATCTGCTGAAAAAAATGCTGCAAATTTTTTATAAAAATATATGGATTTTTTGGGAAGAATATGTTATGATATATGTCGAATGTGTTAATCTTGATGCTGAGTTTTCAGTATTTACAATATTCTCCGTATCGTGCGGAATTTTGAATTAAGGGAGTTTTATCAATGGAAAAAAGAATGATCTTCGTGACATCGCCTCCGGCCTGCGGCAAAACCAAGCTTTCAAAAAGACTGGCTACCGAGATAAAGCATATCGTTTATCTCGATAAGGATACACTGATACCGCTTTCCAAACAGATCTTTGCCGTTGCGGGCGAACCGTACAACAGAAGCTCTGCGTTTTTTCAGAAGGAAATCAGAGATTATGAATATGATGTCATTATGGATCTCGCATTTGAGGCACTCAAATATGAAAATCTGGTCATGGTGAATGCTCCGTTTACACAGGAAATCAGAGACAATGACTACATAGCAAAACTTCGTGAAAAACTCAAAGGTTATGATGCCAAACTGACAGTTATCTGGATTGTGACGGATCCGGAAGTCTGCCATCAGCGTATGATCGACAGGGATTCCGACCGTGATACATGGAAGCTGGCTCACTGGGATGAGTATCTCGCAACGGTTGATTTTACGATTCCTGAAAATCTCCGTGATCCCGATGATGCGGGCAGCCTGCTGCTGCACTACAATTCAACAGAGCAGCTGACAGAATCCTCTTTCAAGGAACTGATGGAATTTTTCTCAAAGTATGACTGAGAAAAGTGCTTGACAGAAAAAACTTCATGTGGTATGATAGAAGAGCCGCATACTGTGGGCTTTTGCAAGAGAGTGTGTCCGCTCCGCCTACGGCAGCGAGCTTGAACGAACAGGCAGGTGCAAAACAATGTACGCAATTATTGAAACAGGCGGCAAGCAGTACAAGGTTACTAACGGTGATGTAATCTATGTGGAAAAGCTTGACGCTGAAAACGATGCTACCGTGGAATTTAAGGTAGTAGCAGCCGGCACAGACGACGGTTTTAAGACAGGTGCTTCCGTTGAGGGTGCAAAGGTAACAGGCAAGGTGCTCAAAACCGCTAAGGGTAAGAAAATTACTGTCTTTACCTATAAACCCAAGAAAAGCGAGAAACGCAAAATGGGCCACAGACAGTTCTATACCAAGGTGGAAATCCAGTCTATTGAGGCATGATTCAGGCAGAACTTTTTGTCAGGTCTGACGGCACAATCCTGGGCTTTCGTCTGACAGGCCATGCAGAAACGGCAGAATACGGACAGGATACCCTGTGTGCATTCGTGTCATCCGCAGCATACATGACGGCTAACACTATCACGGAAGTGATTCGTGCCGATGCGTGTGCTCAGGCAGATGACGGCTATATGTATGTCCGTGTGTCAGAACAGGATGCTCCAAAATGCAGGGAAATTCTCGCAGGCTTTCAGCTCCATCTGCTCGGTACAGAGGAGCAGTATCCCGAATATCTAAAAGTCATTAATACGGAGGTGTAATAAATGCTTAGAATTAATATTCAGCTTTTCGCTCACAAAAAGGGCGGCGGTTCTACCAAAAACGGACGTGATTCCGAATCCAAACGTCTCGGCACAAAACGTGCAGACGGTCAGTTTGTACTCGCAGGCAATATTCTTGTCAAACAGCGTGGTACTCACATCCATCCCGGCAACAATGTCGGACGTGGTTCAGATGATTCCCTCTTTGCTTTGATTGACGGCAATGTTAAATTTGAGCGTGTGGGACGTGACCGTAAACAGGTTTCTGTATACGCTGCCGAGTAATTGGCAGAGGCTTGCAGCTTAACGGTAAAAATTGAGAGCTTCGGCATGATGTCGGGGCTCTTTTTTCATGAAAAAAGGGGGGATTTTGTTATGAAAGAAAAATGTTTGAAACTGCTTCGTGCAAAATATTTTGTGCCGATACTGCTGGCACTGCTGATTCTGCTGCAGCTCATTCACATTACAGATGTGATTGTCAACAGAAAAAAAGGGTATCATTCCGATGAAATTTTCAGCTATGCTTTGGCAAACAGCTTTTATGAACCATATCTGGATGTTGACAGTATCCGAGGCACGATTGGCAAAAATCATGACCAGTATCTGAACCACTGGTTTTCCGGAGATGTCATCAGAAACTATGTGACCGTGCAGAAAGGCGAACAGTTTCGTTATGATTCCGTATGGTACAATCAGTCAATGGACAGACATCCGCCATTCTATTATTCTGTTATGCATACACTTTGTTCTTTTTTTCCCGATACATTTTCGTATGTGTTCGGCTATGTGATTAATTTTATATGCTTTATCGTCACGCAGATATTTTTGTACAAACTCTCCCGTTATCTGCTGAAATCCAAATATCTGGCATTGTGTGTGTGTGCCCTGTGGGGATTTTCCACGGGAGCGATTGACCTGACGATTTTTATCAGAATGTACTGTATGCTGGCAATGTGGACCGTGATTTTCTGGTATTGCCATGTCAGGCTGACGGTGACTGACAGCAGGCCGCTGAGAAAACAATTGATTCCGATTGTCATTGTTACTGTCTGCGGTGCATTGACACAGTATTTGTTTTTGTTTCTGGCATTTGTGACGGCAGTGTGTTTTTGTATCCGTTATCTTGTCAGAAAGCAGTGGAAAGTATTCTGGGCCTACGGATGCTCCGTTGCAGGAGGAACAGCCGCAGCAATGCTGATTTTTCCGGCTTATCTTCCCAATATGTTTTCCGAAACGGAACACGCAGCCACTAATTTTTGGTGGCAGTTCCGAATATGTGTCCGGTATTTGCTCGGAGCCGTTTTTCCTGTCAGTGAATCTATTCTGATTTTCTGGATTCCGACATTGATTGCGGTTTTCATGGCAGCCATTATCATGGCAATTCCTCTGCTGTACCTTTTCAGAGACAAAAAGCCTGTTATTGCATTTTTGGGAAAACTTAAAAACAAAGCATCTTCTCTGAAAAAATTCCGTTTTAAAAAACTGTTGACAGCCATGGCAGGAAAATTCCGGAAAATTCAGTTTCCGACGGCTGTGATATTTCTGTGCATTATAACGATAGCAGCCCTGACTGCTTACAGTATCGCCTTTGCTTCCATGTTTTATATAGAGCGGTATATTTTCATGCTGTATCCGCTTACAGCGGTGCTGATTGCGTGTATCATCGGATTTCTGCTCTCATGGAGCAAATATCACAAACAGATCACGGCAGTTATTTTGCTGTTTGTTACCATAGTACGCCTTCCGGCAACGGGACTGAATTATCTGTTTGATGAAAAAGGCGACATCAAAAGCGTGGATGCCATGACAACAGGAGCATTATGTATTCTGTCGGCATGTGAACTCAATGAGGTCTGGATGATGAATTATCTCCCTGCCGAGATGTATCATGTCGATCAAGTTTTTGTCACTTACACGGGAGCCGAAGAAGAATGTCAAAGTGAACTGGAAAGCGTTGCGTCAGATAAGCCGGTTTATTTATTCTTGCAATATCCGGAATATAACGCTGACGGCAGTTACTTGATTAAAATATACAATAAAGAAAAGGATATTCTCGAATATAGCAGCATGAATGAAAAAGAATATGAGAAAATCTATATCAATTTTTATAAAAATCTTTCCATTGCGAAAGAGTTCACATATATAGGAGACTATGTCATGTTTTCACGTGACTACGCTCTTTATCGGTTAGCATAAAAAACAGGGAGGAATATTGTATGTTTGTGGATATTGCGAAAATCTTTATCAAAGCAGGTGACGGAGGAGACGGTGCGGTTGCGTTTCACAGGGAAAAGTATGTAGCCTCAGGCGGCCCCGACGGCGGAGACGGTGGTCGTGGCGGAAATATCGTATTTGTGGCAGATACCAATCTTTCCACACTGGCGGATTTCCGCTACAAGAGAAAATACACCGCTCAGAAAGGCGAAAACGGTCGTGGCGGCAGGTGCAACGGCAAAAAAGCCCCTGATTTAATCATCAGAGTGCCTTTGGGTACAGTGGTGAAAGAGTATGAAACAGGCAGAATTTTAGCCGATGTTTCCGACAGTGAACCCGTTGTGGTTGCCAAAGGCGGCAAGGGTGGCTGGGGCAATACCCATTTTGCCACGCCTACCCGACAGACACCACGTTTTGCAAAGCCCGGTATGCCCGGTGAGAGCTTTGAAGTACAGCTTGAATTGAAATTATTGGCAGATGTAGGAATTGTCGGTTTCCCAAATGTCGGAAAATCTACGTTTATTTCGGTTGTCAGCGAGGCCAAGCCTGTTATCGGCAACTATCACTTTACCACGATAACACCTGTCCTGGGCGTTGTGAGAATGGGAGCGGAAAGCTCCTTTGTCATGGCGGATATTCCGGGATTGATAGAGGGTGCCAACGAAGGTCTGGGACTTGGACATCAGTTCCTGCGTCATGTGGAGAGGTGCAGACTGTTGGTGCATATGGTGGATGTATCGGGCAGTGAGGGACGCGATCCCAAACAGGATTTTGAAACCATCAACAGTGAGCTTGCAAAATTCAATCCCGAACTTGCCAAAAGACCGATGATTGTGGCAGGCAACAAGTGTGATTTAACTGACGATGAAACCGTCGAGGATTTCCGAAAATATGTGGAAGAAAAGGGATACAGATTTTTTCCGATTATGGCGGCAATCTCTTATGAAACAGAACCGCTTCTGAAAGAAATACAGGAACAGCTTTCCAAACTTCCCCCCGTTGTCAGATATGAACCCGAACAGGCACCTGTCATTCCCGAAGAGGAAGTGGAAAAGCAGACTGTTAAAATTACCAAAAATGACGATATCTACTTTGTCGAGTGCGAATGGCTTTTGAGAGTCCTCAGAGGCATTAATTTTGACGATTCCGAATCGTTGCAGTATTTCCAGAGAGTGCTTATCAATTCAGGTGTTATTGAGGCACTCAAAGAGGCGGGGATTCGGGAAGGCGATACGGTCAGTATGTACGATATAGAATTTGAGTTTGTGGAGTGATGGAAGAAAGTATGCGTTTAACGGAGTATGAATGTGATCCCAAACAGTTGAGTCCCCTGACGCTTGCGTTTATCGGAGACGGAGTATATGACTTGTTTGTCAGGGAGGAAATCGTGTGCAGTGCGAACCGCCCTGTCAAAGCCCTGAACAGCATGAAAGTGGAGCGTGTCAGATGTGAGGCACAGGCGGAACTGTTCAAAAAAATAGAGCCGTTTCTGACCGAGGAGGAAGCGGATGTTTTCAGGCGTGGCAGAAATGCCCATACGGCTCACGCTCACAAGCGTACACAGGATTATCACTATGCCACAGGTTTTGAAGCATTATTAGGCTACCTGTATCTTTCCGACAGAACCGACCGTATCAGAGAACTGATTGCAATGTATCATGCACAATAATATTGAAATAATGGCAACCTTAACCCACCGGCTTTAGACGGTGGGTTAAGGTTGCCAAAAGCGTAGTTTTTTGATATAATAAAAATAAAGGTGGTGACAGCAGATGTTAAAAGCATACAAGTATAGGTTATATCCGAATGAAGAACAAAAAATACAGTTTGCCAAAACTTTCGGCTGTTGCCGCTTTGTATACAATCAGACATTAGCTCACCGGAAAAATGCCTATGAACAGGAGAAAAAATCTTTAAGCAAAACAGATTGTAATAATTATTGTAACAGAGAACTGAAAGCACAATACGAATGGCTGAAAGAAGTCGATAAATTTGCCCTTACAAATGCCGTTTACAATATGGACAGTGCTTACAGGAAGTTTTTTAAGGAACACGCAGGCTATCCGAAATTCAAAAGTAAGCATGATCATCGTAAATCCTACACGACGAATTATACAAACGGAAATATCGAAGTTGATTTTGATAATAATAAAGTAAAACTGCCGAAAGTAAAATGGGTGAAAGCAAAGATTCACAGACGATTTGACGGTAATATAAAATCAGCAACGATCTCACAGACACCAAGCGGAAAATACTATGCTTCCTTTCTTGTGGAAACAACACACGAAGCATTACCGTCTGTCAATAAAGCAATAGGTTTGGATTTAGGCATTAAAGAGTTCTGCATTACTTCTGACGGAGATAAGTATGAAAATCCAAAAATATTACGAAAATATGAAAAACTGCTGATAAAACTACAGCGTCAGTTAACACATAAGAAAAAAGGCAGCAGTAATTATCATAAAGCAAGGATAAAAATCGCAAAATGCCATGAAAAAATAACCAATATCAGAAAAGATTATCTGCACAGAATTTCTCTGAAAATTGTCAGCGAAAACCAAGTGATAGTGACAGAGAATTTACAAGTGCAGAACATGATGAAAAATCATCATTTGGCAAAATCCGTTGCGGATGTGTCATGGTATGAGTTTACAAGACAGCTTGCGTACAAAGCACAGTGGAATGGTCGTGTTTATCAGAAGATAGATATATTTTTCCCAAGCAGTCAGTTATGTTCATGCTGCGGATATCAGAATTCCGAAACAAAAGACTTATCTGTTCGGAATTGGATATGTCCAATATGTCAAGCAATTCATGACAGAGATATTAATGCCGCAAAAAATATCCTTTCGGAAGGATTAAGGCTTTTAGCCTGATAAATAACAAGTAGGGATGGTTCAGCCCGATTTTACGCCTGTGGAGTTAGTAGGTTACGAGGACGATGAAGCAGGAA
>DEFH01000015.1 GCA_002350705.1 Ruminococcaceae bacterium UBA2857
ATGGGGCTTGAAGCCCCAAAATTATTATTTATCCCATCCGAGTTCCTGACAACGTTCCAATACGGCACATAACATAGCGTAATTCAAATAAGCAAATGTTGTCAAGAAGGTCTTATTGTCCAAATCAAACCCGATGTTCCTGTTGGCGGCAAAATCCAACGGAACCGTAATCTGATGATCCGACACAGGCTTTGAATTACATTGATAGTAATGCACCACCGTAGTCTCCGGTTTTCTGAACGGATCAGGTGCATATTTTTTGACAGCGATAAAACCACCGAGGTCATACATTTTCCGTTCAGCAGGAGTAAAGTCATTCAGGTCTATTACGATTTCCGTCAATAGTTTGATTTCAGCTTTTTTCATTGTAAGATTCCTCCAAGCGTAAGTTTTATTATATAGAGCAATGTAAGGTGCAACGGATAGTACAGATAGAAAAACCATTTCCAAAAGGTCTTATGTTTATCTGAGCGTTTGCCGTTGTATTTTCTGATGATAAGATAGCCGGAAAGAATGATACCGGCAGACGAAGCAAGAGAAAGCAACAGCGTTTGCCAATCGGGATAAGCCTGCTGATATTCGTACAGCGAAAGGCAGAATTGAACGAAAAAGGCAGCCGAGAACGGTATGACAAGACTTTGCTTTGCCCGATATGTCAGAGCAAAGAACACAGTAAACAGCACTGCTTTGAAAGCCCAATCGCAGAAGAATGAACAGCAGAACAGAATGACAACGGCAGGAATTTTCAGTACCATTTGTTTTACCTTGTCCATTACCCAAATAACAACAAAGCAAATGAAAAGCGTAAACAGCATATTGAGCTGACGGAGACCGAGAGCAAGCATATAGGGAACCTGAGATACTATCGCAGATACGCCTAAACGCTGCATATACGCCATTTTAGAACGGGTATGGTAATACCCTTCAACGAGGAAATAACACATCGTGACAGCCGTCAGATAGCCTATATCGGTCATTATGATGTACATAACGCTTTGCGGCGGCACTAAGGCAATAGCAGTATGATTGATCGTCATAGCCGCTATTGCCGTCAGCTTGATCTGCTCTCTGTTCATTTTTCATCTTTCCTTTTGCGGAAAAGTCGTTTCCGTTTTTTGGGCTGATATGTGCCGTCACGCAGGCAGATTTCCTTTTTTAAGTAGCGTATATAAAAATTCTGTATCACGATGATAATAAACAATACAAAAAACAGCAATGTCACGGCAATACCTCCGTTCAAAACAAGCCGAACAGAAGTCGCTTTTTCTGCTTCTTGCCGCCGATATCAAGGTCAATGTAGCTGTTCATGATCTTGTTATAAACTCCCGTGTTCCAATCGCATGGCTTTGTGTAGTGAGGACTGTTGCGGATACGGAAGGACTTGCAGTGTCCTTTGTCCATCTGTTTCTGAAACTGCACATAGGTTTCTTCACTGACAGGAAAGAAAACATAGTTGATCTCTTTGATGTATGGCAATGGACTGTTCAGATAGTCTGCTAACTTTGAGATATCCCATTCGTTGAATGAGCATACGCAAATCTTTATCTCGGCAGCTTCAAAGTACGGATATGCGGCATCCTCCTGAACGATAGGAGCATAGCCTACATCGAGAACCGAAAACCGTACATACATTCTCTTGTCCTTGTAGATCGACAAGGGAAAGAAGGTCAGATCATTGACCTGACAGCCGTTCGGGGCTGATTCTATACCGTGATAGTTGATATAGTTTTCGTAGGTTTCGTCCTCCAAGAACACCGCAACAGACTGTTTTGCTTTTGTCAGCAGAACGGCAATTTCAAGTGCAGTCTGCGTACAGCCTGCCTGCTTTTCTGAGATAGTGCCTATTGCGATAGTGATATGTTCGCTTTGCTGTTCCGTGAGAAGCTCCTGCGGCTCGTCAAACCTCTCTATATGGCTATCGTCATATTCTGCCTCTATTTCCCTTTTATCGAAACTGACAGGCGTAGTGTCGATTATCCTGTCTACACTCTGCACAAGTATCTCGGTATGCAGTTTTTCTTCCTGCCGGTCAGCTATCAGCTTCTTGACATCATCGGCAGTAAGCGGAGTATCAAGTATCTCCGCTAATTTGCTCCGAAAACCACGCTCATACATATCATAAGGAACGACCTCATAATAACCGCACGGAAACATTTTTGCACACACATCAATGTAACTCTGTTCGGTTTCATCGGTCAGCCGTCCGAAGAAGTAGATAATACGCATTGTAGGGCATTGTTTCCGCAACTCTGGCAGAGTATCGAAAAAGTCGATCTTTCTGCTTCTTACACCGCCGACAACGATCAGTATATGCGGATTGTAATGCTCTGCTATCCTGCTGACAAAATTGCTTTTCAGCTCCGGCTCAAAGCCGAGAATGTTGTGTTGTGTAAGTGCATCTCTGAAAATTTTCGTATATTTTTTATCCGCAGCTATAACAATGTTCAAAATTTCTCCACCTCCTTAAACGCAGTTTTCAGTTCATTTCGTATCATTTGCAAATCGTATTCCGAACGGAATGCTTCATAAGCGGAGCTTGATACAACGATAAGTCGATTGCCGAACCGCTCTATAAGCCTTGACCTGTGCATACGGTTATCCGTAAAGCCTGCCGCATTGGTACGAATAAACGGAGAATCATACCCGAAGAATTTCTCTATCTCATACGGGCTGATCTCCGTCCCGTAAACCTTATGATAATGTAGCCGTCCGTCAGTGCTTTTCTTATCCGAGAGCTGATAGACGGATATCGTATCAATGTTGTATTTGAAAGTCAGCTTGCTGTAAAGATACTCATAAACCTCCGCAGCGTTTTTATAATGCTGCCGTTCGTCCTCGGTTTTGTCAGGCTTTTTTTCTTGAATTTCTGCCCACGGGTCAATCTTTTCGGCTATGGGCAGCACAGTTTTTTTGGTTTCAATGCTGTCCTCAAATACCTTTGTTTTTGTCTTGCCGGACTTGAATTGTATCTTTCCCATAGTCATCAACCACCCTCGGTTTTATCTGACAGCTTTGTTGTGCAGATACGATACATCAGGCTGTCCTGCGGTATCGGCTTATGGAACGGTATTATCTTCTGTCCGCAGATTATCAGACCACTGCCAAGCTCACCGGTTTTCAGGTGTGATACCTGAGAATCAGAAAGGTCAAACAGTCTTGTCACTGCTACCAAGTCCTCTTTCTTTTGTTGGAGCAATACAACAAACTCCGCATTGCCGAGCATTCTCTGAGCCTGCCTGCTTTCAAGCACCTCAGTGATGTTCTGCGTAATGCCGGTGACGGTGCCGCCGTGCTTTCTGATACGCTTGTAGACCTTTGCGAAGAAATCGCCGGAACGGGTCGTTTCCTTGCCCTCGCCGTCCGTGAAGAAGTAGGAAAACTCATCTATCCATATCCAAGTACGCTTGCCTTTTGATTCGTTCTCAATTACTCTCTGCCACAGATATTCAAGAATGACCTGTAAGCCGACTGCACGGAGCTGTTCGCCCATCTCGAATATATCAATAACAAGAAAACGCTTGTTAATGTTTACATTGGTCTGATGAGCAAAGACATTGAAGCTACCCTTTGCATACAGTTCAATACAAGTAGCGATATCCTGTGCTTCCTGTTCGTTCTGATTGAGAAGCAGATTATAGAAGTCAAGCAAGGTCGGCAGCATATCCTTTTCGCCGCCCGAAGCCATAAACTGACGGTACAGTTGCTTTACGCATCGGTCGATGATGGATTTTTCGTTAGATGTAAGAGCAAGTCCCTTTGCCGTTTCTACTATCGTCATAATAAACTGCGACTTGACGGCAACGGCATTCGCTCCTTCTTCCGAATAGGACAGATC
>DEFH01000030.1:0-17650 GCA_002350705.1 Ruminococcaceae bacterium UBA2857
AAAGAAGCCTACTGCATTCAGCCCGGACACTCGATTTATTCGGGCGATATTTTGACAGAGGGCGGTTCGAGTACATGGGATAATCTCACTTCCATACAGCAGAAAGCAATAAATCTTGCTTTGCTGTGCGGAAAGCCCGGTTCGGAAAGTTCACTTTCGGGAACGGGTGATGAAAAATGGGCGGCTACGCAGTTGGTAGTGTGGGAACTTGTTTCGGGCTGCCGAGAATCCACAAATGGCTACAAGCTTGTGGACAGAAAGTTCATTGACGGCATGACGCCAGGCGGCTACAATGCAGGCATGAAAGCCAATTATGACACCATCGTCAACAGTATGCAGACCTTTGAAACGGTTCCGAGTTTTGCACAGAAAGATATACAAAGTGCAAACACTTATTCAATGGACAGCATTGGGGGCGGTTATTCGCTGACACTGACAGATTATAATAATGTGCTTGACAAGTTCGATTTCAAGTCGGGAAACGGTGTCACGGTTACAAAATCGGGCAATCAGTTAAGACTTGTTTCCAAAACTGCCATCAAAAATCCGCTTGTGTTCGGTGCATCAAAATCTTTACCGACTGTGAATACGGTACTTGTTCCATTCGGTGATCCCGGCATACAGGATGTCATTGTCGGTGCAACGAATGCTTCCGTGAACGCTTATTTCAAAATAATTACCAAATCGGGAAGTCTGAAATTGGTGAAAACATCGGAAGATGGAGTTATTTCGAACATTGAATTCACTGTTCAGGGTGATGATTACACAAAAACTGTTAAAACCGATTCCAACGGTGAATTTTTGTTGAGCGACTTAAAGCCCGGTGTTTATAAAATCACTGAAAGTGTAAGTGACAAGTATGAGTCACAGCCGACACAGACGGTGACTGTCGAACCCGATAAAACGGCAGTTGTCACTTTCAAAAACACCTTGAAAAAGGGAGATTTGAAGATAATCAAAACATCAGAGGACGGAATAATTGCCGATATTGAGTTTACGATAACAGGTTCAAACGGCTACAAAAGAACGGCAAAAAGCAATGACAAGGGCGAAATTCTCTTGTCAGACCTTGTCCCCGGTTCGTACATGGTTATTGAAACTATCGACAGCCGATATGTAGGACAGCCTCCGAAAACTGTTAATGTTGAAGCGAACAAAACGGCAACTGTTTCATTTGCCAATATCCTCAAAAAAGGTAATTTGAAAATCATAAAGACTTCAGAGGACGGCATTATTGCCGATATTGAGTTTGTCATCACAGGTCCGAACGGCTATCGGAAGATAGCCAAAAGTGATAAGAACGGTGAAATCTTGGTTTCCGACCTCCTGCCAGGTTCGTATATGGTCGCTGAAAATGCAGACAGCCGATATATTGGACAGGCTCCTAAAACCGTAAAAGTGGAAGCGAACAAGACTGCAACGGTTGAATTTGAAAACATTTTGAAAAAAGGCGAATTGAAAATCAAGAAAGTTTCAGAGGACGGAGAAATTGAGGGAATCCAATTTATCGTAGAGGGCAAAAATTACAGCAAAACAGTAATAACCAATGCAGACGGTGAACTTGTTCTCCCCGACCTCGTACCCGGAAATTACAAAATAACGGAAGTTGCTGATGAGCGTTACGAAGAACAGCCTGCACAGACAGTTTCTGTCGTTGCCAATCAGGAAACGACCGTGACTTTCAAAAATACCTTGAAAAAGGGAGATTTGAAAATCATCAAGACTTCCGAAGATGGCAAGATTGCCGACATCGAATTTACTGTTACGGGAACGAATTTCAGACAGACAGCAAAAACAAATTCCAAAGGCGAAATACTTCTTGAAAATCTTTTGCCCGGAGTTTACACAGTGACAGAAAGTGTCGATGACCGCTATGAACCGCAGGCTCCTAAAAAAGTCAGAGTACAAGCCGAAAAGACTGCAACGGTAACTTTCAAAAACACCATCAGAAAGAGCAGTTTAAAAATTTTCAAAGTTTCCGAGGACAATGTCGTTGAAAATATTGAATTCACGGTAACGGGTGCAAATTTCAAACAGACGGTCAAGACAAATGCCGATGGAGAAATCGCACTGGAAAACCTTGTACCCGGCACTTACACAGTGACCGAGAGCGTTGACGAGAGGTATGAACCTCAGAATCCTCAAACCGTTAAAATTGAAGCCGATAAAACGGCAACTGTCACTTTCAAGAATGTTCTGAAAAAGGGTAGTCTAAAACTCATAAAGACATCAGAGGACGGCGTGGTTGCGGATATTCTGTTTATTATCAAAGGTGAGAATTACAGGAAAACCGCAAAAACCAATGCAAGCGGAGAAATTCTTCTTTCAGACCTTGTTCCCGGCACCTACACCGTGACAGAGAGTGCGGATGAAAGATATGAAGCTCAACAGCCGAAAACGGTCAAGGTGGAAGCCGAAAAGACTGCAACTGTTACTTTCAAAAACATTTTGAAAAAGGGCAACTTGAAGATCATCAAAGTGTCTGAAGATTCTGTTGTTGCCGACATCGAGTTTACTGTCACAGGCAAAAATTTCAAACAGACCGTAAAAACGGACAGCAAAGGCGAGATTGTTCTTGAAAACCTCGTTCCCGGCACTTACACGGTGACGGAAAGTGTTGACGAGAGATATGAAACTCAACAGCCGAAAACTGTTAAAGTAGAAGCTGACAAAACAGCAACGGTAACTTTCAAAAATGTTCTGAAAAAGGGCGATTTGAAGATCATCAAGACTTCAGAAGATAATATCGTTGTTGATATTGAATTTACTGTTACAGGAAAGAACTTCAAACAGACAGTGAAAACCGACAGCAAGGGAGAAATTATCCTTGAAAACCTCGTTCCCGGAACTTACACAGTAACGGAGAGTGTTGACGAAAGATACGAACCACAGCAGTCGAAAACTGTTAAGGTGGAAGCCGATAAGACAGCAACCGTTACTTTCAAGAACATTCTGAAAAAGGGCGATTTGAAAATTATCAAGATTTCGGAAGATAATGTTGTTGCCGACATCGAGTTTACTGTCACAGGAAAGAACTTCAAGCAGACGGTGAAAACCGACAGCAAGGGCGAAATCGTACTTGCAAACCTCGTCCCCGGAACTTACACGGTGACCGAAAGTGTTGACGAAAGATACAAAGCCCAACAGCCGAAAACCGTCAAGGTCGAAGCCGATAAGACAGCGACTGTTACTTTCAAAAATATTTTGAGGAAAGGCAGCTTGAAGATAATCAAAGTGTCCGAAGATTCTGTTGTTGCCGATATCGAGTTTACTGTCACAGGCAAGAACTTCAAGCAGACGGTGAAAACCGACAGCAAGGGCGAAATCGTACTTGCAAACCTCGTCCCCGGCACTTACACGGTGACGGAAAGCATTGACGAAAGATACGAAGCCCAACAGCCGAAAACCGTTAAGGTAGAAGCAGATAAGACGGCAACGGTAACTTTCAAGAACATTCTGAAAAAGGGTAATTTGAAGATCATAAAAATTTCGGAAGATAATGTTGTTGCTGACATTGAGTTTACTGTTACAGGCAAAAATTTCAAACAGACCGTAAAAACGGACAGCAAAGGCGAAATTGTGCTTGAAAACCTTGTTCCCGGCACTTACACGGTAACGGAAAGTGTTGACGAAAAATATGAAGCTCAACAGCCAAAGACTGTTAAGGTAGAAGCAGATAAGACAGCGACTGTTACTTTCAAAAACATTCTGAAAAAGGGCGACTTGAAGATAATCAAAGTGTCCGAAGATTCTGTTGTTGCTGACATCGAGTTTACTGTCACAGGCAAGGACTTCAAACAGACAGTAAAAACGGACAGCAAAGGCGAAATTCTTCTTTCAGACCTCGTCCCCGGCATCTACACGGTGACGGAAAGCGTTGACGAAAAATATGAAGCTCAACAGCCAAAGACTGTTAAGGTAGAAGCCGACAAAACAGCAACGGTAACTTTCAAAAATATTCTGAAAAAGGGCGATTTGAAGATAATCAAAGTATCCGAAGATTCTGTTGTTGCCGATATTGAGTTTACTGTCACAGGCAAAAATTTCAAACAGACCGTAAAAACGGACAGCAAAGGCGAAATTCTTCTTTCAGACCTCGTCCCCGGCACTTACACGGTGACAGAAATTGTTGATGATAGGTATGAAAAGCAAGAACCGCAGAAAGTAAAGGTTGAAGCGGAAAAAACTGCAACAGTAACTTTCAAGAATGTTCTGAAAAAGGGCAGTATTCAGGTAGAAAAGATTGGTGAAGTGTTCGCAAATGTTCTGGCGATAGCAGGCAGCAGGATTGACCGTGACGGAAACATCACTGTTCTCCCCACTGTTTATCAGCCTGAATACGATGTTCAATATCTGAACGGAGCTGTCTTTGGCGTGTATGCCGATGAAGATATTGTTCATGGCAGTATAAAAATTGAAAAGGACACGCTCGTGACAGTTCTGATAACCAACAATCAGGGCATCGCAAAGAGCAAAGAACTGTATCTCGGCAGATATAGAATTATCGAACAAAAAGCCCCCTACGGCATGACTTTGAACAGAGAACCGCAGTGTGTGGAACTGACCTATGACGAACAGAGTGAAACAGTGATTTTTGAAACGGCTTCCTTTGAGAACGACAGACAGAAAGTACAGATAAACCTTGCGAAAATCATGGGCATTGATGAAAAATTTGCACTCGGCATGAACAATGAAATTTTGAATGTAACATTTGGGCTGTTTGCGGATGAAGATATTATCGCCGCAAATGGAAATTCTATCCCAAAAGACGGACTGCTTGAAGAAGTAAAGTGTGATGAAAACGGCTTTGCGACTTTTAAAACAGACCTTCCGTTCGGAAAGTATTATATTCAGGAAATCAGCACAGATGAACATTATATTCTCTCTGATGAAAAATATCCTATCATTTTCGAGTATGAAAATCAGGATACGGAAACCGTGAATATCACAGCAAATGACGGTGAAAAAATCGTCAACGAGATAATTTACGGCAGTGTAAAAGGCTTGAAGATCAACAGGGAAAACAGAGAACCTGTTGAGGGTGCGTTGTTTGGACTGTTCAATGCGGAGGAAAAAGAACTGACCGAAGAAACGGCAATTCTGACAGCAATGTCCGATAAAAACGGTATTTTCATATTTGAAGATGTGCCTTTCGGGAACTATCTTGTGCATGAAATCAAGCCTGCCGATGGATTTATGCCGAATGAAACGGATTATCCCGTGACGATTTCGGAGAATGAGGAAGTTGTTGAGATAACAGCCGTGAACGACCGTTATCCCGAAATCAGAACAACCGCCTCGATTGAGGGCAGAAAAGAAGTCGGTGCAACAGATGTGTTCATACTTGAAGATGAAGTTGAGTGCAAACACTTGATTATCGGCAAGGAATACACTGTTAAAGGCATTCTCATGGACAAGTCAACGGGCGAGCCTTTCACAGAGGACGGCAGGGAAATCACTGCCGAAATCACTTTTACAGCAGAAGAAAGCAACGGATTTATAACCGTTCAATTCACTTTTGACGCTTCCGAGATAAAGCAGGAAACAGACATTGTTGTGTTTGAAAATCTGTACAGTGACGGTTTGGAATTGGCTGTTCATGCGGATATCGATGACGAGGATCAGACAGTTACAGTAAAAATCCCCGAAATCCTCACCCAAGCCACAGCAGACGGTAAAAAAGATGTTACCGCAGAAAAAACAATCATCATTACGGACACCGTCAGCTATAAAAATCTGACAGTTGGCAAAGAGTACACTGTCAAAGGCGTTCTCATGGATAAAACGACAGGCAAGCAGTTTACGGTGAAAGGTCAGGAAATCACCGCAGAGGTCAAATTTACAGCTGAAACTGCTGACGGAGAAATTACCGTAAACTTTGAATTTGACGGACTTTCTGTTACAGCAGAAACCGATATAGTAGTGTTTGAAGCTCTGTATCATAACGATATAGAGTTGGCTGTTCATGCGGATATCGAGGATAAAGAGCAGACAGTTACAGTAAAAATCCCCGAAATCCACACCCAAGCAACAGCAGACGGTAAAAAAGATGTTACAGCAGAAAAGACAATTACCATCACTGACACCGTAAGCTATAAAAACCTTACAATCGGCAAAGAATACACCGTCAAAGGTGTTCTTATGGACAAATCGACAGGCAAGCCGTTCATGGTGAAAGGTCAGGAAGTCACCGCAGAAGTTAAATTCACAGCTGAAAATTCCAACGGAGAAATTCAGATGAATTTCACTTTTGACAGCTCTGTAATCGTAAAAGATACCAACATCGTTGTGTTTGAAAATCTGTTCCATGAGGATAACAAAATCGCTGTCCATGCGGAAATCGAGGACGAAAATCAGACTGTTCATCTCCACAAAAAGCCCGAAATTCCCAAAACACCCACAACAGGTGACAGTTCTTTGACAGGAATCTGGATAGGCATAATCGGTGTCGCATTGGGCGGTGTCGTTTCATTTCTTCTCATTAAGTTCAGAAAAAAGGATGAGGACGAGGAATGAAAAATGTGTATATCTGTTCGCCACTGAAAGGCGACAGACAGAAAAATCTTGAAAATGCAAAGCGTTATGCAAAATACGCATTCGAGTGCGGTACGGCTCCTGTCGTGCCGCATTTTTATGCGGAAATTCTCAATGATGATGACACCGAATATAGACAAACAGGCTTACGAGCTGCCATTTCACTGATGTGGCAGTGTGATGAATGCTGGGTGTTCGGTGATGAAATCACAGAGGGCATGAAGATGGAAACAGGCTTTGCAGAAAAGTTAAATATTACAATCCGATATTTTTCGGAGGACAAATTAGGAGGCACAATAATTGAAAAAAATAAGAAAAAACACTCTCATTAAAATCTCGCTTTGTGCGGTGCTGGTCATGATAATCTGTGCATTTGCGGCAATTCCCGTGTTTGCGGAGGGCGATACTGGCAATGTCGCTCAGGCAATCGAAAACACTTGGACAGCCGCCAAAGGTCAGGTGCAGACGGTCGTAAACAATGTCGTGTTCCCCGTTTTGGATATGATTCTGGCGATTTTGTTCTTTGTCAAGGTCGCCACAACATATTTAGAATACAGGAAGCATGGTCAGTTCGAGTTCACGGCACCGGCAATTTTGTTTGCGTGTCTGATATTTTCGCTGACAGCACCGCTTTATATCTGGACGATTCTCTAAAAAAATCCCGACTGAAAACTTGAAATTGCCGAACAAATTATACGATAGGTATATAAAATACGAAAAGTATATCATGTTCGGCAATTTTCGGAGGTGATATTGTTTGTTTGATTGGTTGGGAGATTTTTTTAACGGTATCGGAGATGCGATTGGCAGTGCATTCAACGGTGTAGGCTCTGCAATTTCCGAAGCGATATGGGAAGCCATGCTCCAGTGGTACTATGAAACGATTTATAATGCAATAGCTGATTTTTTCACTCTCATGGGAAACATGGGTGCGGATTTGTTTGATTTGGCATGGGTGCAGGCAACCATAAATCTGTTCGTGCTTTTCGGGTGGGCATTGTATGTGACGGGAATTATTGTGGCGGTTTTCGATGTTGCAATCGAGTATCAGAGTGGCAGAGCGAACATTAAAACAACGGCTTTGAACATCTTGAAAGGCTTTTTTGCGTGTTCGATGATAGGAGTTGTGCCTGTGGAATTGTATAAATTCTGCATTTCACTGCAAAATTCACTTGCAAGGGATTTGTCAGTCATTACCGCACAATCGCAGTCGCAGGATTTGGGAATATCGTGCATGACGATTTTAAATTCATGTTTCAGTATAGGTGTGTCGAATATCGGACAGCTTTTCATGTTGCTGTGCATGATAGCCTTTGCATATTGTGTCATTAAGATATTTTTTGCCAACATCAAGCGTGGCGGCATTCTGGTGATACAAATGGCGGTCGGCTCGCTGTATATGTTCAGCGTTCCGAGAGGGTATCAGGACGGTTTCAACCAGTGGATAAAACAGGTTGCGGCTTTGTGTCTGACAGCTTTCATGCAGACAACACTGTTATATCTTGGCTTAATGACATTCCCCGGCAATATGCTTTTGGGACTTGGTGTAATGCTTGCGGCAAACGAAGTACCGAGAATCGCACAGCAGTTCGGCTTGGATTCAAGCGTGAGAGTAAACATGGTCAATGTCATGCACGCAACAACAACGGCTGTGAACCTGTCAAGAACGGTATCGAGAGCAGTGAAATGAGGTGGATTTTTTGACGACTTATTTATATCCGCACAATCTGAAAGCAAAAGCGAATCTGTGGCTGTGGTCGCTGAAAGACTTCTGTATTCTGGCAATAGCAGCATTGATTTCGGTGTTTATCTGGATAAATACAGGCATTTATCTGTTTGCGGTAATGACGATGTGTTACGGGTTCATGACAATAAGACTTGAAGATATAACGGTCATGGACTTCATAACCTATGCTGTGAAATATTTTTTGACGACACCGCAGTATTTTGAATGGGGGTAATATATTGCGAAAAGGAAATTCCACGCAGGAATTTATCGGTATAAAAGGTTTTACAAAAAACGGCTTGAAAGTCGGCAGGACGGAATTTATTCTGTATCAGGTTCAGCCGACAAACATTTCGGTCTTATCGCCCGAAAGCATTGATTTGAAAATCCGTCATCTGATGATGATTTTTTCTGCTGTCCCCGACATTGAAGTGTCCTGTACGGATTCCTGTGAATGTTTTGATGACAACAGGTATTATCTGAAAGACCGCATTGAAATGGAGAGCAATTCAAAAATCAGAGGTTTGCTTGAAAAGGATTTAGACTTTCTCGATAACATTCAGACGGAAACAGCGACCGCAAGACAGTTTTTGTTTATTGCAAGGTGCAAATCCACAAAGCCCGAACAGGTGATGTCAACGGCAAACCGTGTTGAAAAAGTCATATCGGATCAGGGATTTGAAGTCAGGCGAATGAGCAAGAGAGATATAAAAAGATTTCTTGCAATATACTTTGATGCAAGCATGGACGGTGACAAAATCCCCGATTATGATGGAGAACAATTTTTTGAGGTGTAAAATTATGGGACTTTTAAATATTGGCAGAAAAAAGGAGCTTACTACTGAACAGCTTGAAAGCAAGAGGACAAAGGATTTTTTTGATATGATACTGCCGTCAACGATAAAATTTTTGACAGACCATTATATAATCGGAGATTCCCATCGCTGTGCGTGGGCAATTAGGGAATATCCGCCATCAACAGAAGAACAGGCTATTCTTGCACAGCTTGCCGACAAAAACGGTGTTACTTTGAGGATATATCATCGTTTGGTTGAAAATATGGAACAGCGAAAGATAATTCAGAATGCCACTCGCAAAAACAAGCTGATGTCGGGCGGAAATGATGTCAGTGAAACTATCGAAGCCGAAAGCAACTTGAATGATGTTGTTACTTTGCTTGCCAATCTTCGCAGAAATAAAGAACCGCTTTTGCACTGTTCGGTGTTCATTGAACTGAAAGCCAAAAGTATGAGGGCGTTGAAAGAACTCCAAAGTGATGTTTCTATGGAACTGACACGCTCCAAAATTTCGGTTGACCGTCTGACACTGCGACAGAAAGAGGGATTTTTGTCGGTCATGCCGTTGGGAACAAATCAATTCGGAGATATGTATGAAAGGGTGCTGCCTGCAAGCTCTGCGGCAAACCTCTATCCGTTCAATTTTTCGGGCAAGACCGATCCAAAAGGCTTGTATATCGGGCGAGATAAATTCGGCTCAAATATTCTTGTTGATTTCGATAAGCGAAGTGAGGACAAGACCAACAGCAATATTTTAATTCTTGGAAACAGTGGTCAGGGAAAATCATATCTGTTAAAGCTGATACTCACGAACATTCGTGAGAGTGGCAAAAATATCATCTGCCTTGATCCCGAATCGGAGTTTGAGGAGCTGACCGAAAATCTCGGTGGCTGTTACATTGACTTCATGTCGGGAATTTATAAAATAAATCCGCTTGAACCGAAAGCGTGGAACAGTGATGACAATGTGGAGGAAGATGTTCCACAAGCATTCAAAGGCGTGACAAGGCTGTCACAGCATATTGCATTCCTCAAGGATTTTTTCAGGACTTACAAAGATTTTGATGACCGACAGCTTGACACAATAGAAATTCTCTTGAAAAAGCTGTATGACAATTTCGGAATAACGGACAGCACCGACTACAGCGAGAAAAAATCAACGGATTTTCCGAAGATGTCTGACTTCTATCAGCTGTGTGAAAGTGAATATCTGAATTTCAATGCAAAAGAGAAACATCTTTATGATGAAAATATGTTGCAGGAAATTTGTCTTGGCATAAACAGTATGTGCGTTGGTTCGGAATCGAAATATTTTGACGGTCACACGAACATTACCGACAGTAAATTTCTGTGCTTTGGTGTGAAAGGACTTTTGGATACAAACAAAAGACTGAAAGATACTATGCTTTTCAATCTTCTGTCGTACATGAGCAACGAACTGTTGGGCAAAGGAAATACAGTTGCCGCCATAGATGAAATGTATTTGTTCCTCTCGAACTTGACGGCAGTCGAATATATCAGAAATGCTATGAAGCGTGTGCGAAAGAAAGAATCCTCTGTTATTCTGGCAAGTCAGAATATAGAGGATTTTTTATTGCCGAATATCCGTGAATATACAAAGCCGTTGTTCTCGATACCGACACATCAGTTCCTGTTCTATCCCGGACATATCAATCCGAAAGAATATGTTGATGTCACACAGGTTGAAATGAGTGAGTTTGCGTTGTTCAGAATACCTGAACAGGGTACTTGCCTGTATCGCTGTGGCGGTGAAAGATATCTTCTCAAAGTTACAGCCCCCGATTATAAATCAAAATTATTCGGAAAGGCAGGCGGCAGATAATGAAAGTTGTAGGTGCGGCTCTGAAAAAAATTGCCGTTGCACTTGTTTCCAATCCGAGAAATTGGAAAACAATTGGCGGTATCATTCTTGCACTGATAATGGTTGTGATAACACCGATTGCCGTGATAGTGGCAATTCTGAACGGCAACATTGAGATTGACCAAAACAGGCTGGCACAAATCGTTCAGCAGAACATTACCGCAGAACAGAGTTCAAATCTTGATATGATAAATACCACTATGGAAAAAGTTGAACAGGAGTTGGAGAAAAGAAATTTGTTGGAATATAAAACGCAGGCTGAAGTGCTGTATGTTTTTTCTTTGACGGAACATTCCAACGATGAAAACTTTGTCAGGAATTTTGTGAAGTGCTTTAAAAGAGGGATTACGGACGAGCAGTTGGTGGAAAGAGTGAACGAAAAGTTTGGTACGGCAATTCAGTATGAAGAATTCAAAAAAATGATGGATTCCATTGGGAACGAGGTGAGCGAGCAGTCATGAAAAAAGTCGGTATCAGTGTAATGTTTGATGAAGAAAAGCTGTCTGCAACAAAAATGTATATGTCGCAGAAAAATCTTGATGTAAAAACGGAACTTGAAAAAGTCCTTGACGGAATGTATGCAAAATATGTTCCGTCAAATGTCCGTGAATTTATCGGCATGAAAGAGCAGACTCCTGTTAAAAACAAGTCTGAAAAAGCACAGAAAAAATCGGAGGTGGAAGTTCCAAGCGAATGAAAACACAGCGATTTGGCATTGAGATTGAAATGACAGGGTTGACAAGAAGTGCCGCCGCCAAGATAATAGCAGGACATTTCGGAACATCGGCTGTTCATATAGGCGGTGGCTACGATACCTATACGGTAAGGGACGATGATGATCGTCAGTGGAAGTTGGTCAGCGATGCAAGTATTCGGTGTGAGAGCCGAAACGGTGAAAATGCAAGCAAGCTGTATTCCGTGGAATTTGTTTCACCGATATGCCATTACGAAGATATCGAAACGATACAGGAATTGGTGCGGAAACTTCGATTGGGCGGTGCAAAGGTAAATTCATCTTGCGGAATCCATGTTCATGTTGATGCATCAACGCACAATGCGAAAACTCTCCGCAATATTGTAAATATCATGGCTTCAAAGGAAGATTTGTTGTACAAAACTTTGAAAGTCGGAGTTGCAAGAGAGCGTTACTGCAAGAAAATGGACACGAGATTTTTGGACGAGATGAACGAAAAACCGCCTATTACTTTGGACGATGTAAAATCCATGTGGTACAACGGCGGTGATCACAGCCACCGTCATTACGATGACTCTCGCTATCATGCTTTGAATCTGCATAGTGTGTTCAATAAAGGCACGATTGAATTCAGGCTGTTCAATTCAACGCTCCATGCAGGCGAGATAAAAAGCTATATTCAGCTTTGCCTTGCGATAAGCCATCAGGCATTGGTGCAGAAATCGGCTCGAAAAGCGAAAACGCAGTCCGACAATGAAAAATATACTTTCAGAACTTGGCTGTTAAGACTTGGTTTGATAGGCGAAGAATTCAAGACCGCCCGACACCATCTTCTGAAAAATCTTGACGGAAATATAGCATGGAAGGACCCCTCTCAAGCCGAAAGGCAAAAAGAAAGGCTTGCCACAAGGCGAAGTCTTGAAAATGAAAATACAACCGAAGAAAATACGGAAACACCCGAATCCGAAACCGATAACGGTCAGAATGAGGATTCGGGTATTCCTTTGACAACTTAAAGGAGAAAAATATTATGGCGAAAAAAAGACTGTATGTGGCTTATGGAAGCAATCTGAATGTTCAGCAGATGAGGTTACGTTGTCCGACAGCTAAACTTGTAGGGACGGGAATTGTTGAGGATCATGAACTGCAGTTCAAAGGTGCGGCAAATCATTCTTATGCGACTATCGCTGAAAACGAGGGTGAAACTGTTCCGGTTGCCGTGTGGGAACTGCAGCCGAGAGATGAAAAATTTTTAGACAGGTACGAGGGCTATCCGTCCCATTACTTCAAGCAGAATATTTCCGTAAAGATGGACAACGGTGAAGAAGTGACCGGCATGGTTTACATCATGGACTTGAAACAGAAATTCGGTATGCCGTCAGCCGGTTATTTGATGACGGTGTATGACGGCTACAACGACTGCAAACTTGATGTGGAATCTTTGAAAAATGCTGTCAGGAACAGTGCCGTAAAGTTTGCCGCAGAACTGAGTGAAGAATTGATAAGTGCCATCAAGCCGAAAAAGCAAATGAGTCTGTTTGACTTTGATGATGACGGTGAAGATGACAGCGAAGATAACGATGAAGAACTTGACGAAGAAGAAAGTGATGACTGGAGATATTTTTTCAGTCAGTGAGGTCAGATATGAATAAGCGAAGAAAACTAAAAAGGCAGCTTGGAAAAAGTTACAGGTACAAAAAATTCATGACAGCTTTTGAAGTGAAGAAGTTGTTAGAAAGTCAGATGGATAAAAATCAGGAAAGGCTTTATGCTTCACTGATAATAGGCTGCGTGAAAATCCATGTTGTACTTTTTCCGACACCGAAAGGAACGGCTCTCGGCTGTGACATTTTTGTCAAAGACAGACCGGACAGCGAAGAATGGATATGTTACGACAGCCTTACAGAGCCGTTCAGATACAGTGCCTTGAATCTGGAACAGGAATTATTTGAAACACTTGATAAGGCAGTTCGTGAGCATAAATTGTCGTACACGGACTGCAATTTTGAAAAGCTGAACGGCAAAACCGTAAGCAAAATTTAAAAGCCCGTGTGTCGCCCGTGTGAGCCTCGTGTGCGAGGTTTCGGGGCGAAGTCGGGAAAATATTCCACCATAATTGTCAAATTTGCTGAGATGACTTTTTTAGGTTGCATTCAGCACAAAGCATTTTACAATTTTCAATAACAGTAGTGCCGCCTTTACTCCAAGGAATCCAATGATCACCGTGCATTTCTTTAAATGATTTCACTTTGCCACAAATATAACATTTTTTATTTTGCCGTTCGTAAACGATTTTTTTAGTTCGTTCGTCAAATTTTCGGAGATTGAGGTGCCGTTTATCTTTATCAAAGACATATTCATAAATACCTTCCCGTTTAGTAATTTCATCGTCCTGCATAAGCTTTGAAATGCTTTCTTCCAATTCATCTGTTGAATAAGTGTTATTTGCATATTTGTTATATAAAATACCCCAATTAACTTTTTTCATTTCAATGCGATAGTTTTTAGGACATCCGAATAACTGTTTGACCCATTCAATAACAGACTGAAAATAGTTCCATAAAGGTTCAGCATTTTCGTCATGCTGATGAACAGACATATAATCTTCATAGCCGATATTTTCACTGTCAGCTATCCATTTCAGTGCAAGTTCAAAAATTTCCTGCCTTATTGCGGATTTGTTATATATATATTCATTAGCTAACTGATATGCTACACAGCCTGTTTTGCTGAAATATCTTTTGGCATCAGTTACCCACGAACCCGAATAAATTGCATTCAAAAGTTCTTGTTTTGTGAGAGATTCTCCTTTGAAATTGATGATTTCAAACCAGGTTTTTCGTTCATCATTTGTACCCTTACAGAAATAGACTTCAATAGGATAATTCAATATAGTTTCCTGCTGTTCGGGACTAAGATTGCCAAATTTTCTTGGATGTCCGTTGATTTGTACGGAGTAAGCGTTTTTGACATATCGGCAAATAGACAAAGTTCTCTGCTGACCGTCAAGCATTTCATAAGTGCCGTCATCATTTTCCATAAAGTACATGACATTCAGAGGATACCCCTTTATTACAGAATCAATAACCGCTTTCTGTTTTTCATCTGAATAAACAAATTCTCTTTGATATGGTGGTCTGATATTGAGTTTTCCGAAGTATCCGACAACACCGTTTTCGTCATTGTCCTCATAATCTGCCGTAAGCTCTCTTATTGTAATTGTGTGCTGTTTGATTTGCATATTTTTCACTTCTTTCTTTTAATAGTTATTCTTGCGTAAGCGGAGTGTACATATTCTCCTGTTTCGGGATTGTATAAAAAGTTTCCTCTTTCAGATTTACCTTTCAACACAGGATTTCCGTTTGCTTTACCGCCGGATGCTCCTGTATAGGTCATATCTTGCCTCATTTCCCGAAAATTGTTATATGTTCGCAATATGGGTATACCGGCTTGTTCTTCTGTGCTTGATTGAAGTAAGCCCAAAATTTCAAACTGTTCAGGGTTGTATTTATCCATAAAGGTTATCGGTACACCCATAATACCGTTACAGCTTTCGTTTAATGAGTATTCTTGCATAGATTTCATGTCCGTTGATTGTAAATCTGTGTCCGTATCGTGGATTGTCTTTGACATATCTGTCAAGTCCGATGATTTCAAATTGCTCGGGGTTGTACTTGTCCATGAATGTGATTGGAACTCCCATGATTCCGTTGCATCCTTCTGAATTTGGGCATAATTCGGCTCGTGTCGTGTCGTGTCGTGTAAATCATACTCACATTTTTCTTGATTTGTCAAGTCTTTTTTGTAAATTTCTTTGTGTAAATTTATCACTTCAACATAATCACATGGTATATCTGCCACTTTGTCTACATTGATAGCATCATAGTTATCATATTTCGGATAAGCACTTTCATTGCCGTAATATTTTTTGTACAATATCAAATTTTCATGTCTTTTTTGAATATCAAGATTGGTAAACCAACAGATATTGCCCATACTACGCCATTTTTGTCCTGTGGAATCTATCCAAAATCTTGTTTCTCTTGCTTCATAGCTTTTCGGAACCGTAAACGACATATCACCGAATTTATAGCCAAGCCATATCTTGTTATCTTTTAATAATGGGAAAATCTCTTTGTAAGTGATTGCATTTTGATTTCCTATGATAATGAATTTTTTATTGTACTCCATAAGTTGTGCGACGTATTCTCTGAACAGCGAAAAAGGCGGATTAGTCACAACAATATCTGCCTCTTTGAGCAGTTCAATGCACTCTGCACTTCGGAAATCACCGTTGCCTTTGAGAAGTTCGGGCTTGCCGTCAACGGACTGAAGCAGCAATTCTACATCATCAAGGTCAATCGCACCGTCACCGTTTAAGTCTTTGACTTCTGTTATTTCAATTTTATACGGCTGTTTTTCGGTAAACGGCTTGCCGTAAGGTTTGTCTTTATCTCCAAAAAAACTCAACTGAGTATATACGATTGGTGAGCCGGCATAGCAGGTGCAAATCAATTTCTTTAATCCTAATAAATTGAAATTCATTGCAAAGTATTTGAAAAAGTTGCTTTCATAAGGGTCATCACAGTTGCACAGTACAGTTTTATCTTTAAAATGTTCGTTATAATGCCACAATTCATTTTCAATGTCGGAAAGCTGTGTGTAAAATTCATCTTTTTTAGCTTTGTTGGCTGCCGACAGTGCTTTGTTATTGTTTGCCATAATATATCACCTTTCACATCATTTTCACATCAATTTTAACATATTAGTGTCAAGAAATCAATAGAGGTCAAAAATACAAATCCTCATTCCGTACAACAAGGACTGGAATGAGGATTTGTTAATGAGAAATGCCGGAGGTGAAACGCAGTGTCAGGCGGTACAGTCTTGATAATTGTTGGCGGCATAATGCTGTTAATTATGTGTGCCATTAACTTTTACAGTCAGAATTATTCGTTGAATATCAAGGACAAAACGGTTGGTAACGGTCAGCATGGAACGGCTCGCTGGGCAACAGGCAGAGAAATTAACAAGACCTATAAGCAAATTCCTTTTGAACCTGATGAATGGCGAAAGGGAAAGAAACTGCCGAAAGAACAAGGATTGATAGTCGGGTGTAAATCAAAAGGTAAGACAACAACGGCACTTGTCGATACTGGAGATGTTCATGCAGTCATGGTTGGTGCGGCAGGCATAGGAAAAACGGCTTACTGGCTGTATCCCTGCATTGAATATGCTTGTGCAACGGGAATGTCATTCCTCTCAACCGATACCAAGGGCGATGTGGTGAGAAATTACGGAACGATAGCCGAAAAATATTACGGCTACAATGTTTCGGTTATAGATTTGAGAAATCCGACACGCTCGAATGGAAACAATCTTCTTCACTTGGTAAACAAATATATTGACTTGTACAAAGAAAATCCCGACAAGTTGGTTTATAAATCAAAGTCGGAAAAATACGCAAAAATCATAGCAAAGACGATTATTTTATCGGGTATGGACGCAGGTTCATTCGGGCAGAACGCTTATTTTTACGATGCGGCAGAGGGCTTGCTGACGGCAACAATACTGTTGGTTTCGGAATTTTGCAAGCCTGAAGAACGGCATATAGTGTCCGTTTTCAAAATCATTCAGGAACTGCTTGCACCGTCAAACAAGAAAGGCAAGAATCAGTTTCAGCAGCTAATGGAATTATTGCCCGACACACACAAAGCAAAATGGTTTGCGGGTGCAGCTCTGAACACAGCCGAACAGAGCATGGCAAGTGTCATGAGTACGGCACTTTCAAGGCTAAACAGTTTCCTTGATTCCGAACTTGAACAGATTTTGTGTTTTGAATCGGAAATAGATGCGGAAAGATTTTGCAGTGAAAAGAGTGCCGTTTTTGTGGTTATGCCCGAAGAAAATCCGTCCACATTCTTCATGATTTCGCTGATCATACAGCAACTTTACCGTGAAATATTGTCTGTTGCAGATGAGAATGGAGGAAAGCTGAAAAATCGCTGTGTGTTCTT
>DEFH01000030.1:17696-18725 GCA_002350705.1 Ruminococcaceae bacterium UBA2857
CGTTCAAGAAGATTGCAGATAGTCCCCATTATACAGAGCTTCGCACAGCTTGAAAAGAATTACGGCAAAGAGGGTGCCGACATTATCATTGACAATACTCAGATAATGCTGTTTGGCGGTTTTGCACCGAACAGTTCATCGGCAGAGATATTGTCAAAATCCCTTGGCAGCCGTACAGTGATGTCAGGCTCCGTCAGCAAAAGCAAAGATCAGCCGTCCCAGTCCTTGCAGATGATGGAGCGACCTTTGATGACACCCGATGAACTGAAATCCCTTCCAAAAGGCACATTTATTGTTATGAAAACAGGCTTCTATTCCATGAAAGTCAGGCTGAAACTGTTCTTTGAATGGGGGATAAAATTTGAAGAACCCTATACTGTCAGCGAAAACGGCAACCGTCCTGTCCGTTACGCAAACAAGAAAGAAATTATTGACAGCATTCTGGAAAACTACCCGATAGAGATTGAAAGCGAACCGCCCCCACAGCAGACGGAAGAAAAAAAGCCGTCACTGAAAACCGCCCCGAAGAATGACGAGCCGTTTGGGGAAACGGCAGAAAAAGGCTTGAAGTGTTCACCGAAGAAATCCGGAACAGAGGTGAGCAAAAAGTGAGCCGATTGAGTTTTTTATACGACATGGATTTATCGCACAGAGCCGTGTCGGTTTATATATATCTTGCCGACAGAGCCAATAAAAATAACGAATGCTTTCCGGCAATCCCGACTATTGCAAGAGAACTGAAGTTATCTGAATCGACTGTCCGCAGAGCCATCGGGGACTTACGCAAGGCAAAATTGCTTGAAACAGAACAGCGTTATCGTGAAAAGGGCGGCACAAGTACGCTGCTGTTCAAGCTGAAAAAACTTGCATAAGACACTTGAAAAAAGAGAAAGCCACTTACAAGGGACAGGTGTTTGTGTCGGATGGCAGCCGCCCCCTGTCACAGTGACAGGGGAATGTTAACTACCCATTATAAATATATTACAGCAGAAAAAAAGTGTTGTAGTATGCAAGTTAGATTGTATAAAC
>DEFH01000052.1 GCA_002350705.1 Ruminococcaceae bacterium UBA2857
ATAACCCATCTTTTCATACAAATGCAGATTTCCTTTTTCCCGCAATATCGTATCAAGACTCCAATTCTCTGCACCATGAATTTTTTCGGCTTCCTTAATGGCAGCTTGTGCATAGCCTTTATTTCTGTACTTTGGCATTATAAAAATCGGAGATATGCGTTTTCGGCTGCCGTCCTGTTTATCCAAAATACGAATTACTCCGACATTGACATTATCATCTGTAATGAAATAATAGAAAGACCCCTNNTCACTGAACGCTTTTATCTGCATATGCCATATTGTTTCCATGTCACTTCTTATTGCTTTTACCAACTTCACATTCATCTTTAATCACCTTTATAAAATAAGAAATTATAGAACCAGAATAGAACCGGACACTTACAGAAAAATCCGTAAACCCTGATAAATACAGAGTTTACGGACTATTTTCATGTATTTTCCGTTATTCCCACTCTATTGTAGCAGGGGGCTTTGACGTTATGTCATAGACTATTCTGTTAACGTTGTTAACTTCGTTTATGATACGGTTGGAAATTTTTTCAAGCACATCATATGGTACTCTTGCCCAGTCTGCTGTCATAAAGTCACTCGTTGTAACGGCTCTCAATGCAATCGTATTATCATACGTTCTGCCGTCACCCATGACTCCCACACTCTTAATACCCGTCAGCACTGCAAAATACTGATTCACACTTCTGTCAAGACCATTATTGGCAAACTCTTCACGCATAATCGCATCGGCATCTTTGAGCAAATCCAGTTTTTCTTCTGTAACATCGCCCATGATTCTGATAGCAAGTCCCGGTCCCGGGAACGGCTGTCTCCACACCAAAAATTCAGGAATACCAAGCTCCAGTCCCGCCTTTCTGACCTCGTCTTTGAACAAGTCACGCAGGGGCTCAATAATGCCTTCAAAGCCCACATCTTCCGGAAGTCCTCCGACATTGTGATGACTCTTAATGACGGCTGATTCTCCGACACCGCTCTCTACTACATCAGGGTAAATCGTTCCCTGACAAAGATACTCAATTTTTCCGAGTTTATGAGATTCTTCCTCAAATACACGGATAAATTCTTCACCAATAATTTTTCGTTTCTTTTCAGGTTCCGTAACTCCTGCCAGCTTTGACAGGAATCTGTCTTTAGCATTCACACGAATCAGATTCATATCAAACTGCTGTCTGAATACGCTTTCTACCTGATCTCCCTCATCTTTGCGAAGAAGTCCGTGATCAACGAATATACAAGTCAGCTGTTTTCCCACAGCCTTATGCACAAGCAGGGCTGCTACAGACGAATCTACACCGCCCGACAAAGCACACAATACTTTTTTATTTCCGATTTTTTCTTTCAGCCGCTGAATGGTATCTGTCACAAAGGAACTCATTTTCCATTCTGCTGTACAGCAGCAGGCATTATACAAGAAATTCTTTAAGTACAGCATTCCCTCATTGGTATGCTGCACTTCGGGATGAAACTGCACTGCATACAGATTTTTTTTGATATTTTCCATAGCTGCAACAGGACAGTCATTGGACAATGCTGTGATTTTAAATCCATGGGGTACTTCTGAAATATAGTCTGTGTGGCTCATCCAGCAGATATTTTTTGTCTGTGCAGCGTGGAAAAGAAGAGAAGAGGTATTTACTTCTATTTCTGTTTTGCCGTATTCTTTAACATCACTGCTCTGCACTTTTCCGCCAAGCGTCTGTGCCATCAGCTGTGCACCATAACAGATTCCAAGCACCGGAATCCCCAATTCAAATACTTTCGGATCACATTTGGGTGCATTTTCATCATAGGTACTGTTCGGACCGCCTGTAAAGATAATTCCCTTATAGCCTGCCTTTTTAATTTCCTCTGCGGAAATTTTGTAAGACTTCAATTCGCAGTATACATTACACTCACGAACACGTCTGGCAATCAACTGGCTATACTGTCCGCCAAAATCCATAATCAGTATGGCTTCGTTCTTAATATCCATCAATTTTTCCTCCAGGTCATTCAGACGAAAACATCAAAGAAATGCCGCAGTTTCATTTTCCGTCTGCATAGTTTCATTATTCAACGGTAACGGATTTTGCCAAATTACGTGGCGTGTCGATCTCACAGCCTTTAAACAATGCCACATAATAGGCAAAAAGCTGCATCGGCACCACTGCCAATGACGGCAACATCATGTCGCACGTTTTCGGTATCAAAATAGCACTCTGAGCAATTTCTTTCAATTCAGGGTGATCTTCACAACCGATTCCCAAGACATACGCACCCCTTGTCTGAACCTCTTTGATATTGCTGACGATTTTTTCAAACAGTCTGCCGTATGTTGCCAAAGCAATCACAAGTGTTCTGTTTTCAATCAGGGAAATCGTACCATGCTTCAATTCACCTGCCGCATACGCTTCCGAGTGAATATAGGAAATTTCCTTTAATTTCAACGAGCCCTCCAGCGACAAAGCATAATCAATATTTCTGCCGATAAAGAATGTATCCTTGCAGGCAAACAGTTTGGAGGCAATATTTTTGATTTCCTCTTTTGTTTGGAGAATACTCTGTATTTTTTCAGGCAAAGCCTGCAATTCCGAAACATAGGATTGATAATCCGTTTCACTGATTTTTCCGAGAATGTCGCCAAAATAGATTGCCAGCAAATAAATCACTGCCAACTGGGCACTGTATGCCTTGGTAGTGGCAACCGCTATTTCCGGTCCTGCCAGTGTATAAATGACATCATCTGCTTCACTGGCAATCGCACTTCCTACCACATTGACAATAGCCACCGCATAAGAACCTCTTTTCTGAGCCTCTTTCATAGCTTCTTTGGTATCAGCGGTTTCTCCTGACTGACTGATCACAATCGTCAGTGTTTTCTCGTCGATAATGGGATCCCTGTACTTAAATTCCGAGGCAATATCTGCCTCGACAGGTTTTCTCAGGACATTTTCCAGCACATACTTTGCCACTACTCCCACATGATATGCCGAACCGCAAGCGATAACATGAATTTTCTCAAACTTTCTGATTTGTTCGGGTGTGAGGTGTATTTCGTCAAGGATTACCCTGCCGTCTTTGATTCTCTCTGCAATTGTATCATGTACTGCTTTCGGCTGTTCCATCATTTCTTTCATCATAAAATGTTCATAGCCGTCTTTTTTAGCTGCATCTATGTTCCATTCGATGATTTCGACCGGCTTGTTCCGTACATTTTTGTTTGTATCATATACTGTCACACCGTCACGTCTGATGACGGCAATTTCATCATTGTCAAGGCGATAAATTTTCCTTGTTTTTTCCAGAATTGCCGGAACATCCGAGGCAAGATAATTTTCTTTTTCCCCGATACCGATAATCAAAGGACTTCCCTTTCTTACGGCAATAATTTCATCGGGATTATCTTTGAACATGATTCCCAGTGCATAGGAACCCTTCAGCATTTTCATCACTCTGATAACGGTGTCTATCATATCACCGTTGTAACAGTTTTCCATTAATTGAACCACGACTTCCGTATCTGTCATGGAGCGGAATGTGATTCCCTTGGCGGAAAGTTCCTGTTTCAGTTCCATATAATTTTCAATAATGCCGTTGTGTACTACTGCAAAACTGCATGACCGGCTTAAATGAGGGTGTGCATTTTCATTGGAGGGTTTACCGTGTGTTGCCCAGCGTGTATGACCGATTCCGACAGTTCCGGCAATATTATTTCCGTTATCCGTCATATTTTTGAGTACCGTCAGTTTACCGTTTTCTTTCTTTACAACAAGTTTTTCTCCGTCATTGACGCATACGCCTGCCGAATCATATCCACGATACTGGAGTTTTTCAAGACCGTCTATCAGAAACGGTGCAGCCTGTTCATAGCCTATATAACCTACTATTCCACACATTCTGCTGTATACCTCCGAACTTATCTGTAAATGATGTCCTCTCTCTTAGGACCGTTGGAAACCATGGTAAACGGAACACCGACTGCCTTTTCCGCAAATTCAATGTACTTACGGCAGTTTTCCGGCAATTCTTCATACTTCTTAATGCCCCTGATATCACACTTCCAGCCCGGCAGTACTTCCAGTATGGGTTTTGCTCTTTTCAGCTTTGTTGTTGACGGGAAGTAATCAATTCTTTCACCGTCCAGCTCATAAGCGACGCATACAGGAATTTCATCCAGATAGCCCAGTGCATCCAGTACCGTAAAGGCAACCTGTGTCGCACCCTGTACTTTACAGCCGTATCTTGTGGCAACCAGATCCAGCCAGCCCATTCTTCTCGGTCTGCCCGTGGTAGCACCATACTCACCGCCGTCACCGCCACGCTTACGGAGTTCTTCCGCCTCTTCACCGAAAATTTCGCTGACAAACTCGCCCGCACCGACAGAGCTTGAGTAAGCCTTGACAACGGTAATAATATCCTTGATGGCATAAGGAGGAATCCCTCCTGCTCCCACTGCACCATAGCCCGCTATCGTATTGGAAGATGTCACCATCGGATAAATACCGAAATCGGTATCTTTCAGAGAGCCAAGCTGACCTTCCAGCAAAATATTCTTGTCTGCTACAACGGCATCATGCACAATATCAAATGTATTGGCAACATAGGGTGCCAGTGCTTCTTTGTATTCCATCAGCTTACGGAACATCTCGTCAGCACTGATTTCCTCTTTGTGATAGACATTTCTGATAATCGCATTTTTCACTTCAAGAATTCTTGCAATTTTTTCTTTCAGAGCATCTACATCATCATACAGTTCATTGACCTGAAAGCCTATTTTGGAGAACTTATCGGAATAAAACGGTGCTATGCCCGATTTTGTCGAGCCAAAGCTTTTTCCTCCGAGTCTTTCCTCTTCATAGCAGTCAAACAGCTTATGATAAGGCATAACAATCTGTGCTCTGTCTGATACAAGAATATTTGGTTTCGGCACACCTCTGTCAACAAGAGACTGAATTTCATTGGTGAAATTCTCGACACTCAGTGCCACACCGTTCCCAATAATATTGGTGATATTCGTATTGAATACGCCTGACGGAAGCTGATGCAGTGCAAACTTACCATAATGATTAATAATGGTATGACCCGCATTGCTGCCGCCCTGAAATCTTATTACCATATCGGATTTCTGTGCAAGTACATCGGTAATTTTACCTTTGCCTTCATCGCCCCAGTTTGCTCCGACGATTGCTTTAACCATAAATTTTATCCTCCAATACAACACAATGCGGAATGAGAAACGTGAAACAGCTTTCCCGCCGTCATTCACTGCACATTGTTAATTGCTGATTGCTGACTGAAATTATTATCCAACCGGAGCAACCAGTACACGACCTGTTCCTCTGTATACGTTGACAAGACCTTCCCCTGATGCGGCAGAACCTACCAATGTTCTGGTAGTACGCTCTACTGTGAACTGAAGAGCCTGTGACCATGCAATCGCCATGCTGCCGTCAATTTTGAGGGTATCATTGTCGAGATCAAATACAAACAGTTCTTCTGACGGAACAGGACTTTCCAGTACCGCGATACCCTGACCGTAAAGAGTATTGTTAAACAGGCCTTCACCACCCAGAACAGCAGAAGAAACATTGCTTCTTGCCGTAACTCTCATCTGGACAGTATCGGAACAAGCCAAAAACAAACCGTCTTCAATCGTCATGCCGCCATTCCATGCGGAAAGGTCTTCCAACAAGATGTATTTATAGGTAGGTTCCAGAATCACTCGGCCTGTACCGACATATTTTGGTTTGATACCGCTTTCGCCTGTCACCTTTCCGCCAACCATTCCTCTCAAAAAGCCGCCTACGCCCTGCACATTGGTTGATACATCCACGTTGCCGGAAATCATCTGCATAGCACCTGCCTGTAAAATGATGCCCGAATTGTTAAGGTCGGCAACAACTTGTCTTTTTCTGACACCCATCTCTCCCATGAAATACGCTGTAGCAGCCGTTCCCGGAGTAACGGACAAGTCTTTGGTATATTCTATGACAGAAAAACAGCCCTTTTGATTAACAACTTTTCTTGCCGGAGTCTGATTAAATATATTCATTCTTACCATCTAAAATACACCTCTGTTTCCAAATAAATTAAACATTGATTTCTGCCGTCTGCGTAGCCATACTCTCATAAGGCTGCAAAGCAGGTACGACAACTTCTTTCAGGAAATCTTCCGTCTGCTGCGGAGCACGTCCCACATACTTTTCAGGCTGTATCTTTGCTTTCAGCTCGTCCAGTGTGACGTAAAATGCCGGATCGGCAGCGATTTTTTCAAGCAGGTCATTGCTGCCGCTTGTCTTGACTTCCATAGAGTAAGTTCTGATTTTTTCATGGAGTTCCTGACGGTTGCCGCCTTTTTTGACAGCATCCATCATGATATTTTCTGTCATCATGAACGGAAGTTCATTCATCAGGTGAGCGGAAATGACTCTCTCATATACCACAAGTCCGTCACTGACGTTCATGTACAGATTGAGAATCGCATCCACTGCCAGAAATGCCTCCGGCACACTCAGACGCTTATTGGCAGAGTCATCCAGTGTTCTCTCAAACCACTGGGTAGCTGCTGTGATATACGGATTGAGAACATCTATCATAACATATCTTGACAGAGATGCCATTCTTTCACTTCTCATGGGATTTCTTTTGTAAGCCATTGCGGAAGAGCCAATCTGATTTTTCTCAAAGGGTTCTTCGATTTCTTTCAGGTGCTGGAGCAGTCTGATATCATTGGAGAATTTAGCGGCACTCTGGGCAATTCCTGCCAGTACATTCAATACACGGCTGTCCAGTTTTCTGGAATAAGTTTGTCCCGAAACAGCAAAGCAATCCGTATAACCCATTTTTTCAGCGATAAGCCTGTCAATCTGACGGCATTTTTCATGGTCGCCCTCAAACAGCTCCAGAAAACTTGCCTGTGTGCCTGTTGTCCCCTTGCAGCCAAGCAGCTTCATGTTTTTGATAACATACTGCACATCTTCCAGGTCAAGCAGCAAGTCCTGTATCCAGAGCGTTGCACGCTTGCCGACGGTTGTCGGCTGGGCAGGCTGGAAATGAGTAAATGCCAGTGTAGGAAGATTTTTATATTTATCCGCAAACTGTGAAAGCAGTCTGATAGTGCTCACAAGTTTTTTCTCGACAATTTTCAGAGCTTCCGTCATGATGATAACATCGGTATTGTCGCCTACATAACAGGAGGTCGCACCGAGATGAATAATGCCTGCGGCTTTCGGACACTGCACACCGTATGCATATACATGGGACATCACATCATGTCTGACAAGCTTTTCTCTTTGCTCGGCAACATCATAGTTAATGTCATCGGCATGGGCCTTGAGTTCATCAATCTGTTCCTGTGTCACTTCAAGACCGAGTTCATGTTCCGCCTCTGCCAGTGCAATCCACAGTTTTCTCCATGTTCTGAATTTCTTGTCGGGAGAAAAAATATATTTCATTTCCTTATCCGCATATCTGGAGGAAAGCGGTGATTCGTAGGTATCTCGCATCGATCATACTTCTTTCTTTATTCATTTTCGTTTTTGCCGATACAGGGAGCTTTCTTTTCGGGAATTTTTTTATCAAAGTCTACTCCCCCACGTTCCTTGCCTTCAAGAAATTTATCGGGGATTTGTGTCGGGTACCTGCCGGAGAAGCAGGCATCACAGATTCCCGCATTTTTGCAGAAAAGCATTTCATTGAGTTTGTCGGGCGGCAAAAAGCCCAGTGTATCTGCTCCCGTCAGTTCACATATTTCATCAATCGTGTGCTTGACAGCAATGAGTTCTCCTCTTGACGGAATGTCTGTACCATAGAAACACGGCCAGATAAACGGCGGCGAACTGATACGCAGATGTACTTCTTTGGCACCTGCGTTTCTCAGCATTTTGACAATTCTGTCGCAGGTCGTGCCACGCACGATGGAGTCGTCTATGACAACCACTCTTTTACCTTCCAAAACGGAACGCAAAGGATTCAGCTTCAGCTTGACACTGTTGGCACGTTCCTTTTGGGTAGGCTTGATAAAGGTTCTGCCGATATAGCCGTTTTTGACAATGCCCTTTTCATACGGAATACCGGATTCCTCGCTGTAACCGATAGCCGCATCAATACCGGATTCCGGTACACCGATGACGATATCGGCTTCAACGGGATATGCTCTGGCAAGGATTCTTCCTGCCTCTTTTCTGGACTGATACACACTGATTCCGTCAATTTCGGAATCGGTTCTTGCAAAGTATATGTATTCAAATACACAAAGGGATTTTTTGCCCGGTGACGGACAGTTTGTCTTAATGGAACGCATACCATGTTCTTCATCAATCACCACAATTTCACCGGGTTCAATATCCCTGACAAACTCTGCACCGCAGGCTGCCAATGCACAACTTTCCGAGGCAAAGACAACAGAATTTCCGATTTTTCCCATACACAGCGGTCTGAAACCGTGGGGATCACGGGCGGCAATCAGTTTTTTGGGACTCATAACCAGAAGGGAATACGCTCCCTCGATTTGTTTCATGGTCTTTTCAACGGCTTTTTCAACAGAACCGGCTGTAACTCTTTCTCTTGCAATGAGATAAGCAATAACTTCGGAATCAATGGTTGTCTGGAAAATCGCCCCTCTGTGTTCCAGTTCACGTCTGATTTCATAGGCATTTGTCAGATTGCCGTTATGGGCAATAGCAAGTGTTCCCTTGAGATAACGCATAACAAGCGGCTGTGAGTTTTCACGCACACTGCCGCCTGCTGTCGAATACCTTACATGGGAAATCGCCCTCTGTCCTTTCAGACCTTCGAGTACTTCACTGCTGAAAACCTCGCTGACAAGCCCCATATTTTTATGGCTGCTGATAACACCCCTGTCATTGACGGCAATGCCGCAGCTTTCCTGACCTCTGTGCTGCAAAGCCAGAAGTCCGTTATAACAGGCATACGCCGGTGCTATACTGTCATCTCCGTATATCCCGAACACACCGCACTCTTCATGCAGTTCTTCGGAAAAATATTCCTGTGAATCGATACCCAAACGATTTCACCCTCCATCTTTGATAATGCACAATGCATAATGGACTTCGGACGGCAGGCTTGCCGCAAACATCACAATTATGTATTATGCATTTTTAATTATGAATTATTTTCCGAGTCCGATACGCTTCATCATTTCGGCATAAGCCTCTTCTACGCCGCCCAAATCTCTTCTGAAACGGTCTTTGTCAAGTTTCTCATGTGTCTTGATATCCCAGAAACGGCAGGTATCGGGAGAGATTTCGTCAGCCAGTACGATTTCACCGTCAGCTGTCTTGCCGAATTCCAGTTTGAAGTCAATGAGTTCTACGCCTACGCCTGCGAAAAATTCTTTCATATATTCATTGATAGCAAGTGCCATTTTGCTGATGGTATCGACATCTTCCCATGTAGCCGCACCGATGGCTACGGCATGATAGGAATTGATCAGAGGATCGCCAAGGGCATCGTCTTTGTAGGAAAATTCCAGAACAGTTGTTTTCAGTTCCGTACCCTCTTCCAGTCCGAGACGCTTTGCCATTGAGCCTGCTGCCTTGTTTCTGATAATGACCTCAAGAGGAACGATCTTTACTTTTTTCACAACAGTTTCCCTGTCGCTGATTTCCTCTACAAAGTGTGTATGGATGCCTTTTTCTTCCAGAAGCTTGAACATAAAGTTGGACATTCTGTTATTGACAACACCCTTACCTGTAATGGTACCTTTTTTCAGACCGTTGAATGCGGTGGCATCATCTTTATACTCTACCATACAATAGTCGGGTTCTGACATGGCATACACCTTTTTTGCCTTACCTTCATACAAAAGCTCTGCTTTTTCCATTTTGAACTGCTCCTCTCATTTGCTGCAAAAAATTCATTTCAAACACCGTTCCCAAAAAATAAAACGGTTATTATTATTATACATCTTTATGCCGATTTAAGCAAGTTTTTATCCGAGGAAATCTCTTTTTTGACATTTCTTACATATTACAGTTGATTTTTAATAAATTTTCTCTGCTTTTTGAACAAAAAACAATATTTATGAATTTTTTCGTTCCAAAACTTGCAAAAAACTATTGATTATTTTGCAGGAGTATGCTAAAATAGGCGTTGCAGTGACTGACTGCGGAGTATCTTATTGCAGGATACACAATTTTATCTTCAAATTTTATCTATTTTTAAGGAGTGACAAAGATGTCATACGTTAGCGAACAGCTTGAAAAGGTAATTGCCAAAAACCCTGCTCAGCCCGAATTCGTACAGGCTGTCAAAGAGGTACTGGAGTCTCTGGAGCCCGTAATCGAGGCTAACCCTCAGTATGAAGCGGCAGGTATTCTCGAAAGAATCACAGAGCCCGAAAGACAGATCATGTTCAGAGTTCCGTGGGTAGATGACAACGGTAAGGTACAGGTGAACCGTGGTTTCCGTATCCAGTTCAACAGTGCCATCGGTCCTTACAAGGGCGGTCTCAGATTCCATCCCTCTGTAAACCTCGGTATCATTAAGTTCCTCGGCTTTGAGCAGATTTTCAAGAACTCCCTGACAGGTCTTCCCATCGGCGGCGGCAAGGGCGGTTCCGACTTTGATCCCAAAGGCAAGAGCGACAGAGAAGTGATGGCTTTCTGCCAGAGCTTCATGACAGAGCTTTACAGACATATCGGTGCCGATACAGACGTTCCCGCCGGTGATATCGGTGTGGGCGGACGTGAGATCGGCTACCTGTTCGGTCAGTACAAGAGAATCCGTGACTGCTATGAGGGTGTTCTCACAGGTAAGGGATTGACTTACGGCGGTTCACTTGCCCGTACACAGGCTACAGGTTATGGTCTGCTCTACATTACTAACGAGCTCCTTAAAGATCACAATATTGATATTACAGGCAAGACAGTATGCGTTTCCGGTGCCGGCAATGTTGCTATCTATGCTGCCGAAAAAGCAACTCAGCTCGGTGCAAAGGTTGTTACTCTCTCCGATTCTACAGGTTGGATCTACGATGCGGAAGGCATTGATCTTGATGCTGTCAAGGAAATCAAGGAAGTCAAGAGAGCAAGACTTTCCGAGTACAAGAACTATCGTCCGAATGCCGAATATACAGAAGGCAAGTTCCTTTGGACCATTCCTTGTGACGTTGCACTTCCCTGTGCTACACAGAATGAACTGGACGTCGAGGGTGCCCAGAACCTCATCAAGAACGGCACTATCGCTGTTTGTGAGGGTGCCAATATGCCCACCACTCTCGAAGCTACAAAGATGCTTCAGGAAGCAAAGATTCTCTTTGTACCCGGCAAGGCTGCCAATGCAGGCGGTGTTGCTACTTCCGCTCTTGAGATGTCACAGAACAGCCAGAGACTTTCCTGGACATTTGAAGAAGTTGATCAGAAACTGGAAGGTATTATGGTCAACATCTATCATAACATTTCCAATGCTGCTAAAAAGTACGGCTATGAGGGTAACTACGTTGTAGGTGCCAACATTGCAGGCTTTGTTAAGGTTGCAGACACTATGCTCGCTCAGGGTGTGGTTTGATTTTCCGGCTGCCTTCATCATTGATATTATAAAAAGGGCTGTACCGACAAAAATCGGTACAGCTTTTTTGTGTCAAAAAACGGTTTCGTGTATATAATATAGTGTAAGCCAATGAAACAGGTGTCCTGCTACTTAATCCAACGAGGTGTTTATCATGAGAAGGTGCATAAGAAACGGAAATATCTTTGCGTTCAGTCTGGGACTGCTTGTTTCCTGTATCATGCCGGAGTGCTGGCTGGTGGCAGTCATTGCAATCGTTCTTGCCGTCACTGCCGTGGCAGGCTCCCGCTGCTGTAGATGAAAGGGGTTCAGTTTATGAAAATCGTTGTGGTTGACAATCCGAAATTCTGGGGCTTTATTCTCCGCAGAGTGTTCAAAATCAAAAAACTTCCTCAGCAGCCGATAATTAACTGAATTTATCTGAAAAATATGTTTGAAAATGACGAAGGAGTATGTTATAATGAAGATGACATTTTTGTAACTTAAAAAGGGTGAAAAATATGCTTGATAAAATTCAGGCCTGGGACGAAAAAATGCTGCTCAAGCTGACAAAAAAAAGAACTGCTGCTTTGAATAAATTGATGATACTCATTACCACTGTCGGAAATCACGGATATGTCTGGTTTGCTTTTTCGGCACCGTTCCTCTTGACAAATCGCTGGCGGCTCACAGGTTTTACAATGTTGCTGGCTCTCTGCTTTACATGGCTCGGCGGAGAAGTTACCATCAAGCATATTGTCGGAAGAGTCCGTCCCTGCAACAAGTCCTTTGAAGAATATCTGCTGATTGAAAATCCGCCTCATTATTCTTTTCCCTCAGGACATTCTTCTTCATCCTTTGCCGTTTCCATGGTTATGTTGTTTATGTGTGAACAGCTGTTTGTTCCCGTATTCATTTTTGCGTGTCTCATGGCTTTTTCAAGAATGTACCTGCTTGTACATTACCCGACGGATGTCATGGCCGGTGCTGTTTTCGGTATCATCTGCGGCTGTGCTGCCGTTCCGTTGTCTCCTTATATCCCGTTTTTTGATTTTCAGATTTAATCGAAAACCGTATCGGCATATTTTACCGATACGGTTTTCTTTACCTCTGGATATAATCGTAATCTGCCTGACGGATATATTCTATCATTTCCTTGCGTCCGGCTCGTGTCAGCGGAAAAGTCCTTTCCTCGACAATTTCATCCATGCTTTTTTCATAGCAGAATTCTCCGTGCCATATCTTTACTGTCATGGTCTCCTCTTTCGGACTCGGAAGAATAATGTAATGAAACAGATAACGGCACTCTGTATAAGGATTGTTGTTTTCAAACCACTCTATATTCGGCAGACTGTCACATAATATCATATTGCTTTCCCCTCCTGTTCGGAATATTGTATCTGTATTATACATCAAAACAGCGGGGAAGTCTATGAAAAAATTGTTCAAAAAAATAACATTTGAATATTACGGGATACTGTGTTATAATAAACAGGAAATTTGCTCAAAAGGAGTCGAAAATCCATGGAACAGGTTATGCAGATAGGAAAAATGGGAAATTATTCCGAACAAATCGTCAAAAGAAAAATGTCTCCCACGAGGTTAACAGGTCTCATTGCAGGATTGGTGATGACGGTCTTAGTTATGTTCGTCAGTATCTATCTTTCGGGTACATTCGGATGGTTAGTGCCGATTGCATTGCTTTGTATTGCTTTCGGTGGGTATATGATCTACTACTTGATTAAAAATGCCGGCATTGAATATGAATATACCTTTGTCGTGGGCGAAATGAGAATAGATCGTATCAAAGGAAAGTCCAAAAGAAAAAAACTGACGGTCTTTGATGTCAAAGCCATTGACGACATCGGAAAATTCATTGACCATGAAACAGGCAAAAAAACGATTGATGTCTCCAAACAGGAACTTGTCCTCCACGCTGCCGAAGATGATGAAAGATCGGACACTTATTATATGCTGATCCACGACAAAGTAAGAGAAAAACACGCTCTGCTGCTGTTTACCCCCAACGAAAGAACTCTCAGCATGATACAGCCCTGTCTTTCCGTAGAGCTTAAAAAGAAATTTCTCAAAATGAAGCATGACGAGGAAAATGCCCAAAAACAGGCTGTCAAAACCGTTACGGAATAATCACAAGGTCTCCCCGAAAACAAATCGGAGAGACCTTTTATTTTTTCGGAAAATTCAAATTGCATTGCAGAAAGGATTGTGTTACAATGATTGGGATAGAAATTCATACGGGTTATATTTCCGTAAGGGAGGTTTTTTTATGATCGTAGCAGAAAGCTCGGAAATGAGAACAATGGAGGATATTACAGCAAGCTGCGGTATTCCTATGTCATCTTTGATGGAAAAAGCAGGTCAGGGTGTGGCTGAGCTGGCAGGCAGGCTCATCAAGGAAAAACAACTGAAAAACATCTGTATTGTCTGCGGTACCGGCAATAATGGCGGTGACGGTTTTGTGACGGCAAGACTGCTTTGTGAACAGTGCGGCGTGTGTGTGATACTGGCAGACGGTTTTCCAAAAACAGAGCTGGCTCAGACAAATTTCAGTATTCTGCCGCCCTCTGTCGAGGTGCATGAGTTCAGTGAGCATATCTATGAATCCATTGAAAAACTCAAACAGGCGGATATGATTATTGATGCCGTTTACGGTATCGGATTCCATAACGCATTAAAGCCCAATGTCGGTGAATTAATCGGCTACTGCAACGAAAACAAACACGCTGTAAAAATTGCCGTAGATGTTCCCAGCGGTATTCTCTGCGACAGCGGCAGCATTATTACAACCTGTTTCCATGCCGATTATACGGTGTCTTTCACGGCACTTAAACCGCTCCATGTATTATATCCGTCAATGGATTTCTGCGGAGAACTGTCCGTTGTGGATGTCGGAATTCCGAAAAATATCTTCGATAACTGCAACTATATCATGAAAACAACGGATGAATTTATTCAACAGAATCCTATCCGTCCCAGAAGAAAATCTGCTCACAAAGGCACAAACGGCACATTGCTTGCCGTATGCGGCAGCTATGGCATGGCAGGTGCCGCTATGCTGGCCGGAGAGGCGGCTTTGCGTACAGGTGTCGGACTGCTCAAAATGGCGGTTCCCCGTTCCGTCTATCCGATTGTGGCACAAAAACTCACAGAAGCCGTTTTCATGCCTCTGGAACAGACCACTGACGGCAAAATCAACTTCAAGGAATACAACAGGATTTTATTTGAATCCGTGGAAAGTGCCAGTGCCATATTAATCGGCTGCGGTATGGGTATCAATGACGGACTTAAACAAATGATGTCGATGCTCGTGGAAAACTCCACCAAACCAATGGTGATTGACGCTGACGGTCTGAACTGTCTCTGCGGCAATATTGATATTCTGCGGAGAGCAGCCGCTCCGATTATTATCACACCCCACCCCGGCGAAATGGCAAAACTGATTAACAGCGATATTCAGACCATTCAAGCCTATCGTTATGACGTTGCCAAGGATTTTGCACAGGAATACCGTGTCACAGTGGTTCTCAAAGGTGCCGATACCATCATTGCCACTCCCGAAGGCAAGGTTTATGTCAATCTCACAGGCAACAACGGCATGGCAAAAGGCGGCAGCGGTGATGTTCTGGCAGGCATGATGTCCTCTTTGCTGGCTCAGGGACTCAGCACGGAAAAAGCAGCGGCTTATGCCGTCTACTATCATGGCATAGCCGGCGACAAATGTGCGGAAAAATTATCTGTCCGTACCATGCTCCCGTCTGACCTCATCAAAGAAATTGATTTCTGATTCATAACCCCCCTGTTTTCTGCATAATTATCATTATCAGATGAAACAGGGGGAAGTTTTTTTGAAAAAAATTGTTTTAACAGTCATTTCCGTGCTTGTGATTGTACTGTTTGCGTCATGCAGTGAAAATATCAGGATTCCCGAAGTCTCTACTGCTGTGGACGGTGATGCGGCGGTCACTTACAACGGAACAGATTATCTGTGCCATATCACCTATGTCAATAACCGTACGGCTTCCGTGGAGCTGCAATCACCTGACAGTCTCAAAGGACTGACGTTCCGCAGAACACAGGACGGACAATCCTTTGCCTTAAACAAACTCCTCTGCAAAAGTTCCTGTTTTCGTTTCGGTGAAAGCTGTATCGGAACACAGATTATGCAGCTCTTTGACGGCATTAAACCGGATCGTATCAAATTTGTCTCCCAAAAAGGCGAACTCTTTCTTTTTTCGGCAAAAGACAACACTGCCATGACATTTCTGACGGACAGTGAGGGACATATCAAAACTCTTTCCGCTCCCAATCTGACAATTGATTTCCCGTAATTTTCTCCGGCTCCCTCCTGTTATTGCAACGGGAGGGAGCCGTAAATTATGTTGACAAAATCAGGCGATAATAGTAAAATATGAGTAAAGTGTTTTGGAAAGGAGACACAATCTTGTCTAAAAAACAAATCATCAGACTCATCCTGCTGAATCTGGGAATTATCCTGCTGAATGTGATTCTATTTTCCAGAGGTCTGGTCGGTCTGACACTTGGTGAAAATATCCTTGCCACTGCGTTCGGTATTACCGTTATTGTTATGAGTATCGTTGCATTTTTCTGGGGCAACAGCTCCCTGCTTTTCAAAAAACAGGCACCTGTTCTCTATATCGGCACCGAACAACTGACCAACGAAAAGGATTATCTCGAGGCTCTGGAAGAAAAACGGGATAAAAAAATCTTTATCAAAGACATCAATACCGTGATGGAACAAATCTCCCGCATACGCTCACGAAATGAATCTCTTGATACGATTCTCAAACAGCATTTTTCTCCGCAGGAAATGACTTCTGTCCGTTTCCGCATGGTGATTGATTCCGTCAATGAACTTTTTTACGGAAACGTCAAAAAAATGCTCAACAGAATCTCTATCTTTGATGACAGAGATTATAATGTGATTGTCTATAAACTCAGATATTCCACTGTCACACTCTCTCCCCAAGAATCACAGACCCTGCAGAACAGACTGGCTGTCTATCAGGAACATCTGGATTATATTCACAATCTCATTGAAATGAATGAAGAAATCATCGTCAAGCTCGACAGACTTTTGTTGGAGATTTCCAAACTGGACGACTTCGACGAAAACAATATCGAAAAAACAGAGGCAATCCGTGAAATGAATGATTTGATCCGGCAGACCAAATTTTATAAGCAGCAATAAAGAAAGGGGCTGTATGCATGAAAACGCAAACAAGAAATATCATCATTTTTGTTGTCATTGCCGTTGTGGTGTTTGGCGGAGTCGCACTGGGACTTTTCCTCACTCAAAATATGGGAATGTCCGAAAACGAAATTACACAGGAAGACGCTTCCAAACAAATGGGCAAACTTCTCAAAAGTATCAATGTTTCTCAGGTAACTCCACACAAAGCGGCTGTCAGTGATGAAGATATTCTCTCCGAAGAACAGGAACTGCCTGATATACAGAACTATCCTCTCACTGTCACAGGTCACGGTGACGTCAATATCGAAATTTTTTCCTCTCCCGAAAAAGCCGGTGATGATACAGACGGCTGGCTCAACAGAGTTGCGGAGCGGTTCAACGGCGAAAATCTCAAAGTCAACGGAAAAACCGTCAGTGTCTCCATACGCTCTGTATCTTCGGGATTGGCTGTTGACTATATCGCGTCGGGAAAGTATATTCCGGATGCCCTGACTCCCTCCAATGAGTTCTGGGGTAAAATGCTCGAAAGCAAAAATGTGCCTGTCACACTCAAGGCCAAAAAACTTGCCGGCAATACCGCCGGTGTACTCCTGTCACACAGTCAGTACAATGCCATGATTGACAAATACGGCTCTGTCAATATGAAAGTTATTTCCGAGGCGACTGCCGGCAATGAAATTGCAATGGGTTATACCAATCCTTTTGTCAGCTCTACCGGTATGAATTTCCTTGTCAGCACACTGTATTCCTATGATGCGGATGACCTGCTCTCTGCAAAGGCAGTGGACGGCTTCAAGAAATTTCAGGAAAACGTGCCGCTTGTATCCTATAATACGCTCCAGATGAGAAAATCCGCCGAATCGGGTTCACTGGATGCCTTTGTCATGGAATATCAGCTTTATTACAATGATCCTACACTCAAAAATGACTATGTGTTCACTCCCTTTGGTGTCAGACATGACAATCCTATGTATGCAATAGGTTCTCTCTCCGCTGACAAAAATACCGCTCTCGAACAATTCTGTAACTACTGCCTGACCGATGAATCACAGGCTCTTGCCACCGATTACGGCTTTAATCAGAATGAAAAATACAAGAGTGAACTCCCCGACAATATCAGCGGTGAAAACCTCATCAAAGCTCAAAAACTCTACAAAGAAAACAAAGACAGCGGCAGACCGATTATGGCGGTATTCGTGGCGGATATCTCGGGAAGCATGAGAGGAGAATCCATCAATGCCCTGCAAACTTCCCTCATTAATTCCATGCAGTATATCAACAAGGAAAATTATGTCGGTCTTGTTTCCTACAACAGCAAAGTCTATATCAATCTCCCCATCGCCAAATTTGACCTCAATCAACAGGCACTCTTTAAAGGAGCGGTACAGGACCTCGATGCAAGCGGTCAGACGGCTACTTATGACGCTCTGGTCGTGGCACTGGATATGCTCCAAAAAGCAAAGGAAACTACTCCCGATGCCAAACCCATGCTGTTCCTGCTGAGTGACGGTGAACAAAACAACGGCTGGTCTTTAAAGGATATTTCACCTGTTCTCTCCGCTTCCGAAATCCCTGTGTACTCCATTGGCTACAATGCCAATATTGAAGCATTGAAACGTGTTTCGGAAATCAATGAAGCCGCTACCATCAATGCCAACAGTGAGGATATTATCTATCAGCTCAAAAATCTGTTCAATTCCGAAATGTAAACAAGAAGGGAACATATATTATGGACAATAAAAAAGAACTCAGAAAAATCAGAGAAAAAAATCTCAAAAAGAAAAAGGAATATAAAAGAGCAAGGGATTCTCTGTGGGGGATGATTTTGGCCGGCGGTATATTCAGTGCCGTCATAGGCTATCTGGCAGCAGATCTGCTCGCTGTCGATAAAGCGTTCGACAAGTTTGAATATTATATCAACTGGGATTTACACCACTTCAGTTGGAATATATTCTTTTTGGTATTCTTTGCTACGTTTGTTCCTATCGTCGCAGCAAGCGTTGCCGCTCAGATTGCGATCGACTGCGTAGAAGGCGTTGCCAAAAATGAGGACGAAGAAAAACTCCTGCATGATGCCGAGCAAGAGGAAAAAGAAAAGGAAAAAAGAAAACAAGAGGAAGCTTTGGAAACGAATAAGATTCTTGACGAAGCCGAAAAAAAATAATTTTATTATCATGAAAGAGAGGTTTTTAACATGGCATTTTCATTGGATGTAACCGACGTTGAGGAAGTAAAAGAAGAGGTGGCTCAAAAAGTCGAACCTACTCCCGAAGTCAAGGTCAAACTGGAAAAAGCTGCCGACAGCAACACAAATGAACTTTTTACTTTTGATCTCGGTTCTCTGGAGGACAGAAGAAATATCGTTTCTTCTATCGACAATTTCGGTACGGATATTGTTGAAAAATCTACCAAAAAGAATGAACTGCTCAATGTCCGTCTGGCTGATCTGAGCCGCATGGGAAGCGAAAACGGTGAGGTTGTCAGCGGTCTGACACAGCTCCAGACACAAATGAAAGACCTTGATCCCTCAGGTATCGACTTCACCAGAAGAGGGGCTCTCGGCAAACTCTTCAACCCTGTCAGAAGCTACTTCACCAGATTTGAAAAGGCTGACAATATCATTGCTCAGACCATCGAATCCCTTGGCAAAGGCAAGGCTGTCCTTAAAAACGACAATACCACCCTTGAAATTGAACAGCTCGCCCTGCGTGACCTGACCAAAAAGCTTTCTCAGCAGGTCGAAATGGGTATGAAAATGGATGAATCCATTACCGCTGCCATCGAAAAAGCCAAAGTCGAAAACGTGGATGAAGAAAGAATCAAATTCGTGGAAGAAGAAGTTCTCTTCCCTCTCCGTCAGAGAGTCATGGACTTGCAGCAGATGCAGACTGTCAATATGCAGGGCATTATTGCGATGGAAATCGTCAGACGCAACAACAAAGAGTTGATTCGTGCCGTGGAACGTGCCGAAAATGTCACGGTTTCCGCTCTGAGAATCGCTGTCACCGTTGCCAGTGCCCTGTATAATCAGAAAATCGTACTCGAAAAAGTAAACGCTGTCAACGAGGCTACCAACAAACTGATCGGTGCTACTTCCAGAATGCTCAAGGAACAGGGGGCTGCCATTCAGCAGCAGGCTATGGAAACCAGCGTTTCCGTTGATACCCTGAGAGATGCTTTTGCAAACACCTTTGAAGCACTCGACGAAGTAAGCAACTACAAAGCCAAGGCTCTGCCTCAGATGAAAGCTACTATCGACCAGTTCCGCACCCTTGCCGACGAGGGCGAAAAACGTATCGCCAGAATGGAAGCAAGAGAAGAAGAAAGACAAAAACTCTTTGAATCCACTGATGATCCGATGAAACATCTTAATCCATAAAATTTTTAAACAATATCATTAAAACCCCAAAACAGCAGTTTTGGGGTTTTGTCTGAAAGGAAAGAATCTTTTTGAAAAACAAACGGTTATTTTATGGAATGGTATTTGCCGTATTGGTAATTGCGGAAATCATCATAGGAATCTTTTTTCATGACGGATTTGTTCGCCCGTATCTGGGAGATGTCATCGTTGTGATAGCGGTATATGCTTTTGTGAGAATCATCATTCCCGAAAAATATGCATTTTTGCCTCTGGCGGTATTTGTATTTTCGGCAGCTGTCGAAATATTGCAGGGAATCCGTATTGCCGACCTTCTTGGAATACAAAATCCTCTGTTAAGAACCATTATCGGCACATCATTTGACTGGAAAGATATGTTGTGCTATGCCGTGGGCTGTGGGATACTCGGTATCTACGAATGGGCAATCAGAAAGTTCCAAAAATAACATTTTTTATGATAATTCTTTTTTCTATTGCAAACACCTGACAAAATATGATATAATAATTTTTAATTGTTTGCCGATTTTTGTCAAAATTAGTAAACAATTAAAAAATTGAATAGGAGTGTGTTTTTATGGAAAAGAGAAGTCAGTGGGGATCAAGATTTACCTTTATCCTTGCTGCCATCGGATCGGCTGTCGGTCTGGGCAATGCCTGGCGATTCCCGGGACTCGCTGCAAAGCATGGAGGAGGTACCTTTTTGTTGGTATATCTTGTGGCAATGCTTATCATGGGTATTCCTCTTTTGATGATGGAAATCTCCATCTCCAGAAAGTTCCGCAAGGGTGCCATTGAATCCATGCGTGGTATTCACAAAAAAGCCGAATTTATCGGCTGGGCGGCTACCAGCAATGCCTTTGTCATTGTCTGTTATTATGCCGTTGTATTTGCGTGGGTCATTCTGATGTTTGTGAATTCATGGCAGTTTGCAGGCATGACGGGCAATTCCGAAAAGGCATCCGCTCTGTTTTTTGAACTCACCAAAACAACAGGTGCCATTGAAGGTGCAGATATTCCCGGAGAAGTCCTTTTATGCCTGCTCGCTGCATGGGGACTGATTTTCTATTGTATCAGAAACGGTGCCAGCTCTGTCGGAAAAGTGGTCAAATTCACGGTATTTGCCCCTGTTGTCCTGCTGATGATCATGGCTGTCAAAGGCTGTACCATGCCGGGGGCGGGCGATGGTCTTGCGATTTTCTTCATTCCCGATTTTTCCGCACTGTCCGATCCGTCTTTGTGGGTAGATGCCATTGGTCAGGTATTCTACAGTCTGTCCATTATGATGGCGATCATGTTTGCGTATGGTTCCTACCTCGGTGATGATGCCAATATTGCTGTGGATACAATGATTATTGCTTTCTCCGATATGGCAATCAGTGTTCTTTCGGGTATCGTGATGTTCTCCACCATGGGCGGTACGGGTATGCTTGACAAAATTACCGACAGCGGTGTATCAACTGCCTTTATTGTTTATCCGCAGGCAATCGTTCATCTGACGGATATCGGCTGGCTCAATGCCGTATTCGGAGCAATATTCTATTTAATGCTCATCACACTTGCCATAGACTCCGCTTTCTCCATTGTGGAGGGCGTATCTGCGGCAGTGTCCGACAAATTCCAGCTCAAGCCCAAAACCGTTACCATTGCCATTTGCAGTATCTGCGGTATTATTTCGATTATCTTCACCACACAGGCAGGTCTTGCATGGCTTGACATTGTGGACAACTGGACCAATCAGATTAACCTCATTGTCATAGGTATCATGGAATGTATCGCTATCGGCTGGACATTCAGTCTGAGAAAGGTTCTCAACGAGGTCAATAGAAATACCAAAAAATTCAAAGTGCCCTACTGGTGGTTTGCAGCTTCCGTGAAGTTTGTATCACCGATACTTCTGGCAGGACTTTTTGTATGGAACATGATTGTTCTGTTTGGTCAGAACGGCGGAAGCTATGGCGGCTATCCGATATGGGCTCAGGTTACAGCCGGTTGGATTGTTTCCGGACTGGTATTTGTCAGCGGCTTTATTGCCAAGCTGGTTATCAATCAGAAAAAGAAAGCCGGCTTTGTGGAAGATGAAGTTGTCTGGAAAGATTAATACTGTTTTTTCCGGTTCGGACTGTTCCGAACCGGAAGTTTTTTTGTGTGAGATACGGCAGTATCATTGACGGGTGTCGAAAAATGCTGTATAATAAAAGAAAAAACAGCGGAGGTTAAAAATATGTTTTTAAACCAATTCAATGAAAATGAAAAGCAGTTATTTTTTGGTCTGTGCAAATATGCCGTTATGGCAGACGGTGTTGTGGAACTGGGAGAAATGGAATATCTGATGTCTTTTTTTGATACCCCTGCTCTTCCCGATACAAACGAACCTCTGGAAGAGATTTTGCAGAAGTTTGCCGCAGTTACCTCCGGACAGACAAAAAAAATGGCTGTTTTTGAACTGCTGGTGCTCCTCAAACAGGATAACGATTATGATGAAAGCGAACAGGGCTTTATGCAGAAGGTCATCCGGGGACTGCATATCAGCATTGATGACTACGATGCTCTTTCCGCACTGGCTTATGAATATGTGACTTTATCACAGAAAATCAACAACGTCATCGACGTATAAGAAATACCGGACTGCCTGACAACAACAAGCAGTCCGGTATTGTTATATTTCAAAGCTTTCGATTCCCGAATAGGCAAGGGACATTTCGATCTCCTGCTCACTGCCGAAACCGACAGACGCACCGTTATAGCCTATTTTCATGGCGGCAAACATCTCCGCACGTTTCAGGGCATCAATACAGTTAATGCCTTTGACATAGTAGTGAATGAATGATGAAAACAAAGCATCTCCTGCACCGACAGTATTCACCACATGACCGCACTTTGCGGCACTTAACCGATAAATTTTCTGCCGCTCTCCGTCAAGCAGCATGGCTCCTGATTTTCCCATGCCGATCACAATAATATCACTGTGATACTTGTCCTCCAACCGCTGAATAAACTCCTTCGGTTCACACGGCAAGCCCTCATCGCTTAAAAACAGAATCCCTGCATTCTGCATGAAATCTTTATTATACTCATCTTCCGCGTCATAAATGATATGTACATCTGTTGCAATCAGCTTACTCATTTCAGCCGCCTTTTTAATGAGTGTTCGGTTGAAATTGATGTTGCAGGCACAGACAACATCACATTCGTCAATCTTTTTTTCAACGAGCTTGCTGTTGATGTCAATGCTTTTTTCCTGAATGTCTTTCAGGTCACAATAAATCTGCCGCTTGCCCGTATTGTCAAACAGTACCACCGAAACAGGCGTGTTCTTTAGGGAACGCACAATCCCCTCGGCAGATATGCCGTCTTTCGCAAGCTGATTCAACACTCTTTCGGATTCCTCGTCACTGCCTAAAAAGGAAATAATTTCGGCTTTGTCGCCCAGTGCCGAAAATGCCCCCGCCAGATTATAGCCCACTCCCGAAACATGGGCATTCACTCCGAAAAACGGATAATCAATCGGGAAATAAGGAATCGGAAAACCTTTCACGGCTACTGTCGTTTCAATATTCAGTAATCCTGAAATAAGTACTTTCATTTTTTATTCTGTCCTTTCTGATACATACTGATAGAACTCTGTCGGTGTTCCGTTAAAGATATTCATATCAATACATGGTTCCTCTCCGTGATAACCGTCAAGCTGTGCCTTGTCGGTGTACTGCCAGAAACGCCACTCTCTGCCGTCAGCAAAAGACGGTACCGCTATCATATTCCTGATCCATATGTCATAGTCCTCGTATGCTCCCGACAAATACATACTGTAGGATCTGCCTGTCGCATACAGGACAGGCTTCCTGTGATAATGTTCTTCCAAAGCGTTCAGCAGGCTTTGCAATTCTTCGGTCACTTCTTCACGGCTTTTCGGATTGCCGGCATAATCTCCGTAAAATTCAATATCCACAGCGGGTGGCAGCATATTGTCTGTTTCGGCAACCGTTCGGATAAAATTTTTCGCCTGTGTTTCACCGCTGCTGTCGTAGCTGAAAAAATGATATGCTCCCACACACAGCGTTGTTTTTTGTGCCTCCGCATAATTATAGGCAAAACACCTGTCTGTAAAGCTGCTTCCTTCGGTTGCCTTGATCCATGCAAACGCAATGCCCTGTCCGGCAAGTGTCTGCCAGTCAACTTCTCCCTGATACGAAGAGACATCCACTCCCCTGACAGGATATTTTTCCAAGGGCGGATCGATTCCGATGACACCATGAAGAAACAGTTCTGCCGGAATCACAGCCGCTGCCGTTATGACAGCAAAAATCACTGCTGCTATGATTATTTTTTTCTTCATTTCATCACCACTGTATATTTTTTATTATTTTAACACATAACCCGGACATAATCAATAATATTGTCCGGAATTTGTAAAAATACCATTGCAAACATAAAAAAATTTTTTTATAATAGATAACGAAATTGATTTCCTGAAAGGAGAAATGATGCATGAACATCAGAAAAATCGACGCATCCGTGATTACGGAAAACGTAAAAAAATTGTTTATGGAAATGAATTATTTTATCAACAGCGATATTCTGGACGCACTCAAAGCGGCACAGCAGTCGGAAACATCCCCTATCGGAAAGAATGTACTCGGACAGCTTCTTGAAAATCACAAAATTGCTGCTGCCGAAGAAGTGCCGATTTGTCAGGATACGGGAATGGCTGTGCTTTTCGTGGAATACGGTGACAGAGTGGTGATTGAAAACGGCTGCTTTGAGGAGGCTGTACAGGAGGGTGTCAGACGTGCCTATATTGACGGCTATCTCAGGAAATCCATTGTGACAGATCCCGTTTTTGACCGTATCAATACCAAAGACAACACCCCTGCTGTCATCTATACCGATATTGTACACGGTGACAAAATTAAAATTCTTGGCGGCTGCAAGGGCTTTGGCAGTGAAAATATGTCTGCCGTTAAAATGCTCACACCGTCAGCCGGTCCGGAGGGTGTCAAAAAGTTTATCCTTGATACCGTCAAATATGCCGGTCCCAATCCCTGTCCCCCGATCGTTGTGGGAGTGGGTATCGGCGGAACCTTTGAAAAAGCCGCCATGCTCGCCAAAAAGGCGACATTAAGACGTATTGACACCCATCATTCCGATGAAAGATATGCTGCTCTGGAAAAGGAGCTGCTGGAAGAAATCAACCGCATGGGATTTGGTCCGGCAGGTCTTGGCGGTGTCAATACCGCACTGGGAGTCAATATCGAAACATTCCCGACACATATTGCCGGAATGCCTGTGGCAGTGAATATCTGCTGCCATGCCGCAAGACACAAAGAAATCGAAATCTGATAAGAGGTGACACACATGAAAAAAATCTATCTTCCGTTGACAGATGATATTATCAAAGAACTCCATGCAGGTGACAGTGTATTGCTGTCCGGCTCTATTATCACCGGCAGAGATGCCGCTCACAAGCGTTTGTTTGAACTGATGGAACAGGGAAAACCTCTCCCTGTTGACATTCGGGGCGAAGTCATTTATTATGTCGGTCCCGCTCCGGCAAAACCCGGTCATGCTGTAGGTCCTGCCGGTCCCACTTCCAGTTACCGTATGGATAAATACACCCCTGCTCTCCTTGACAGAGGCTTAAAAGGCATGATTGGCAAAGGAGCAAGAAATCAGGATGTCATTGACTCCATGATAAAAAACGGTGTTGTCTACTTTGCCGCTATCGGCGGTGCGGCTGCTCTGATTTCCAAAAGCATCAAAAAAATCGAGACACTTGCTTATGAGGACTTAGGAACGGAAGCGATCTATCGCTTTTATGTAGAGGATTTTCCCGCCATCGTTGTCATCGACTCACAAGGCAAAAGCATATTGGTAAAGTGATATGAAACGACCAACAGAATTTTACAAGGGCTATGAAGAAGAACCGGAAGAAAATGACAGTCCCTCTCCGGAAGAAGAAACTGTCAATACCAAAAAAAGCAAGTATCCTGTTTTGAAATTTCTGCTTTTGCTGACTGTACCGTTTGCAATTTGTACCGCTACGGTAATATGGGCAGTCTCCGATTTTTTTACTGTCCCTTCCCCGTCTCTGAATATCCTCATTGTCGTTCCGGTGGTTGTGGGCTTTATCTGTTCCGGCGTTACGGTGAAATATGTCATTAACTTGCATAAAAATACCCCCCTTTATTTTCACCATATCATACTCTTTACGATATTTTCTCTGACCTGCGGAGCAGCGTGCCTTTTTAAAGACAAAATCATTTCTCTGATACCGGTCTGTGTAAGTATCATTCTGTTCATTATATCGGCAGTCAAATGTACCAAGTTTGAAAAAAAAGTCTTTTTCCCTGCCATGCTGACAACGCTTCCCATTGTCATCGTTCATCTGATATATATCCTGCTGTTCGTGACACAAATCGCTTTTCAGGCAGAGTATTTTTATATTTGTTTGAGAGGCAAGCCGCAGACTGCCGAATGGAAAACTCACTATGCACAGCATTCCGAAATGAAAGCAGACGAGTATGTACCCGATGATATGACGGGCTGTACCATTATCAAAAGCAAGGCTCATTTTGACAGCTATCTGGAAACATTAAGTCCCGAAGTATTCGACTTGCTGACAGGAATGCTTGCCGACTCCGAAACCACTTACAATGACCGTTTCTTTGAGCAAAATGATCTGATCGTTTATACCATCATTTATTTCGGTTACCCTCGCATTGAAACCGACAAAGTGGTTCTTTCCGGAAACAACCTTTATTTAGTTGAAAACCTTTGCTACAATCAACATACCGCTTATTCACAACTCATATATGATGAAATGTGCTTTCGTTTCCTGAGCGTTCCAAAATCCTATCATCTGCACGAACTTGAGGACTATTATCACGTCAATTTCTTTTCAAACGATGTCATGGAAATCAACTGAAAAGGAGGAAAAACCATGCAGGACAATTCCAACGGCTTTTACACGGATTATTCGGACGATTACGAACCTTTTCTCCCCGATGATACCGAAAAAAAAATGGCTGCCGCCATTATCAACGATCCCATCGAACAAAAGAAAAAGGAACGGCTCGTTCAGGTTTTGCTGACACTGCCCCTGTCTATCGGCATATTGCTTATTATCATGCTGTTTATCATCATTCCGCCCATTTCGCAAATCGGTATGGCACTGAAAGAAACGGCAGGAAAGGTTGCCTGCCCCCTTGCATTGGCTATCGGAGCGTTTCTCGCCAACGGAATCGTTCACAAAGTATCTTCTATCGGAGAAAAGGGAAATCAGGACATTCTCAATAAGCACATCCCGCTTTTGATTGTCTGCTCTGCACTGTGCCTGGCAACAGCCGCCAGTCATATCCATCTCATTTTCAATTTTATTCTGTTTGCAATATCCATGATACTGATTATATTTTCATGGAAAATTTACACGGCTTTTGAAAGAAAGCTTTTTCTTCCCATTATGTGCGTCATGGCTTTAACAAGTATTCTCGTACAGTTCCCTTATATATGGGATGTCATATCTCCCAGAACAGAACTGGCTTTCAGTACAGACTATTATTTTGTTTCTTCCGCATCCATTGAGCCTAAAAAACAGCCTGCCCAATACTATGTTGATGAAAATCTCAGGGATACCATGCAGAAAGTCCTTTTCGGAGGCGGCATCGTGGAAAGCTACGAGCAATTCCAAAATGATATTATCCACTATGATGACCCCTATACCAAACATCAGCTTTCGTCTGATGACAGCACCGCTGAAACTTTCAAAAAAATTGCCCTGCAATTTGGAACAGACTATGACGAATCCTTCTTTGAAAATCACTGTCTGCTCATTGAAATTCTGCAATATCCCGATTCTCCCGAAAAAGTCTCCATTGATAAAATTCTTCTTCACGGAGAATCTCTTGAAATCACAGATAATATTTATTATCCGACCGATACGCACAATACCGATTTTACGGAATTCTGCGTTGTCTTTGTCAAGATACCCAAAAGTTACCATCTGAAATACGATTTTGGTATCTCTCACGAGCAGAATTTTCTCACAGAATCGTAAAAAAATCAACTGCTGCACCGTGTCTTTGAAACGCTGTGCAGCAGTTTTTTATTTTATTGTTTTGTCTTTTTTCGGACAGCTGTCATCACCATTCCCGTGACAAAACAGGTAACAGATGCAGCCAATAATACAATGACCGTATACCTGATATCCGACTGTATTTCTTCGCTAAAATACTGTGTACCCGAAAGCCAGAGCCCCGTAACCACACTGAAGGCATTATTGTTTATCATGTGTGCAATACCTGCCGGAATCGTCGAATTTGTCGCTTTCGTCAGCATAGTGAAATAAAATCCCATAAAGATACAGAACACACACATCAACAGAATGCCCATATACGGATACAGGAAATAGTCTTTGCCGAAATTGTGTCCGCATACAATGATCGGAGCGTGCCAGAGTCCCCATATAATACCGCTGACAAGTATCGCAGCAGGAAACGGCATGAGCTGTTCCAATTTCGGTGTCAGGTAGCCTCTCCAGCCAAACTCCTCTCCGAATCCGAACAGTGATACCACAAGACTTACCGACAGTATATAGATTATCATGGAAGAAAATTCCCAAAAGTCAAAGTTTTGGAAAATCTCTCCGAAAGCATCTGACGGCATCATAAATGCCGCAGCCGCAAACGCTGAAACGGTACTGTATACGACAGGCATCAAAAATGCAAGTGCCAGATAACGGATATTGCCTTTGATTTTCATTTTAAAAAGACTGTTTTCAAAGCCCTCTTTGGTGACGATTCTCGTTAAAACATTGGCTATTGCAGGACAAAGCATGGAAAAAGTGGCGAGTACCTGATAATACATATTTTCCGTTGTCCAGCCGAAAAATCCGACATATATGAAAGCCGCAGCAAAAGGCGGTATGAATGAAAAGCAAAGATATATCAGAGTTCTTTTCAAAATCAATTTTTTCTCATTTGTCATAGCTTTCACCGCCTTTCAGGTAAAGCACACATGAAATTTTATACGATACCCAATAAAGAAACAGCACACAAGCAGGTGTCAGTCTGATTATCATAGGGATATTGTCGGAAAATGTTTCCTGAAACCATTTGATTAAATCCTCAACAGAGCCGAAAATCGACAAATCTCCGAAAAGTGCGTAAATTAAAATAATCAATACGATTGTTCCCATCAATACCATTCTGATGATATTGCCTTTTTTGCTTCCGAAACGGATAATAAAAGGCGTTTCAAAAGCTCTGAAAAATATCTGTATAAATACGATAAGCTGTAAAACAAGTCCTGAAATGGTTACATTGTGATTGGATATGGCGGAGGCTATATAAAACAGAAAAGTACACCAGCAAAACATCATACTTGAAAGAAAAAGATTGAATATGTATTTTGAAGAAACCTGTTTTTTAATGCCGTCAGACGTTGAACAGATAAAAGACTGCCAGACTTTTCTTTCATCATGTTCAAAAATGCCCTGCTGAAACATCTCAACGACAAGTGCTATAATAATTGATGCAAAGCTCAATGTCAGATTGACTTCCCATTCTTCCATGTCCGAAACAATGGGCGGTATTGCCATAAAGAATGAGGCAAAGGCGGTTAGAATCAATATCGGGATAAACTGTTTTTTGTTTGCAAGAAGTTCTTTGTATATCAAGCCGAACATTTCAGAATGTCCTCCTTTCAAGACCTTTCACGGATATGAAATATCCCCCGACGGTGAATATGACTGCAAGGAAAAGCATAACAGGGAAAATATAAGCTTTTATCGGTTCAAACTGCTGTGCCATCCATTCAAGGAGTACGGTATCGGGATTTTCAAGTTCTTTCATTTTCGGATAAATATAAGCACACAACAGCCAAGGAAATATCAATGCTATTGATATGGCTATCAGCTGAACGGTCTGTCTTTTCTGTGCAAACATAGCAAGTGTTAAATTAAAATACTGCTTGATGACACCGAAACAGAAAAGTGATGTTATATTTGTGATATAGTGAAGTGAAATTTTATCCCCGAATGAAAGACAGAATATCACCAAATAAAGCAGGCAAATTATGTAGGCGGAAGTCAGTACAATCCCCGATGAAAGAAAGTATGAACCGACTATTTTATTTGCACTCAAAGAAGTTGTACGGGAAAATCTTGTCCAGCCTGCATTAAGGTCTGTGAAAAATGTTTCTTCATACCCTGCAAAGCCCAATATAATGACTGCACACGGCATATATCTGAAAATCCACATACTTCTTGTCAATTCGTCGACAGCTTCGGCATCGTGTGAGATATTTCCGCATATCATGCTTAATCTTATCAGTATCATAAACAAAGCTGTGATAAAAGAAAACATAAATGCCATGAAATAATATTTTCTTGTGATGAGATAATTTTTGTATAGCAAGCCTTTCATATTATTTCCACTCCTTTTTTTCACGCCTTACATAGAAAAGCATTATTTCTTCAAGAGTAGTATTGTCGATAGTCAAGCCCGCATATTTTTTCTCACACTTTTTTCTGTCGTGTACCATAACTTCCGCACCGAAATCCGTTATTCTTGCACTGACGATATCCGCACTTTCAATATTTTTATAGTCATCTTTTTTGCACTTGATGACAGCGTGATTTTCCACCGTTTCATCTTTGCCGCCTGTTAAGAGTATCTTTCCTTTATCAATAAACGTCACCATGTCTGCAATTTTTTCCAAATCGCTTGTAATATGCGACGAAAGCAAAATACTGTTGTTTTCGTCCTGTAAGTATTCCATGAATATGTCAAGTATTTCATTCCTGACAACGGGATCAAGACCTGTTGTAGCCTCGTCCATGATAAGCAGTTTCGCATGGTGGGACAGTGCCGCCGCAATTTGCAGTTTCATTTTCATGCCATTTGAAAAAGAACCGATCTTCTTTTTGCGTGGCAGTGCGAACCTGTCCAGATAACAGAAATATGTCTGTTTGTCCCAATTTTCAAACACGTCCGACAAAATCACGGACACCTGATTCGCATTCAGCACCTCATGAAACGGTATCTCATCAAACACTGCCGAAATCTGTGATTTGATCTCCGATTCATTTTTATCCGGATCCAGACCGAGCATACGGATATTGCCGCTGTCCTTTTTGATGAGATTCAGCAGGAGTTTGATAGTAGTCGTTTTGCCTGCCCCGTTCTGACCGATAAAGCCCATAATACTGCCTTTGGGTACGTTAAAGCTGATATTATCCAGTGTAAATCCGTCATATTTTTTGGTAAGGCCTGTCATTTCGATTGCATTTTCCATATTCATTCTCCTTCATACAGAATGGTTAAAAGTTCCGATAATTCCTCTATACCGACATGCAGCATTTTTGCTTTTTCACAGGAAAGCCTGAAATATTCTTCAATTTGCCGCAGTCCCTCCTCACGCATCAATTCCTGATTCTGAGCTTTGACGAAACTTCCCTTGCCTGTAAAAGACTCGATAAAACCGTCTTTTTCAAGTTCTTCATAGGCTCGTTTTGTCGTAATAATACTGATTCTGAGCTGTTGGGCAAGGTTTCTCATAGAGGGCAGTGGTTCGCCCTCTTTCAGAGAGCCGTTCATAATCATTTCTTTGATTTGAGAAATGATTTGTTCATAAATGGGCTTGCCCGAAGAGTTGCTGATAATAATATCCATGATTGCATCACCTAAAATTGTATATATACATTATACACATTATATACTATTCTGTTGCCTGTGTCAATAGGTTTCTCTTTGAATTCTCAAAAAAAATCCCACTGAATCAATCAGTGGGAAAGAGATTCCAGAAATTCTGTAAAATAATCGGGCAATGGTGCCGAAAATGTCAGCGTTTGCTTTGTGCGAGGGTGAACAAAAGAAATATAATAGGCATGGAGACATTGACCGTTCAGCTTTGTCAAATACTTTTTGCCGCTGTAAACAGGATCACCTGCCACAGGATGTCCGATATATGCCATGTGGACACGTATTTGATGAGTACGACCTGTTTCCAATGTCAGTTCCACATGAGTATAGCCTTTGTATCGGGCAAGCACTTTGTAATGTGTAATCGCCTCACGGGAGTTTTTGGCAGTCACCGCCATTTTTTTACGGTCGGCGGGATGTCTTCCAATGGGAGCATTGACGGTTCCCGAATCGTCTTTGACGTTGCCCGCGACAACCGCCTGATATTTTCGGGTAAAGCTATGGACTTTAATCTGTTCCGCAAGGAGATTGTGTGCAAAATCATTTTTGGCAACAATCAGCAAGCCGCTTGTATCCTTGTCGATACGGTGAACAATGCCCGGACGTATCACACCGTTAATCCCTGACAGGCTTTCTCCGCAATGATACAGCAACGCATTGACAAGCGTTCCCGTATAATTTCCTGCGGCAGGGTGTACGACCATTCCGCGAGGTTTATTGACAACCAGCAAGTCATCATCTTCATATACAATATTCAGCGGAATATTTTCCGGCAAAGCCTCACACACTTCCGGCTCAGGCAGACAAACCGTAATTTCATCTCCCGTTTTCAGTTTTAGATTTTTGGCAGGCAGTTTGCCGTTGACGGAAATATTGTCATTTTCAATCAGTTTCTGCACAGCCGAGCGTGTCAGGGTTTCGATGGCTTCGGCAAGAAATTTGTCAATACGGACAGAATCATATTCCTGCGTGACCGTCAGCGTCATTTCATTCATCGGAAGTCACCTTCACATCTTTGAGTATCACAATCAGAAGAAGAACCGCTCCCACTGTCACACAGTAATCTGCAAAGTTGCACACCGGCGGAAAAAATGACAGGGAAAGATAGTCTATCACATAGCCCCTGAAAACACGGTCAATCAAATTGCCGATACCGCCCCCGATAATCAGCACAGAAGAAACATAAAACAATTTGCCTGTCAGCTTTTTCTTCACGATCAGCCAGATAAACACTCCCATCAGAATCAGCGTCAATACCGAAAATATCCATGCTTTGTTCTGGAACATTCCAAAAGCAATGCCCCTGTTTTCGACATACACAAGCGAAAATACGTTATCGATCACGCTGACACTTCCCACAGGCTTCAAATCCTGCAAGACAAAATATTTGATCATCTGATCGGCAATCGCAAACACTGCCGACACTCCCAAAATAACGGCTAAAACCAAAAAAATCACCTCTTCATGAAAAACGGGGAAACCCAAAATCATTTTTTTGGTTTCCCCGTCAAATTACGGATTATTCAAGTACTTTTGCACATCTTGCACAGAGTGTCGGATGGAGCGGATTCTGTCCCACCGTATCACTGTAAATCCAGCAGCGTTCGCATTTTTCACCGTCGGCGTGTGCCACTTCGACAGAAAGTTCCTCTGTCGGCTCGTCCCTGACGGCAACGCCTGACACAATAAATGCATTGGCAAGTTCTTTTTCGGCTTCTTTCAGGAAGTCAAACTCCTTGCCGGAAGCTTTCAGTGTCACTTTTGCTTCAATGGACTGACGAATGGATTTATTTTTAATTTCAACCTCGATAGCCTTCTTGACAACATCTCTGGTTTCATGGATTTTATCCCACATTGCTTTAAAGCTGTCATCCAAAGTAATTCCCGTCAGTGCAGGCATATCATTGAAGAGAACATTTTCACCGTTCACGCTGTCCTCATGCGGCATATACTGCCAGATTTCATCGGATGTGTATGCCAGAATCGGTGCCACCATTCTTGTCATGGCATCGAGAATCGTATAAATCGTTGTCTGAGCGGCACGTCTGAGAGTACCGTCCTTTTTCTCTGTATAGAGTCTGTCTTTCAGAACATCAAAGTAGAAATTGGACATATCCACAACACAGAAGCCGTAAATTGCCTGATAAACCTGATGGAAGTCAAATTTATCATAGCCGTCACGAACCCTGACGTTCAGTTCATCCAATTTTGACAATGCCCACTTGTCGATCGGCAGAAGTTCATTTTCGGATACTTTATCAGTATTCGGATTAAAATCGCTGATATTGCCGAGAATATATCTTGCGGTATTTCTGATTTTTCTGTAGGCCTCGGAAAGCTGTTTCAGAATATCCTCAGAGATACGTACATTGTCATGATAATCGGAAGAGGCCACCCACAGACGCAGAATATCCGCACCGTACTGGTTGAAGATCACTTTCGGCATCAGACCGTTGCCCATAGACTTGGACATTTTTTCACCCTTGCCGTCCACTACCCAGCCATGTGTGACAACCGCTTTATAAGGTGCCTGTCCCTTTGTGGCGATAGCCGTCAGAAGTGAGGACTGGAACCATCCTCTGTACTGGTCGGCACCCTCCAGATACAGGTCTGCCGGCCATTTCAGATACGGTCTTGCTTCGCATACAGCCGCATGGGAAACGCCTGAGTCAAACCATACGTCCATAATATCTTTTTCTTTTTCAAATTCCCTGCATCCGCACTTCGGACAAGCCATGTCGGCAGGGATAATCTCATTGGCAGGCTTTGCATACCATGCGTCCGAACCCTCTTTGGCAAACAGTTCGGATACTGCCAGCATTGCCTTTTTATCAATAATAGGTTCTCCGCAGTCCTTGCAGAAGAAAATCGGAATCGGTACACCCCATTTTCTCTGACGGGAGATACACCAGTCTTTTCTCTCACGAACCATAGAGGTGATTCTGTCCTCACCCCATGCAGGCAGCCACTCAATTCCCTTGATGGCTTCGACGGCCTGATCCTTGAAAGCATCTACGGAACAGAACCACTGATTTGTTGCTCTGAAAAGAACGGGCTTTTTACATCTCCAGCAGTGCGGATACTGGTGGATAATTTTCTTCAAGGCAAACAGATTGCCTGTTTTTTCAAGATGTTCCGCAATCGGCTTGTTAGCCTCCTCTGTGAGAAGTCCCGCAAACTGACCTGCTTCCTCTGTCAGACGACCGTGTGAGTCAACCGGTACGACAATCGGGATTTCAGGATAGTTTCTGCATACTTCATAGTCATCCACACCGTGACCCGGAGCGGTATGAACACAGCCGGTACCGCTTTCCAGTGTCACATGATTCCCCACAATGACAAGAGACGTTCTGTCAAGGAACGGATGCTGTGTTTTCATATATTCCAGCTCAGAACCCTTGATCGTTCCAATAACTTCATAATTTTCTTTTCCGGCAGCCTCCATCGCAGATACATAGAGTTCCTCTGCCATCACATAATATTCACCGTCACATTTGATGACGCTGTAATGGAATCTCGGTCCTACACAGATAGCCAGATTAGCCGGCAATGTCCATGTGGTTGTTGTCCAGATGACAAAATAGGTATTCTTGACATCGGCACCCATTGCCGCCAGTTTTCCCAAATCGTCCGTTACCTGAAACTTGACATAAATGGAATGACACGGATCTTCGGCATACTCAATTTCCGCCTCAGCCAGTGCCGTTTCACAGTCGGGACACCAGTATACAGGCTTCAGGCCTCTGTAAATATAGCCTTTGCAAGCCATATCTGCAAAAATCCGAATCTGCTTTGCCTCAAAGTCATGTGTCAGTGTAATATAGGGGTTATCCCATTCACCGATACCGCCCAAACGCTGAAACTGCTCTCTCTGGCTGTCGATATAGGTTTCGGCAAATTCACGGCAAATTTTTCTGAGTTCCACATCGGAAATGGTCGCAGAGTTACCGACACCTGCTTTTTTTCTTGCTTTGAGTTCGGTAGGCAGACCGTGCGTATCCCATCCCGGAACATACGGTGCCTGAAAACCCGTCATATTTTTATAGCGGACAATCATATCTTTCAGCACCTTGTTCAGGGCATGACCAAGGTGGATATCACCGTTGGCATAAGGCGGTCCGTCATGCAGAACATAGAGAGGTTTTCCCTCATTATTCTTCATCAGTTTTTCATAGATTTTGTTTTCCTGCCAGCGTTTGAGTGTTTCAGGCTCCGACTTTGGCAGACCTGCCCTCATCGGAAAATCCGTTTTGGGCAGATTCAGTGTACTGTTATAATCCTGCGGCATGGTTCCTTTTCTCTCCTTAAAATATTGATAAATCACTTCTTTTCAGAAGTGTCATTTGTATTGACAAAATTGATTTTGATATTTTCATTTTTAATATCGGCAAACTTCTGAGAAGCACCCGATGAGTTAAAAACAATTTCCTCTCCGTCGTGCGGAACAGCTGTTTCCTCTTTGCCCTCGGCACGAGAAGTTTTTCCCTTGCTCATTTCAACGGTAATTTCCCGTTCATCACGTTTCGGAACAACGGTTTTTTCGGCCTCTTCCTTGAGCTTGTCCACAACGGCATCGGCAGTCACAGGTTCCTCTGTCGGATAATTTTCATCCAGACTTTCCTGATATTCCCTGCATTTTTGTTTTTCGGGCAGGGAATTAATCATTTCCAGATGTTTTTTATACATATCCAGCAAAGACTCCCTGAACTGTGTCACTTCATCCTGAAGCATCGTAATATAAACTTTCTGGTCTTCCAGAATACGGTTATTTTCGGCAACGCACTGTGCGGAACCCGAAAGGGCATTATCAAGAATCATGCGGGCTTTTTCGGCAGAAGTATAGATATTATCCTGAGCGGTTTTTTTCGATTCGGCAACGATTTTTTCAGACTTCACTGCCGCCTCGCTCATAATTTTCTCGGCTTTGGAAGAAGCCTTTTTGATCAGAGATTTTGCTGTCACCTCGGCAGTGATAATCGCATCCTGCACACTGTCGGCTTTTTCTTCATGTGTCTGAATCTGTGCTTCGAGTGCGGCGATACGTGCTTTTAACTCACTTATTTTGCTTTCGTAATCCTTCACCGTTTCGGTAACATCATCCACAAACTTATCGACATCTTCACAGCTGTAGCTACGCATACTGAAGCGGGATTCCCTGAAACTGATATTTTCTATTTCCTGTAAAGTCAGCATTATTTTTTCATCCTTTCCGATTCCGAGTATCAGGCGGTTTTCCAAAAAACTTCCCTGTGCCATTCATTGTGCATTATGCATTAAAAATATACGTTGTCGCTTTCCACCTCATCCATAAGGTCATCACCGGTAAGTTCCACATGACTCGGCATAACGATATAGGTATCCTCTGCCACACGGCTGATTTTGCCGTCATGGGCATAAGCAACACCGCCGAGAAAGTCAATAATACGTTTGGCAACATCCTTGTTGGTCTGTTCCATATTCAGAATCACGGTATTTCTTTTCACAAACTCGTCCGCCATTTTTGTAACGTCCTTGTCAAAGGTTTCCGGCTTGAACAGTACAAAATGTACTTTATTTTCTTCGCCCACACTGATCATATTTGCACCTCCGTCATCTGCTGCTTCCGCATTGCCGTCGCCGCCGCCCTCCTGTTCAGGCTGCTGTTCGGCAGCAGGAGCAGCTTCTTCTGCACCGGCATTTTCTTCCTCGCCGTCGGAATAGAAGTCATCATAGCTCATATCGTCGTCTTCTTCCGGCTGCTGTTTAATTTTATCAAAAATTTGTTTCAAATTAGGCATGGTCTATTTCCTCCCAAAAATCATACGTTTCCATCAAATTTTGTTATGATTCACCTGTAGATTCTCGCACCGAACAGGCGGGAACCAATCCGCACCATGTTTGCTCCCGAAAGCACAGCTTCCTCATAATCGTCAGACATCCCCATTGAAAGATAATCCATAGATACATTATCCAATGTTTTGCCCGAAATGTCAATAAATAATTTGTACATTTTATCGAAAAATTTACAGGTATCGCTTTTATTGTCACAAACAGGGGGAATGGTCATCAATCCTTTCACCCTGATTTCAGGCAAACGGGACACACTTTCCAGCAATTCTTCCAGCTGTTCCGCAGGCACGCCCGATTTATTGGGTTCGCTGCCGATATTCACTTCCAGAAGGACATCCGTTGTGATATGGTGCATAGCACTTTGCCTTGCGATTTCAGATGCCAGCTTCACACTGTCCACAGACTGTATCATAGAGACCTTGCCGACAATTTGTCTGACCTTGTTGGACTGGAGATGTCCGATAAACTGCAAATCACAGTTTTTCAAATCATATTCCTCATATTTGGACAGCAGTTCCTGTACCCTGTTTTCTCCGATATGCCGCAAGCCCAAAGAAATCGCATAGTTAATAAGTGCAGGTTCCACTGTTTTGGTAGCCGCAAGAAAGGTAATCTGTTCGGGCTTTCTTCCCGACGTTTCAGCGGCACGGGCAATTTTTTCTGTGATTTCCTCATAATTGGCTTTAATGCTGACGCACCTTTCAAGAAGTTCTGGGGATAATTTTTCCGTCATAGAGATTAGCTCCTTCCGTTACAATTCTGTCATACAGCTGCACACGTCCTGTCTGACGGGACGGCAGCTCATCCTCTTCATCCGTACTGCTGATCACATAGTCCTCTCCCGAATAAATCGGCAAAATCTGTTTAAAGGAAATTTCCGAACCAAGGCACACATAAATGCCCGGAACGCTTTTCATAACCTTTTTCACCTTGCCGTTTTCATCCTCGGCATTACACTGGAGTTCCGCTTCATGTACAGCAGATTTCGGTACATAGATTCCCGTATATTCATTGAGAATGATAGAAATATTTTCATTTCTGATGGTTGCCATTTGTTCATTCATGTAGGTTCCTTTGAGAACGACCACCGCATCGGAAGAAGTATCCGCCTGATTGACAGATTCCAGTTCCACCTCAATATTTTGGTTGGACACAACAGGGATATTGACTTTCAGAGAACCGGCCTCCTTGATTTTCAGCGCCTCCTGTGCATTCACCTCACACACAATATACCAATAGACCTTATCAATCATTTTGCCGATAACATTTTTGGACACTTCCTGCTGTTTAATTTTGGATTTGCTCAGAGAGCCGGGCATCAACTTATCCAGAGCATTGAGATCGAAAGATTTTTCATAGCCGTCTGTACGGCTGACAAAATAGCCTGCTGCCGGTGCAAGAATCCGGTCTGTTTTCTGAATCGAGGAATTTGATTTTTTCAGAGCACTGATTTCCGCTTCCAATTCTTTGATTTTTGCCTCATAGCCGTTCACCTTGCCTGTAACGATCTGTCTTTCATTGATATAATACAGAATATCCTGTACATTTTTATCAGCGGATGTCATAGAACCGTTGGCAACATTGATATTGGACTGTACCAAAAGACTGTTGATTGTTCTGTCAAGTTCATCGGGTGTCTGGGTAAAAGTACCGGCATTTTTTTGAATCTGCTGCAAGGATGACAGTTTCTTTTCCAGTTGAGAAAGCTGCTGTTTTTTGCCGGGCATGACGGAATCCGCAAAAAGATTGGCTACTGCCTCTTCTTTGGAAACCTTGTCTCCGTCAGAAACGGTATAAGAAATGACACCGTTTTCTTTGTATTCGACATACTGTTCTCCCCTGACAATATAGCCGTTGACATCAATGGAGTCATAGACTGTTGTTTCAGCGGCACTGATACTTTTTATCTGCGTAAAGCTGGCTTTGCCGAACATACATATGACATATACAATAATCAGCAGTGTCAGCACTATCATAATGACATTTTTCAGATATTTTTTTTCTTTCCATTTTGCCACACAAAATACCTCCTTTTTCCTGTCGTGTTTTATTGTAACACTGTATCACTGTTTTGTAAATATCGGCTGTAGAATTTTCTGTGCCTCCTCAAAGACGCTGCCGCATCTGTCAGCCTGTATCCAGTGGATATAGCTGTCCTTTTTAAACCATGTGATCTGCCGTTTGGCATATCTGCGTGTTTCCTGTTTCAGACATTCCACTGCCTGTTCCAGCGGCATTTCCCCGTCGAGATAGGGTTTCAATTCCTTGTAGCCTATTGCTCCGACTGCTGTTTTACCGATGTGATTCCGATAAAATTCTTTTGCTTCGTCAAGCAGTCCCTGTCGGAGCATGATGTCCACTCGCAGATTGATTCTGTCATAGAGTTTCTGCCTGTCAGTATACGAAAGACCAATCACAGTCCAGTCATAAGGGGACGGAACGCATTTGGAATTTGCAAGCTGTTCCGACATAGTAATCCCTGTCGTTTTGTAAATCTCAATGGCACGGATAATTCGTTTGCTGTTGGAGGGATGGAGTTTTTTTGCCGTTTCCGGATCAAATTCCGCCAGTTCCCACAAAAGCACCTCTCCGCCCTCTTTTCTGTATCGTTCATTGAGTTTCTCTCTCAGGACCTCGTTCGATTCTTCGGGAGAAAACTGCACATTTTCCACCAATGAGCGAATATACAAGCCCGTGCCCCCGCACACAATGGGAAGTTTTCCTCTTGCCAGAATATCCCTGATGGCACTGTCCGCCATCGCCACATACTGCGATACGGAAAAGCTCTCCGTTGGCGGAAGAAAATCCATTACATGATGGGGAATTCCGCACATTTCCTCCTGTGAAGGCTTGGCGGTTGCGATATTCATTCCCTTGTAAATCTGCATGGAATCCGCAGACACAATTTCTCCGTCATATTCCTGTGCAAGCCTTATGGCAAGAGAAGTTTTTCCCGAAGCTGTCGCTCCCACGACAGCCGCCACTTTCTGATTCATTGCATTTCACCGCTTATTAAAAGTTTCAGTGCATGGACAGCCGTTCTGACTGCCATATCCGTATCAAAACGGTCATTATCGGTATAACCGAGTTTTTTTCGTTCCTGATTCCAGAGCGAATGAAGGACACACCCCATCCGGACTCCCCTGACCGCACCAACCGTAAACAGGGCGGCTGTTTCCATTTCGGAAGCCAGTACTCCCAATTTTTTCCATGCATTCCACTTGTTTTCCAGTTCATACGATACAGGCATACTTTCAGGCGAGTGCTGACCATAAAAGGAATCCTTGCTTTGCACGACTCCCGTATGATATTGGTATCCAAGTGTTTTCGCAGACTGTACCAATGCCGTTGTCACACGGAAATCCGATACCGCAGGAAATTCAGGCGGTGCATATTCTTTGGAAGTGCCTTCCATGCGGACAGCCGCTGTCGGTATCACCAGATCTCCCGATACCACTTTTTCCTGTATGCCGCCGCAGGTACCGACACGCACAGCCGTTTGCAAGCCTGCCATTGCAAGCTCTTCGAGAGCGATTGCCGCAGACGCTCCCCCGATACCCGTTGACATCACCAACACACGTTTTCCGCAAAGTTCTCCCGCATAAGAAGTAAACTCTCTGTTCTGTGCAAGAAAACAAGCATTATCCAGATACCGGGCAATTTTCGGCACTCTGCCGGGATCGCCCGGCAATATGGCATATTCCGCCCCTTGCGAGCGTGAAATGCCGATATGAAACAGTTTTTCCTCGTTCATAAAATTCCTCCGTAAAATCAAGCCTTTCCTTTTATGGAAAGGCTGTTTTATCAAAACATATCTTTCTTTTTCAGAATAATATACATCACCAGCATCAGCACTCCCGAAAGGGCAATCGGAAACCACCAGAATTTATCAAACGGCAGTCCTCCGATAATATTCATCCCATAGAAACCCGAAATCACTGTCGGCACAGATACCAACAGTGTCAGAGAAGCCTGTATTTTCATGACAATATTCAGGTTATTGGAAATAATGGAAGCAAATACATCCATTGTATTCGTAAGAATATTCAGGTGAATTGCCGCCATATCCAATGCCTGCTTGATTTCAATCAGCACGTCCTCCAGCAAATCCTGATCTTCCTCATAGAGTTTGATATATCTGCCACGCATGATTTTTTCCAGTGTCAGCTCGTCTGATTTGAGTGACGACGAAAAATATACCAGTGATTTTTCAATATCCAGTAATTGATGAAGTTCTTTATTTTTGGCAGAGCGACGCAGTTCTCTTTCAATACGGCTGCTGATTTTGTCAATTTGTTTCAGATACTGCAAATATTTGGTTGCCATCCTCAGCATGATGTGCAGAACAAAATGTGTTTTGTAGTCAGTACGGACATTTTTCACAACGCCCTCCGAAAACTCGCTCAGAATGGTATTTTCACGGACAGACACCGTAATGACATTTTTCCCTGTGATCATAATGCCGATTGGCATAGTGGAATAAGTGATATGCCTGGACACCTTTTCCACGACAGGCACATCAATAATAATCAATGTTGTGCCGTCCTCGCTGTCGATATGAGAGGATTCCTCTTCATCCAGAGCAGACCTCATCAATTCGGGCGGTATCTTGAAAAAATCCAGTAAATACTGTACTTCCTCATCTTCGGGAGCGATACAGTTGATCCAGCACCCCTGTTCATATTCTTTGATTTCCTCAATCCGTCCGTTCACTGTTTTGTAATAGCTTATCATCAAAAACGCCCCTTTCGGCATCAGAGAAGCATAAGCCGTTCCGCACCCCTGAGCCGTTCATTTTTTAATTCCCGTTGGACATAAGGGTCAGAACTCACAAAAAATCACCACCGAATCAATGAATTTAACAAATTTTATTATAAACTTTTTTTTCCGAATAATCAAGTACCAAATCACACAAAAAAGCTCTCCCTGTGAAAACAGAGAGAGCTGTGCATTATGAAAAGTTTTTGACAGTAACAGAAGTATAGTCGATCATGGATTCGTCGGTATAAATAAAAAATTCAACGGTGCGAAGCAAATCTTTTTTATAGCGGAGTGTCACATATTTTTCGCTGATGTGTTCCGATTCCGGCTCGCCATACTGTTCTTTGACGGCTTCGGGAGTCACAGATTCATCAAATACAAATTCTCCCGGCAGTACGACATCAATTTCATCACCAAGTTTGATTTCAACAGAACCGATTTTACAGTCGGAATAGTTCTGTACTTTGTCGGTAGGATTCCAGAGTTGTGCCTTGATGCTGTCCCCTTCTTCATTTTTGGGATTCACACCGAGCGTATACTTTTTAGGCTCCAGTTCCCCGTCCCTGTCAAAGTAATAGCCAAGCTGTGCCAGTTCGTCATAGTCAAACGGCAGCTGATAGTCAATATCATTCAGTCTGATTTTGAAACTGAAAATATCATCCTCTTTTTTGCTTTCTTCATCGGAATTTTCTTTTTCAGAGTCCTCGGCTTTGGAGTCTGTATCCTCGGATTCTTCCTCTCCCGACTTTTCTTCTTTGGATTCTGTGTCCTCGGATTCTTCCTCTCCCGATTTTTCTTCTTTGGATTCTGTGTCCTCGGATTTTTCCTCTTTGGAATTTCCTTCTTTGGAGTCTGTGTTCTCAGATTCTTCCTCTTTGGAATTTTCCTTTTCGGATTCTTCGGCTTTTGATTTTTCCTCTTTGGATTCCTGAAGAACAGAACTTTCTATGCCGGATTCAGGCGTCTGTGATATCGCTGTGGGTTGATTGGTATCTGTACAGCCTGCCATTGCTGCGGCAGACAATGAAAGCAGGATTACTGTCAATAGCTTCTTCATAATTTATCATTCCCCGATTTTTATTTTGGAATACCATTCTTAATTTTAAACTATTTCCCTACCATAAGTCAATATCTTTCCAAAAATTTAATGCTGTCTCATAAACAAAATCATGGAATCACCGTAATTTTTAGGCAATTACTCCACAAATGCCACATTTTTTTCGCCAAGACGCTTTTTTAATTCCCCGAGCATGACATCATTCACCGATACCCATTGTGAAAACGGTGCTTTATACATCCGTTTCGTATCTGTAAAGCAGATATACAGCGGCATATTTCCGTCAAAAATATCTGTAATCTGCATCGCTCTGCGATATTCTGTACAGTCATCATTGGGTACTCTCAGATACAATCCCTTGTTCATCGTTTTTTTAGGCTTTTCGGGAGACGCCGAAAGATTTTTCGGAGCCGTCTGCACAGCATTGCAAATTAATTTTCTTTCGTCTTCTCTGGCACTGACAGAAGCGGAAATTCGCAGGATATTGCCTTCTTGTATCAAATGTCCCAGCTTTTCAAACACGTTCGGAAATACAATCATTTCCACAGAACCGTATTTATCCTCTACCGTTACAAATGCCATCCGCTGATTATTTTTAGTCGTTTTAACGCTGACCTTTTCCAGCAGTCCGAATACATCCACCTTTGCACCGTCACTGTAACGGCTGTCCTCTAAATCGGCAATATGATTGAGAGTATCCGCATGAGCCGCTCTGACGGCACTGTCATATTCTGCCAAAGGGTGTCCCGAAAAATACATTCCTGCGGTTTCCTTTTCCATTTCCAGAAGCTCCAATGACGAAAACTCATTCAGTTTCGGAAGTACAGGTTCTTTTTTCACTCCATCTCCCATTGCTCCGAACAAATCCAGTTGTCCGTCAATAGCTCTTTCCCTGTCGGCACCAATCATATCAAGAAATCGCTTTGATGATTCCAGCATTTGCCGCCTGTTTGCTCCCAGACCGTCCAATGCTCCGCTTTTGATAAAATTTTCCAATGCCCTGACATTCATTTCCCGACAGTATGCCCTGTCACAGAAATCATAAAAAGATGTATACTTTTCTTTTTGCCGTTCACGGATAATGGTTTCAATGAGTCCCCTGCCGATATTCTTGACGGCTTTCAAGCCAAAGCGGATATTACTGTCCTGCACGGTAAACCCGACATCACTTTCATTGACATTCGGAGGAAGCACCTGTATATTTTTCGCTGTGCACTCGTCCACATAGACCGCAATTTTGCCTCTGTCACCCAAGACGCTTGTCAGCAGTGCCGCCATGTACTCACACGGATAATAGCATTTCATATAGGCGGTCTGATACGACAGCACGGCATAACAGGCGGCATGGGATTTATTGAACGCATACGAGGCAAAGCTTTCCATTTCCGCAAAAATCTCTTCTGCGACAGACTCCGGCACACCACGTTTCATACAGCCGTCAACTTCCCCGTCAATGCCATAGATAAAGACCTTGCGTTCTTCTTCCATGACAGATTTTTTCTTTTTGGACATGGCTCTCCTGACAATATCCGCCCGTCCCAGAGAATATCCTGCAAGTGAACGGAATATCTGCATAACTTGTTCCTGATAGACAATACATCCGTAAGTGACCTTTAAAATCGGTTCCAGCAAAGGGTGCTTGTAAGTGATTTTTTCGGGATGGTGACGGTTTTCAATATATCTGCCTATGGAATCCATAGGGCCCGGGCGGTACAAAGAAATCACGGCAATAATATCTTCGATATTTTCAGGCTTGAGTTTCAGAAGGGTATCTTTCATGCCTGCCGATTCAAACTGGAATACACCTTCCGTATCGGCATTCGCATAAAGCTCAAACACTTTTTTATCATTATCGGGAATCTTGTCCACGGAAAAGTCAGGCTGTTTCCGACGAACAAGCTTTTGTGCATCATTTAGCACCGTCAGGTTTCGCAGTGCCAGAAAATCCATTTTCAATAATCCCAGTTCATCCAGTGTTGTCATATCAAACTGTGTGACAATCACATCATCATTTTTGGCAAGCGGCACATAATCACTGACAGGTTTATCTGTAATCACAACACCTGCCGCATGAGTGGTCGTATGACGGGGCGTGCCCTCCAATGGAATCGCTGTATCAATCAGTTCTTTGACCTGTCCGTTACTGTTATACAGGGATTGTAATTCCCCCGACACCTGCAAAGCCTTGGGAATGGTCATTCCCAAATCGGACGGAATCAACTTTGCCACCCTGTCACACAACGCATACGGCAATCCCAATGCCCTGCCGACATCACGCACCGCACCTTTTGCCGCCATTGTTCCGAATGCCGCAATCTGTGCCACTCTGTCCGAACCGTATTTGTCAATGACATAATCAATGACTTCCTGCCGCCTGTCCTTGCAGAAATCCACGTCAAAGTCAGGCATACTGACTCTTTCGGGATTCAGAAATCTCTCAAACAGCAAATCATATCTGATAGGATCCAAGCCCGTAATATTCATGCAGTAAGCCGCCAGACTGCCCGCACCCGAACCTCTGCCGATTCCTACGGGAATCCCCTTGGATTTGGCATAGTTCACATAATCCGCCACGATCAGATAATAGTCCACATAGCCCATTTTGGCAACGGTGGCAATTTCATATTCCAGACGGTCAATCAAAGTTTGTTCGGGATTTTCCCCGTAATGTTGTTGCAGACCTTTATAGCACTCTTCACGGAAGTATTCAAGATGGTCTTTGTTGTCGGGAACATCAAATCTCGGCAATTTCAATTTTCCAAACTCTATTTCGACATTGCATCTGTCTGCAATTTTCTGAGTATTCTCGACAGCCTCTTTCGGAAAAAGCGAAAGCATTTCTTCTTCGCTTTTGAGATAGAATTCGTCTGTCGGAAATCCCAGCGGTATTTTATCCTGTATCGTGTGAGCCGTCTGTATACACAAAAGAACATGATGCAGGCGGCTGTCCTCTTTGTTGATATAGTGACAGTCATTCGTGGCAACAAGAGGCACTCCACACTCCTCCGAAAGCTTGATCAGATAGGGGGTAATGCGTTCTTCCTCGTCAATGCCGTGATTCTGCAATTCAAGAAAGAAATTGTTTGCCCCGAAAATCTCCCGATACCGCAAAGCAATTTTTTTGGCCTCGTCATAGTTGTTCCGCACCAATGCTCTCGGCACTTCCCCCGCAAGGCAGGCTGACAGGGCAATCAATCCCTCATGATATTTTTCCAGCATTTCCATATCGACTCTGGGCTTATAGTAAAGACCTTCCGTCCATGCAAGGGAGTCAAGCTTCATTAAATTCCGATAGCCTGTTTCATTCTCACACAGCAAGACAAGATGTCTGTTTTCCCTGTCAAGTTCGGCAATTTTGTCCGTATGCTTTCGGGGCGACACATACACCTCACAGCCGATAATGGGTTTAATGCCCTCTTTCCGGCAAGCCTTATAAAAATGAATCGCACCGTACATGACACCGTGATCGGTAATGGCAACGGCATTTTGTCCCAATTCCTTGACACGTTTTACCAGATCATTGATTCTGCACGCACCGTCAAGCAAACTATATTCCGTATGCAAATGCAAATGTGCAAATGACATGAATTCTCACCTCACACATTTATCTGAAATACATATGCAGCTGACATTTTATCATGCCGTTATAAAGTTTTCTGCGTTTGTCGGACTTTCTGCCGAAGTATTTTTCAAAATTATCGTCAGGGGTGATAATACTGTAACTCCAGCCGTCTTTTCTGACAAATTTTTCGCCCATGATTTTGTAGATTTCTCTTGCCTGCTCCATGTCAAGCAGTCTTTCTCCATAGGGCGGATTGCATATCACGGCAGCTTTTTCAAAATCTTCACGGAAATCTTTTATATTCCTCTTCTGTACAATGATACGCTTTTCAACACCTGCTTTACGGGCATTTTCGAGTGTCAATGCAACCGCATTTTCATCTATGTCATAGCCGTATGCCATGAAATCACAATCCAATTTGATGTTATCCTGTGCAGACTGTCTTTCCTCTCTCCATGCACCCGCAGGGACAACACCCCATTTTTCCGCCGAAAAGCTCCTGCACAGTCCCGGTGCAATATTCAGGGCTTTCAGTGCCGACTCAATCAGAATCGTTCCCGAACCGCAGAAAGGATCTATCACCGTGCTGTAATGTCTGATATGCGAAGCGTCAGCCATCGCACAGGCAAGTGTTTCTTTAATAGGAGCTATCGTAGAATTCCGACGGTATCCTCTTTTGTGCAAGCCTGCTCCCGATGTGTCCAGCATGATACTGCATTTGTCTTTCATGATAAGAAACTGTATCTGATGCAGAGAACCGCTTTCTTCGAGCCATGAGGTATGATATTTTGCTCCGAGTCTTTTGGCGGCGGCTTTCTTAATGATTTTCTGACAGTCGGGCAGGCTTGCCAGTTTGGAACCGACGCTGTGTCCTTTAACAGGGAAAGCGTCTTTTTCTCCGATCCATTCCTCCCATGCAATTCTGCTCACGCCCTCGAACAAATCCTCAAAGCTGTAGGCAGGAAACTCTCCCAGTAAAATTTGTATTCTTTCGGCATAGCGTGAACAAAGATTCGCTTTTGCAAGGGTATGAAAATCTCCTTCAAAAAGTACTCTTCCGTTTTCCGCCTGTACATTCTCAATGCCAAGTCTTTTCAGTTCGTCTGCACAAATGCCCTCTATCCCCAACAGACACGGTGCACAAAATTTCATTTTCTCCATAACATTTGCCCCATTTCATTTTTAGTAAATCTATTTTATCCCATCACACATGAAAAATCAATCTGTATTTTGAAATACAGCAGTTTGTACATAAAAATAAAAAATGATTTTCAGAATAAGTACCTTGCAATCAGCTTAAAATAATGTTATAATCTTTTTGCGGTTGAGCATAAAAGTTGCGTACTGTATGCAAAGCTTTATCAAAAACTTATCTGACACAAAAGATTTTTTCTGATGTGAAAGGCTGTATTTTTCATGGAATCACTGCACCCTTTTATGATCGGAAGGGTGCTTTTTTTGTTTGCCGAAAGGAGAGGATTATGGAAAACAGAGTTTCTATTATAGGTATCATCGTGGAAAATACCGGTTCCGTTGACAGGCTGAATGATATTCTGCACGATTACGGCAGTTATATTATCGGAAGAATGGGACTGCCGTACAAAGCAAAAAATATGAATGTCATCAGCATTGTGCTTGATGCCCCGATGGATGTGATAAACCGGCTTTCGGGAAAAATCGGTATGCTTGACGGCATCACATCAAAGGTGGTGTGTTCCAAAAAATGAGAGAGCTGATTGACAAACTCTATGAAAATACCGTGCTTTCCAAAGAGGAATACAGGTATCTGATAGAGAATTTTTCTCCCGAAGTGTCGGAATATCTCTTTGAAAAGGCAAGGGAAATCCGTCACCGTTACTATGGACACGATGTGTATGTCCGGGGACTGATAGAATTCACGAATTACTGCAAAAATGACTGCTATTACTGCGGTATCCGCTGTTCCAACAGGAATGCCGAACGTTACAGGCTTTCCAAAGACGACATTTTGTTGTGCTGCCGGGAGGGATATGCTCTGGGCTTTCGGACATTTGTTTTGCAGGGCGGTGAGGACACCTATTTCACAGATGACAAAATCGTTGACATTATCAGGGCTGTCAAAACAAATTATCCCGACTGTGCCGTGACACTCTCCATCGGCGAGAAAGAGCATGACAGTTATCAGGCATTTTTCGATGCAGGAGCCGACAGATATTTATTACGGCATGAAACGGCAAATAATAATCATTATGCGAAACTTCACCCCGAAAAGCTGTCGCCTGTTCACAGAAAAAACTGTTTGTATGACCTCAAGAAAATTGGCTATCAGGTAGGCTGCGGCTTTATGGTAGGCTCACCTTATCAGACAAGCGAACATCTGGCGGAAGATATGCTGTTTCTCAAAGCGTTGCAGCCGCACATGGTCGGTATCGGTCCTTTTATCGCACAGCATGACACGCCTTTTAAGAATATGTCAAACGGTACGCTGGCACTGACACTGTTCATGCTTGGTCTGATACGTCTGACACTGCCGTATGTGCTTTTGCCGTCCACAACCGCTCTGGGCACCATACACCCTCTCGGACGGGAAAAAGGAATTCTGGCAGGAGCAAATGTTGTCATGCCGAATCTGTCGCCTGTTGCCGTCAGAAAAAAATATATGCTCTACGACAACAAAATCTGTACAGGTGACGAGGCAGCCGAATGTAAAAACTGTCTGCAAGCCCGTATGAAATCCATCGGCTACAATGTAGTCACTTCAAGAGGAGACTGCAAAACAATGCACAATGCATAATGATTGGTTTCACATCATTTTTACAATATTGAAAGGAAGTTTTTTGAAATGAAGTACGATCCGAAATCACCCCACGCAGAAGAATTTATCAATGACGAGGAAATCAAAGCCTGTCTTGAATACGCCGAGAAAAACAAGAGCAATGTTGAGCTGATCGACAAAATTCTTGAAAAGGCAAGACTGGAAAAAGGTCTTTCACACAAAGAGGCTCTTGTTCTGCTCGACTGTGACATTGAAGAAAAAAATCAGGAAATCTATGCTCTTGCCGAACAAATCAAACAGCATTACTATGGCAACCGTATTGTCATGTTTGCCCCGCTGTACCTGTCGAATTACTGTGTGAACGGCTGTCTGTACTGTCCGTATCATCTGAAAAACAAGCACATCGCCCGTAAAAAGCTCACACAGGACGAAATCAGAAAAGAAGTGATCGCCTTACAGGATATGGGACACAAGCGTCTTGCTCTGGAAGCAGGCGAAGATCCTGTGAACAATCCCATTGAGTATATTCTGGAAAGCATTCACACGATTTACAGCATCAAGCATAAAAACGGTGCGATCAGACGTGTCAATGTCAATATTGCCGCAACTACTCACGAAAATTACAAGAAACTGAAAGATGCGGGTATCGGTACCTATATTCTCTTTCAGGAAACTTATAACAAAGAAAGCTATGAGAGACTTCACCCCACGGGACCAAAACACAATTACTGCTATCACACAGAGGCTATGGACAGGGCTATGGAGGCAGGCATTGATGATGTAGGCTGCGGCGTATTGTTCGGATTGGAATTGTACAGATATGAGTTTGTGGGAATCCTCATGCACGCCGAACATCTCGAAGCACGTTTCGGTGTAGGTCCTCATACAATCAGCGTTCCCAGAGTAAGACGTGCAGACGACATTGATCCCGATGTATTTGATAACGGTATTTCAGACGATACTTTTGCGAAAATCGTGGCTTGTATCAGAATTGCCGTTCCGTACACGGGAATGATTGTTTCCACCCGTGAAAGCCAGAAGAGCCGTGAAAGAGTTCTGCATTTGGGTGTATCTCAGATAAGCGGCGGCTCCAAAACCAGCGTGGGCGGCTATGCCGAGCCTGTCCCTGAAGATGAGGATTCCGCACAGTTTGATGTCAGTGATACAAGAACACTTGACGAGGTGGTAAAATGGCTGATGGAACTGGGTTATATTCCGAGTTTCTGCACCGCCTGCTACAGAGAGGGCAGAACAGGTGACAGATTCATGTCACTCTGCAAGGCAGGACAGATTCAGAACTGCTGTCACCCGAACGCACTGATGACACTCAAAGAGTATTTAGAGGATTATGCGTCCCCTGCCACCCGTGAGATAGGCGAAAAGCTGATACTTGCGGAACTGAATAATATTCCGAAAGAAAAAGTCCGTGAAATCACCAAACAACACCTCGCTGACATTGCCAACGGTCAGAGAGATTTCAGATTTTAATGCAGCGAAAATTTCGGAGTGAGGAATCAGAATGAAGGGAGAATGTTTTTATGTCACTGAACAATACACCGTCTGCCGAAAGAGTGCATATTGCCTTTTTCGGTCAGCGTAACTCAGGCAAATCAAGCCTGCTCAATGCCGTTACCGATCAGAATATTGCGATCGTGTCGGATGTCCTCGGAACAACAACCGATCCTGTTTTCAAGGCAATGGAATTACTGCCGCTCGGTCCCGTCATGATGATTGATACGGCAGGTATTGATGATACCGCCACCGATCTCGGCAATATGCGTGTACAGAAAACACTCCGTATTCTCAACAAAACAGATATTGCGGTGCTTGTCGTGGACGGTACAAAAGGCTTGGGAGAATATGAAAAAAATCTCCTTGACAAATTCCATGCCAAAAATGTGCCTTATGTGATTGCTTATAATAAGGCTGACCTGCAAAAAAACTCCGTCAGTGCCGACAATGCCATCTGTGTCAGTGCCCTGACGGGAGAAAATATTTCCGCACTCAAAGAACTGATTGCAAAACAGGTAAAGCCTGAAACAGATAAACACATTGTATCACATCTTTTGCGGAAAAATGATTTGGTGGTGCTTGTGGTGCCGATTGACAGTGCCGCTCCCAAAGGACGACTCATTCTCCCTCAGCAGCAGACGATCAGGGATATCATTGACAGTGAGGCTGTCTCCGTTGTCACCCGTGACACCACTCTGAAAACAACCCTGTCTGCCCTTGCTCAAAAGCCTGCCATGGTCATCACCGACAGTCAGGCTTTTGCAAAAGTCAGCAAAGACACTCCCCAAGAAATAACACTGACATCATTTTCGATTCTGTTTGCCAATTACAAAGGCAACCTGAAACTTGCCGTGCAGGGTGTGACAGCGATTGATACTTTGCAGGACGGAGATACCGTACTGATTTCGGAAGGCTGTACTCACCACCGTCAATGTGATGATATCGGTACCGTCAAGCTCCCCCGACTGCTCCGAAAATATACGGGAAAACAACTGCAGTTTCAGTGGACATCGGGAACGGAATTTGAAGAGGATCTGACAAAATATCAGCTTGTTATCCACTGCGGCGGCTGTATGCTCAATGAACGTGAAATGCAATACCGTCTCAAATGTGCTCAAGACCAAACTGTCCCCATTACCAATTACGGCACTGCCATCGCCTATATGAACGGTATTTTAAAGAGAAGTCTTGCTCCCTTTCCCGATATTCAGAGGATTCTGCCGTGATCTGTTTTTGCCTTGCGGATTATTTTTCATTCTTTTTCATAAATTTTTTCTGAATAACCTTGATAATCAATGCAATTTGTTATATAATATTCTGTACAGTGAAGAAATTTGTTTGTGCAGGAGCATTCCAAAAATACAGCTGTCTGTTTTTTTGGTCATGCAGAAGCAAATGAAGATTGTCTTTTCAGAAAAAATGTGTTACGATAAAGATAACATATCCGGAGGTGCAGAACGATGCATGATAATCATATTGACAAAACAATGGTATTCTCTATTTCAGATAACCGTGAGGAAAGCGTAAAAACCATGCTTAAAACCGTGTATAATGCCCTTGAGGAAAAAGGCTACAATCCCATCAATCAGTTGGTAGGATATATTTTGTCCGAAGATCCCACCTATATCACAACACACAAAAATGCCAGAACACTGATTCGCAAGATTGAAAGAGATGATCTGCTGGAGATCCTGTTAAACAGCTATCTCAAATCCTGAAATTGATGCAACGGAGGTTTTTACAATGTCTGAATTTTTGCAGTACAAAAACAAACCGCTTGTCAGATGCGGTGATGTGATTTACTATGGCGATATGCACGAAAAATGTGTGGCAAAGCTTAGTATCAAATCCAAAAAAACAGACGGTGACATTGAAACGGCTGATAAAGTGGTTGTTCAGCTTTTGAATACCGATGTCTCCGATCCTAAAAAGGTCATTCTGAAAAAAGGTGAACAAAGCAGCCTTTTTTCTGCTTTGGATATGGCCTGCGTATGGCTCCAGAAAGCCCTGAAACAAGCATAAAACAAACAAAACGGTACTTTCGTCCCCAATGAAAGTACCGTTTTTTGATTGACACAAAAAAGCGGCTGTATTTGAAAAGAATACAGCCGCTTGTGCTATGTTGTTCCGTATCGTTTACTTGCCTAAGAAAGCCGCACCGATAATGCCTGCGTCATTGCCAAGCTGACAAACACATACCTGTGTCTGTTTGGAGTTGTGTTTGGTATAGCGTTCCGCTTCAATAATTTTCATCAGAGGCTTAATGAGGTTGTCGCCCTGTGCAGCAACACCGCCGCCGATACACAGAATTTCCGGCTGGAAGATATTGATGATATTCACCAGACCGCAGCCCAGATATTCAATATATTCGTCTACGATAGCCTTGCCGACTTCGCAGCCCTGTTCCATGGCATCAAAAGCTGTCTTTCCTGTAATTTTGGAAATATCGCCGTCAATCATTTTGTAGAGAACGGACTCACTGTTGAACGGATTGATCACCGCTTCCTTTGTCATGTTAATGAGACCTGTTGCAGAAGAATAAGCTTCCCAGCAGCCCTTTCTGCCGCAGGAGCACTGTCTGCCGCCATACTGGATAACCGTATGACCAAGCTCTGCACCGGCATAGTTGGAACCGCTGTAAATCATGCCGTCAATGATAATACCGCCGCCGACACCTGTTCCCAGTGTAATAACGACTGCATCATTGGCGTCTTTGGCTGCACCGACCTGAAATTCACCGTAAGCGGCTGCATTGGCATCGTTCTCAACAAAAACATCTACACCCAGTCTTTCTTTCATCATATCAACGATGTGCCAGTTATGGTAGCCGAAGTTATTGGCAAACTCAATGACACCTGTAGCACCGTTGACGGCACCCGGGGCACCGATTCCCACAAAGCCGATGTCATCCTTTGTAATGCCGGCACTCTCCAGAGCTTTCAGGGCAACGGCTGCCATATCATCACAGAGTTCCTCTTGGGGACGGGGTACATTGGTTTTGCAGCTTGCTTTGACAAGGATATTTCCCTCTTCATCTACGACACCTGCCACAATATTGGTACCGCCCAAATCTATTCCCAGATAATACATTTTTGCATTCCTCCTATAAAAATATCAGTATCTTTATTATAACATAATGCACAATTTTTTTAAAGTAAAATATGAAATTTTTAAAAAATCGTCACTTTTCACAATTATCCTTCTATTTTTACAGTGTTTTTTACAAAGAGTTACTTGTGATACTTTCCGCCATTGCTGATTTGAAAGGCACGATAGATCTGTTCACAGAGCATGACTCTTGCGAGCTGGTGGGGAAATGTCATGGCTGACATGGATAATTTGACGGATGCTGTTTGTTTGACTTTCTCGGACAATCCCCATGAGCCGCCTATCACAAAGGCAATGTGATGAACACCGTTGACTGTCATATCCGACAATTCCTTTGCAAGCATTTCGGAAGTTTTCTGTTTTCCCTCAATGCACATGGCAATGACGGCAGCATTTTTGGGAATTCCGGAAAGGATTCTTTGTCCTTCCCGTTCCAGTGTCTGGCGAATCTGTGCAGGAGAAGGATTGTCGGGCAGTTTTTCCTCGTCTGTTTCGACAACGGAGAAACTGCAAAAGGCTTTCAGACGCTTGGCATACTCATTGCAGGCATCTGTCCAGAATTTTTCCTTGAGTTTGCCTACACACACGATACTGATATGTACCATATTTCACACTCCTGTCAATACAAAACGGTCAGCCCGTTATCTTCCGCTTTGGCAACGTAAAGCTGAAAATCAATATTTTTTTTCATGCCGCTGCGGGAAAGAACAGAAAGAGTCGTTTCCTCCGCCAGACGGGGCAGATTATTTTCCCTGCTCAGATGAGCCAGAATCATTCTCGTAGTGCCTGTCCCTACCAGTTCCCTGACGGTTTCGGCACACACTTCGTTGGAAAGGTGTCCCCGATCGGACAGGATACGTCTTTTCAACATATACGGATAACTGCCGCATTGCAGCATTTCGATATCGTGATTGGATTCAATGACAGCCGTGTCACAGCCTTTGACGGCATTTGCGATTTCCTCTGTTACCATGCCCGTATCTGTCACGAAAGCGGTTTTTCTTCCGTCAGAGGTTGCTACGACATAGCCTGTTCCCTCACGGCAGTCATGTGACAAGCCAAACGGCTTTATATACATACCCGCACATTCCATTCCCTGTTTGGCAACGGGAATCAACACCGTTCCTGCACGGACAGCTTCTTTGGCGATAAGCTCCTCCATCGTGCCCTGCGACGCACAGACAGGGATATGATATTTGTCGGCAAGGACTTTCAGCCCTTTGATATGGTCGATATGTTCATGCGTGACAAAAACCGCCTTCACGTTTTTCATGTCAAGTCCCCGTTCTGTCAGTGCATTGACGATTTGTCTGGTACTGCGTCCCGCGTCAATCAAAATACCGCTGTCAGCCGAACCGATATAATAACTGTTTCCGTCACTTCCGCTGAACAGCGGACAAAGCCTCGGCATAAATATCCTCCTTTACACAACAACGGGAAACCCTTTTTGACAATCGGGTTTCCCGTAAGCAATCTTTTTTTACAGCGTTATGCTGTCTGTACAGAGGGTTCTTCCGTATAGATCACCTTGATGTCGGCACCAAGTCCCTGCAGTTTTTCCACAATGTCCTCGTAACCTCTTTCAATGTGTTCGATATCCTCGATATAGGTTGTCCCTTCGGCAGAGAGGGCAGCGATAATCATAGCCGCTCCCGCACGCAAATCCGTTGCCTTGACGGGGGCTCCGTTAAGTCTTTCCACACCCTGTACAACAGCAATTTTGCCGTCCACGGAAATATCCGCACCCATTCTTTTCAGTTCGTCAATATAGCGGAAACGGTGATCCCATACTGCCTCATTGACAATACTGGTACCGTCTGCGGCTGCGAGCAGGGCGGTAATCTGAGGCTGCATATCTGTCGGGAAACCCGGATGGGGCATTGTCTTGACATTGCAGCGGCGGAGTCTTCCCTGATGACGCACGTGGACACAATCATCATATTCCTCAATTTCCACGCCCATTTCACGCAGTTTTGCCGTAATGGATTCCAGATGTTTGGAGATCACATTCTGAAGCACCACATCTCCCCCTGTTGCGGCAGCGGCAGCCATATATGTACCTGCCTCTATCTGGTCGGGGATAATGGAATACGTTGTTCCGTTGAGATGCTTAACACCGTTGATTTTGATAACATCTGTGCCTGCTCCTCTGACATCGGCTCCCATAGAGTTCAGGAAGTTTGCCAGATCGACAATATGAGGCTCTTTGGCGGCATTTTCAATGACGGTTTTTCCGTCGGCTTTCACGGCTGCCAGCATGATATTGACAGTCGCACCCACGGACACCACATCCAGATACACATGACCGCCCGTCAGATGCTGTGCCCTGACATGAATCATACCGCCTACAACACTATGCTCTGCACCGAGTACGCCAAAGCCTTTCAAATGCTGGTCAATCGGTCTGACACCGAAATTACATCCGCCCGGAAGTGCCACTTCCGCCTGTGAGAACTTACCGAGCAAAGCTCCCAGAAGATAACAGGACGCTCTCATTTTACGGACAAGCTCATAATTGGCAACAGGCTTTGTAATATGGGTAGGATCAATTTCCAGCGTTGTCTTATTGATTCTGTTAACAGACGCTCCCATTTGATGAAGAATATTTGCCATCAGGTTCACGTCCATGATATTGGGGATATTTTCAATGCGGCACACTCCGTCCGAAAGGATGACAGCCGGAAGAATTGCCACGGCCGCATTTTTGGCACCGCTGATACGCACCTTACCCTGCAGTTTGTTGCCGCCATTGATCACGATTTTCTTCAAATCACAACACTCCTCATCATTCGTCATTATATATAAAGCAAACTTATCATTTTAGTGATATTGGATGATTGCCGGATTTCATTTTGTGGAAGATATACCAAATCCGGGACAAAATTTAATGCAAAAAACAAATCCAATCACTTGCAATGATAATACAAATGAGCGTAATTGTCAATACAGAAAATGCCGTTGTAACCGTATTGTTACATATATTTTTCACAATTTCGGCATTTTTACAAAAAATATTTCCTTTTTCGTCAGAATACAGGAACTAATTCCCAATGAAAATTTTTCCTGTCATTCCTCGGAATAGAAGGCATACAATGCCCTGTAGGTTTCGTATACATCCAGCTTGGAAACCACTTCAAAAGGAGCGTGCATGGACAGCACAGGTACGCCCAAATCAACCACGTCCGCATTGAGATTGGCGACAAATTTGGCAATGGTACCGCCGCCGCCGCCGTCTACTTTGCCAAGTTCTCCCGTCTGCCAGAGGACATGGTGACTGTCGAGAAGCCGGCGGATTTTTGCCATATACTCGGCGGAAGCGTCAGAAGTACTGTATTTGCCACCGCTGCCTGTATATTTGGTAATAACGGCACCGTTATTGATACAGCAGGCGTTGTTCAGTTCAAAAGCGGAAGCGTATGTCGGGTCAAATGCCGCATTGACATCTGCCGAAAGACAGGTGCTTTTTGCCATGACATGACGCAGTTCCATACCGTCGGCTTTGGCGAGGTCTGCAATAAAATCCGCCATATAGGTTGATTTCATGCCGGTATTGCCGTCACTGCCGATTTCTTCCCTGTCCGTCAGCACGGTGATAACGGTACTTTCGGGAGTTTCCGTATCAACTGCCGCCATCAGTGCAGGATAGGCACACACTCTGTCATCATGACCGTAACTGCCGATCATGCTTCTGTCAAAACCCACGTCCCTTGAGCGGAAAGCAGGCACCATTGTCAGGTCTGCCGAAAGGAAATCTTCTTCTGTCATGCCGTATTTTTCAAAGAGGATGTTCAGAATGTTCAGCTTGACATTTTCACTTTCCTCATCGGTGTTAAAGGGACGGCTTCCGACAAGCACGTTCAGATGTTCGCCCGTAAAAGCCTTTGTCATCACCTGTGACATCTGCTCCACAGCCAGATGCGGCAGCAAATCCGTTACGACAAAACAAGGCTCATTGTCCTCTTCTCCGACAGTAACATCCATGACACTGCCGTCTTTGAGGGCAACGACACCATGCAGTGCCAGAGGGACGGTTGGCCACTGATACTTTTTAATGCCGCCGTAATAATGCGTTTTCATCATGGCAAGGGAATGGCTCTCATAAAGAGGATTGGGTTTCAGATCGAGTCTCGGAGAGTCTATGTGGGCAATTCCCAGACGCACACCGTTTTTGGTGCCGTTCCTGCCGATGACGGCAAGCATGATTGCCTGATTGCGATTGTTCACATAGACTTTGTCGCCTGCCTGATAAGATTTTGTGCGGTCAAATTCCGAAAAACCGTTTGCCTGTGCGGTCTGAATGGCATATTTCACCGCTTCACGCTCGGTTTTTGCCTTGTTCAGAAATTCCGCATAGCCGACACAAAATTCATCCGCCTTCGTGATTTCTTCGGCACCGACTTTTGTCATACCGTTTTTTCTGTTCATAAACAGCTTTTCCTTGAGCTGTTTTGCCTGAGATTTTTCCTGTTCCATCATTTTCGTTCCTTTCAGCTAAAGTAAAGTTTTTGGTAAATGCTTTTATTCTGTTCTACCAGTTTGCGGTAGTTGTCAGTTTCGGGAAACGGCACGACTTTCAAGTGCTTGCCGTCGTCGGAGTATTCGGGATTTTGAAGCCACTCGTCCACATTGCCCAAGCCTCCGTTATAGGCACACAGCATGGTGTCCTCTACTTCATACATCTCTGAAAGTATCGACAAAAGCTGTACACCGTAATCAATACAGAGAGCAGGATTTTTCAAATCCTCGAAAACATAGTTATTTTCCTCTCTATAATATGTCTGTAGCCACTCAAACGTGTCAGGCATGAACTGCATCAGTCCCAACGCACCCGCAGGCGATACCGCATCGGGGTCAAAATTGCTTTCGGTTTTGATAATGCCGTAAACCAGTGCTTTTTCGACATGATATTTTTCGGCAGCGGCATTGATTTCCTTTTCATATTTGAGGGGATAATCATTGTTTGTCAGTTCCTGATTGGTGTGCCGAAACATATATGCCACACCCATCACACCAAAAAATGCTAAAATCAGAAGCACCACGGCTTTTATTTTCTGTGCCATCAAAGTTCCTCCCTGCGAACGGCTTTGAGAATGTTGTCGAGCTGTTTTTCGACATCATCAAGCGGCCGTGAACCGTCAATGAGATAGTCTGCCCTTGCCGTATAATATTCCTCGTCATGCTGTGCCCGAATACGCTGTAATGCCTCTTCATCCGTCAGGCTGTCACGTTTCATGATTCTGTTCAGACGCACTTCAAGCGGAGCCGTCACAGCAATCACGCTGTCACATAAACTCTCTCCGCCGCTTTCATAGAGCTGGGGAGCGTCAAACAGAATCACGTCATTGGCATTGCCGTATGCTGCGATTTCTTTTTTTGTCCTGTCGAGAATGGCAGGGTGTGTGACGTCATTCAGCAAATCCGTATGTTCTGCGGAAGAAAACGCTTTTTGTGCCAGCCGTTTTCTGTCGAGAGAGCCGTCCTCCCGAAGAATATCACTGCCGAACACTTCGGCAAGCCGTTTCAGACAGTCCGAACCTGCCGTCATGACTTCTCTTGCGATTTTGTCGGCATTGATGACAGCACAGCCCGATTTTTTTGCAAAATCGGAAACCGTACTTTTGCCTGCTCCGGTCTGACCTGTCAGACCAATGACTTTTGTTTTCACAGCTCTATCACCTCAAATCCTGCGGCACGAATCATTCTGTTATAGACCGCCAGTCCCATGCCGTCCGTTTTGGGACAATGGGCATAGACTGTCCGGAATCCCTGTTCGTCAGCGTTTCGCAAGGCGGAAAACAATTTGTGCGACTGCATTTCATAGTCGTCCGCATGACCGATTGGAATATACGGCACTTTCAGCCGTCCCATATCCTCATCATAGCAAAGAGCCGCCGCACCGTCACTTTTTTTGGCGTTGACATACGCAATGAACGCCTCAGCACTGCCCTCCAGCAAAATCACTTTTGCCTTGGGAGCATAATGTTTGTATTTCATACCGGGACTTGACGCCTTTTCGCCTGATGACAGAGGATTCATCACGGCATCGTCAATGACAACTTCCCCGATTGCCTGACGGAGCTGTTCCACGGTCACACCGCCCGGACGGAGCAGTTTCGGGACATCTCCTGCAAGGGTAATCACGGTAGACTCCACACCTACCGCACATTCACCGCCATCTATAATCGCATCAATCCTGCCGTTCATGTCATCATAGACGTGCCGGGCATTGGTAGGACTGGGACTGCCCGATAAATTGGCGGAGGGTGCCGCCAAAGGCATAGATGCCGCAATCAGCTGCCGGGCGACCTTGTGAGACGGAAACCGTACCGCTACGGTGTCAAGACCTGCACTGACTTCGTCGGGGATTCTGTCAGACTTCGGCAGAATGATGGTCAGCGGTCCCGGCCAGAATCTTTCCGCAAGGATTTTCGCCTTTTCGGGAAAGCATGACACCAACAAATGAATCTGTGACAAATCCGCAATATGCACAATCAAAGGATTGTCCATCGGTCTGCCTTTGGCTTTAAAAATTCCGGCAACGGCACTGCCATCCAGTGCATTGGCGGCAAGTCCGTAAACCGTTTCCGTCGGCATTGCCACCAAGCCCCCGTTTTTAAGGATATCGGCGGCTTTGGCAATTTCATTTTCGTTCAACATCAGTGTTTTCATAAATTCCTGCTCTTTTCAGTAATTTTTGTGTTCATGTATAAAACCGTCCTCGTCAGGCGGCAGTTCAGGCTCTTCCCTTTTCTGCACATAGAAGTTGCCTTCCTCATTGGTACCGCTTTCATAGAAATCAATCGGTTGGGTGTCGCGGGGCTTCCATTGCATGGGGGGAAGCTCTTCGCTCTCCGCTTTTTTGGAGTCCTCCTCCGTAAACCAGTCCTGTTCCACAGGCAGATCGTCTTTTGTCAGCAGTTCCAGATCAATTTTTCCCATTCTTGCGGCATACTGTAAACCGATTTTTTTAAACGGCTTCCAGCAGCACCACACAACAGGTATCATCATCAGCAGAGCACCTGTCACACACGCAAGAATATAACGGGTATCCGAAAACATATCATACAATGTAATATCAATTTCCCAAGGAATCAGAATGTCGTTCAGATGTCTGTCCAGACCATGACTGTGAAGTGTATCATTGAGAAGCACATCGACATTGAGTGACGCATGATCCGTTTCGGGCAGGATATTCACTCTGCCCTTATAGGTAATACTGTCCCGTGTGCCGCTGAGCATCTCATTCATGGCACTGTTACATTCACTGTTCGACAGTGTTTTCATCACAACGACATTGTTTTCATTGACTCTCACCACATAATAGCTCAGATTGGCACCGCTTCCGGCTATTTTTGTAATCATGTCCTCTTTGGTAATCTCGGCAGCAATTTCCTCCCCGTAACTCAGACTGGCATAATGTTCCGGCTGAATAAAAGAAACTTTGGTATCATTTTCCGTTGCCGCTTTGCCTGCCGCATAAAACTGGACGATCACCAGTATCAGACACACCAAAGCGATACCCATTTTGACTTTGTCCCACCATGTCAGAAGATATTTTTTCGGATCAAGCACGATAATTTTCACTCCTCATTGTTAAGTTGTTTTGCTCTGTCGGCGGCGGTCAGAGCGTCTATGATTTCATCCATATTGCCATTGAGAATTTCCTCCAGCTGATAGAGCGTCAGACCGATTCTGTGATCCGTTACCCTGCCTTGAGGATAGTTATAGGTACGGATACGCTCACTTCTGTCACCTGTGCCGACCTGTGAATGCCGCAGACCTGAAACCTCACTCTGCTGACGTTCCCGCTCCGCCTCCAGAAGACGGGATTTCAATACTTTCATTGCTTTATCCTTATTTTTATACTGACTTCTCTCGTCCTGACACTCCACCACCGTTCCCGTGGGAATATGAGTAATTCTGATGGCAGATTCCGTTTTGTTGATATGCTGACCGCCTGCACCGCTGGAACGGAACGTATCAATCCTTAAATCCGTGGGATTGATATTGACTTCCACATCTTCCGCTTCGGGCAGGACGGCTACTGTGACAGTGGATGTGTGAATTCGTCCCTGTGTTTCGGTTTCGGGTACTCTCTGAACACGGTGCACACCGCTTTCATATTTCAGACGGGAATAGGCTCCCTCTCCTGTCAGCAGAAAACTGATTTCCTTATAACCGCCCAGTTCGGTGGCATTGGCATTGACGATTTCCATACCGTAACCTTTTTTGACCGCATACATACTGTACATACGGAAAAGCACTGCCGCAAACAGTGCGGCTTCCTCACCGCCTGCACCGCCCCGTATTTCTACCAGTACATTTCTGTCATCATTGGGATCTTTAGGAAGCAAAAGGATTTTCATTTCTTCTGTGAGATGCTCTTTTTGCTGTTCCAGAAGCCGCAGTTCTTCCTCCAGCATGGTTTCCATTTCCCTGTCGGAAGCACTCTCATGGAGCAGCTCTTTTGCATCCGCCATATCAGAAATCACTTTTTGATACTCCTTGTACTTCAAAGCCAGCGGCTCGACAGACTTGTATTCTTTCATGACCTGAGCATACTTTTCCGCATTTGACACAACGGACGGATCACATAATTTTTGCGACAGTTCTTCATATTTCGTTTCAAAAACCGCTACTTTTTCAAACAAGCTCCTTATCCTCCCTGAAAATTTTTTTGATATTTTTTTCCGCTCTGGTTCTGGGGAGCATCATTTCGTGCATACAACCCATGCAACGCAGTTTAAAATCCATACCTGTTCGCAGTACCAAAAACTGCTGATTATTTTCCTTACCGCAGGGGTGCGGTTTTTTCATTTTGAGTATATCTCCCACTCGAATATCCATATTTTTCCCTCCTGTTTTCTATTATAACATTGACTTGCTGTTTTTACAAATAATTTTCTTGCAAATTTTAAAAAAATATGTTAATATATATTTTATGATAACTGCCCGTAGCACAGCCGGATAATGCATCAGACTCCGACTCTGAAGATCAAGGGTTCGAATCCCTTCGGGCAGGCTCTCAACAAAACCGCATTGTTACTGAAAAGGTCAGTGATAATGCGGTTTTCTGTGTACTTATCAAGTCATTTTTTGACATAAGCACTTACAGAAGAAAAAAATTATTTGCAACAGACAAAATATATTTTCCGATACAATTTTGCCGTGTACACTAAAAAAAACAGTTTTCGAGTTACTCTGAAAACTGTTTTTTTGGTTAGATTATTTTATTTTGAACGGTTCATTTCGGAAGAGAAGAAATGAACAATGTCAAAACTTTTTTACGATTCCTCTGAAATGATTTCCGAATCGTGCAAAAGCGGTGTCATGCTTTTCAGACATATCAGCATGGTTGATGTATTATGTAAAAGTGCCGAAAATCCGGGGGTGATTATCCCGAAAAATCCCAGTGCCATCAATGCCGAATTGAAACCGAGAATAAATCTGTAATTATTTTCAATGCGTTTCATTAAAAGACGGCTAAGAGTTCTCAAACGTATAAGCTCATTCAAATCACAGTTTCGTAAAGTAATATCAGCGGTTTCCCTTACAATATCCGATGCGTCACTCATGGCGACAGATACATTTGCTTCTGCAAGTGCCGGTGAATCATTGATACCGTCACCTACCATAACAACGGATTTTCCCTGACTTTTCAGCTTGCTGATATAACTGTGCTTGTTTTCGGGGAGCACCTGATAATAATATTCATCAATGCCAAGCATTTTTGCAGCAGATTCTGCCGCCCCCCTGCTGTCACCCGTAAGCATGACAATGTGACTGAAATCGGCATTTTTCAAATCGGATATCACTTTTGCCGCCTCTTTTCTCGGAGGATCGTTGATGCACAATGCCCCTGCAAGCTGTCCGCCTATGGCAAGGTATACAACGGAACTGCCCTGTGCCGTATCATCTATGATTTTCTGCTGTTCTTCCGATATAGAAATTCCCTCGTCTTCCGCAATAAAGTGACGGCTGCCTATTACTGCCCTTTCACCGAACAATTTTGTTGCGATTCCGTGTGCAACGATATAGATAACTTCCGTGTGTTCCTCAGCATGAACGATACCTTTTTCTTTTGCGGCATTTACTATCGCCCTTGCAACACTATGCGGAAAATGTTCCTCAATGCAGGCGGCTATTTTCAGCACTTCATTGGAAGTATATCTTCCGAACGGCACAACCGATTTCAGTTTCGGCTGAGCATTGGTGAGAGTACCTGTTTTGTCAAATACGATCGTATCGGCGTTGGCATATGCTTCAAGATATTTCCCGCCCTTGACTGTCATATTATGGTCAGCCGCTTCTTTTATAGCGGAAATTACCGCTATCGGTACGGACAGTTTTATCGCACAGGAATAGTCTACCATCAAAAGCGAGACGGCTCTTTTGATATCTCTCGTCAAAAACCATGCTGTCAAAAAAGCCAAAAAGCTGTATGGAACGATACTGTCTGCCAATCGTTCGGCTTTGCCCTGCATTTGTGCTTTAAGGGAATCCGAACGGCTGATAAGTTCCGCTATCTGACTGATACGGGTATTTTCGGACAAGGCTCTTATTTTTATCACGATGTTGCCGTTTTCAATCACTGTCCCTGCAAAAACCGTACTGCCTTTTGTTTTTGAAACAGGCAGGGCTTCACCCGTCATGGACGATTCATTGATTTCCGCCCGACCGTCAATAATCTCTCCGTCAACGGCTATCACGCTTCCTGTCTGTACTCTTATCCTGTCACCGATATTCAGTTCGGACATAGATACCTGATATTCCCCGCTGTCATCAACTTTCCATAACTTGTCTGTGTGTATCATCAGACTGTCAGTCAACGCAGCTTTTGTTTTCGCCTTTGTATAATCTTCAAGAAGTGCCGATACCGACAGCAAAAACATGACCGAACCGGCTGTTTTGAAATCTCTCTGTGCAAGGCAAGCCGTTATGGATGCCGCATCAAGCACTTCTACATCAAGACGAAATGAAAGCAGTTCCCGTATGCCTTTGGCTATATACTTACAGCCTTTAAAAACAGTAATTGCTGTACTTAAAGGCTTTGGTATCAATAATTTATGCACAAGTCTTTTCACAACGATTCGCTTAATATCTTTTCTGAATTTCCTGTCTATTGCACGGACAGACAAATTTTCATCTTCCTTGATATCCGAAAGCTGCTGTATATCAAGCATTGCAACGGCTTTTATCACATCTTCACGGTGAGTTTCCTCATACATTACAAGAATACCGCCGTTTGCACAGGACACTTTTGCGGATGTCACAAACGCCATATCCGTCAAAGCCTTTTCCATTTTGCTTTCTTCATGTTCCGAAAAGGCATACTGACCGCAGCGAAAACGGATTCTTCCCCTGCCGTCATAAACGATTTTATACTTCATCGTCGAAATCTTCCTTTGATGTGCTTTTTTCGGCTTCCTGACGGGCTTCATAGCAAATATCTTCCGCTTCGTCCTTCATATTCTGCAAAGCCTCTTTTGCATCTCCCTGAATCATCATACCCTTTGCAAGTCCCTGCACGGCAAGCTTGCGTGTTGTCGGTGATTTCAATATTTTTCCGCCTATTATCGTTCCGACTGCACCTGCTGCCACCAACCAGAATTTTTCATTTCTCAAAAAACCAAACATAATTCAAACATTCCTTTCAAAATATCATTCGTTCAACTGAACTAACTGCATTATATCACGTACCGTTAGCTATGTCAAATCATTTTGTAACCCTAAAAATCCCTTTGACGTATTGAAATCATCACTCTGCCTTTTATCCGGTTTTGGGTGATAATTCCAAAAACACGGCTGTCTGACGGTTCGGAACGATTATCACAGAGTATCAGATACTCTCCGTCGGACAGCGTAACAGGGAATTTCATTCCCCCGTCAAAAAGAACCGTTTCACCGGAAATATAATCTTCCTTTCTGTAATAACCGTTGATTTTAACGCCATCCGAAGTGATATCCGCTGTATCTCCGTTACGGGCAATGATACGACCTGTTATCAGTTCTCCGTTTTTGCCCTCATAAACCACTGCTTCACCGGCTTTAAAATCATTTGCCGGACGATAATAAAATATAACATCTCTGTCATGAAATGACGGCATCATACTCACACCATTATTGACCGTTACACCTATAAAAAATACAAATACTGCCGCAAAGAACAATCCTATCCAGCCAATTTTTATCACTAACCCGATAATATCCCACCAAATGCTGTCTTTCGGAAGTTTTTTATTTACTTTCTCCTTGTTTTTGCTGTTTTTGAGAGTCATTTTTATTTCCTTTCCCTTTCAGCAGTGTAAAAATAATCGTCACCAAAAGCCATATCGTGATTCCTATCAATAAATGAGTGACATTCCATTCCTCTATGTGAATACTTGGAATATGAATCCAAAATCCCGTTTCATCCTCTTCTTGGATTTGGGCAGGCGGTTTGCCCTTTTTGAATGATGCGGCAAGCAGTGTTCTGCCGTCCGTTGTTTCCGAGGAACAGGTACTCATCAAAAGAATCGGCATATTTTCCGGAACGGCATCTTCCATATAAACGGCATTTTCACGGGCATAACCGAGCCATTGGCGTACATGATCGGATGTAAGACTCGGGTGATAGATATTGGTATCATAGCCGTTTGCCCGAAAACAGGCAAATATATTGATATCATAATAATTGCCGTTACAATACAGCGTACCTGTTCTGTGGCTGTCAAAATATTCCTTGTCTTTGAACAAGTCAATTCCTCCGAACATCACATTTCCTATCATATTGTGACCGTAAACAATGGATAGGGTATCCGTAAAGTCACTTTTATTTCTGAAATCCAGAAAAATCGAGCCTGTCAGAGAAAATTCCCCTAAAACAGTTCGGTTAATATATGTATCATTTGTTTTTCCCTGTACAATCGGATAGTCGATAGTCGTATCATTGATTGTCAGCCAGCCGATAATATCATTGTTCAATGCTTTCATCTGTTCAAATGAAAGTGTATCGTCCGAAACAGGCTTGTAGGATTGATATTTTGAATTGTCCGCCTGTGATATGATATTATATTTATCTGTTTCGACATATAAGCCAAATAAAAATACCAATACCAATATTGCCAGACAGATATATTTCAATATAAACTCTGTCACCCAAACCGTCATTTTTATTATTTTCTTCAAATCCATCACCTTATATATCCCATCATAAACCGACAAAGCACTGTGCATGAAAAAACACAGTGCTTTGTCAGCTTATGCTTCGGTTACAGCTATTGATATTTTTTACTTCTCTCCGGCTTTTGTATCATCAGCAGAATGATCAAAGCACTTGACATGATGATAAAATACAATCCCGAATTGTTCCTGTCCCCCGTATCGACAATATCACCCGAAAAACCGCTCTCTCTGCCGGAACTTTCGGAAAGTTCGGGAATTTCGGAAATTTCGGAAAGTTCGGAAATTTCATCTGACGGTTCAAAGGAAATATCTGTCGCTTTGGGAATGACATTGGCAGTGAAATTCAAATCCGTTTTCTTTCCGTTCGGAAGTTTTGCAAAAGCATTTGCATAAAACTTTTCCCCGTCAAAAACTCCGTATATCACTATTTCGGGACTGCTGTATGCAAGCTTTAATCCCTCACCATCGGCGGAAAGCGTATAATGCCATATTCCCTGTTCCGTCACTTCGATCAACGGTATATCATATTCACCGTTTCCTTTGACGGAAAAACGGTAAACACCGTTTTCGGAGCCTGACGGCATGGGATTGCCTGCCTGATTGGGAGTCAATGTATACGTTATTTCAAAATCATCTGTATTTTCATTTTGGGCAGGAAGAATCGTCTGAAAGACAGGCAGTGAAACAGAAGCTTTCCATTCCACTGCCTGAACCGAATAGCCGAAGAGTGCCATAAAGAACACCGCTGTACATATCAGCAACAGCGTTCTCTTCATAAGTCTGTCTCCTTACGCTTTAAGAGATTACTCTCTTGCCTTCTTCACCTTGCGGTTTACAACAACGCCGCCGGCAATAGCAACGAGTACAAGACCAAGAATAACAATCATTTCATTGTTGAAAGTCAAACCTGTAGGAGGTGTGATGCTGTAAGTATTAGTAAAGTCAACTCTGTTTTCGCCAATATCGTCTCCATTTTCATCCTGTTTAATTTCAACTGCTTCACCTGTCGCAGTAAGGTCTGTTTTATATCTTCCAGCTGTTGTTGTTGGAGCTTTTGCACCCTCAGTAACACTTACAGAACCTGTATAATATTCTTCACCTTTTTCTGTGATAGTATAAGTAACACCCGCCGGAAGAGTAAACACTGCTTCATTATCATTTTGAAGCTTAAATTCATAAGGTACACCATAATCAATCACAGTTTCACCCATCTTAACTGTTCCTGAAACGCTCGGGTCATTAAATGTAATTGTAAATGTAAATTCTTTGGTAGCATTTTCAGGTTTGCCCTCAACTGTCTTTGCAACAGTCAGTTTTGTCATAGGCATATACTCATTATTAAATTCAAGCTCTGATTTTGCAAGAGGATCTGCATTGTTCTCATCTGTTGTGATAAAATAATTGGTAAGTACCAACTGATTTGAACTGTTCTCTTCGATTGTCATATAAAGATAATAAACTGTATCATCATAAGTCCAGTTGGCTTTTGATGTGTTTGTTTCAGTAATTTTATACTTATAAACACCGCCTAAATTAAAGCTGTATACATCTTCCGGAAGAGTTACAGACTTTTCACGTGCATCCTTTGTGCTATCTGTATCTTTAAAAGTCAATGTCAAATTGCCAATATCAGGTCCTTTTCCGTGTCCGGCATCAATTGCTTCAAATTTAAAGGTAAATGTTTCATCAAGCATAACATCTGCTGTCGCAACTTTCTTTGTCAGCTTAACTTTTGTCAGGTCTACTACTTTATTAGTCTCAACAGATGATTCATCATAAACGGCATAAAGTTTCAAATCACTTTTTACTGCTGTTTCAAAATTATATGCTTCTCCACCGGGAGTTAAAGACCAGTGATTAAACTCATAACTACCCTTTGTAGGATTTGTTGCAGGAGCTGTTACTGTTGCATCTTCATCTACAGTAACAGGTGTACCATAAACTGTACCATTATTATAGAATGTAACAGTAAACGTTTTACCTTCCTTATAAGTTGATGTAAGCTTTGTCTCACCTACTAAATCGTCCAATTGTACATCTACATTACTTATGAAATCAATATCCAATCCAAATTCATAACTTGTATTTTCTTTAAAACCATCTTTACACTCAAAAACGATTGAAAGTATGGTTCCATCTTTCTCAACGGTAAAGCCGTCACTATTGTAAATGCTAAACCAGTTTTCATACGGGTTGTAATCTCCAAGCATTAACCCTGATGAATAAAATTTATAATCTACTAAGTCTGCATTATAAGTAAGTTTTGCATCCATGCTTCCAATATCTTCAAGCTTTTCATTAGCAACTAATTTAACAAGAATTTTTTCTTCATTTCTTTCGGTAACAAGCTTAACCTTTGGTTCTTCTTCTCCTTCGGCTGATACCATCACCGCACTTCCAAACATAGATATTATCAGCACCAATACTGATAACAGTGACAGCCATCTTCTTTTTGTTTTCATAGCGTTCATTCCTTTTCTAAAAATAAATTTTATTAACTAAAATACTTTCCCACAAAAGAGAAGAAAACACAAACATTTCCTGCTCTTTTGCAGATTGTATTTTGGTTCAGCATTAGCGACAAGTTTCTTAACCTGCCAAATCCCACATAAATGTTTCATACTTACCGGATACTCTGCTGGAATACAGTGTATCTTTGCCGTTTATTCTACCATTCACTTGTACATCACCAACAAGAAACTCCAGATTATTTTTGAATGGCTCGTATTTTCCTGATACTCTTGATATGTACAAAGTATCCTTACCATTAATTCTACCATCAAGCGTTACATCACCCTTTAATGCAACTGTCAAACTAATGTCACTGTCTGTAACATTAACAACAAACTGATATTTGCCGTCTTCATTTTCAGTGCAGTAAAGACGCTTATAGGTATCATCGCTGTTATGAATGGCAACTACACAGGCTAAATCAGCTTCTGCAGTAAACTCTACAGTTCCTCTGTAGTATTTTCCCGAAATAATGCTTGAAGAAGCCTTACCTTTGGTGTAGTTCTCAACAAATATGCGGAAACCTGTTTGTTTTGAAGTATACTTTGCCATATAAGTTACATTTTTCTGAACCGGCTGCATCTCTGTTAGCCAGCCATCAAATATGTAACTGTATTTTTCATCGTCATCTCTTGTTGGTACTTCACCAGTATATCTAGGCATTGTTCCATAAGGAACATCAGTATCTGTTTTCAATACTGTTCCATCATAATTAACCCATGTTACAGTATAAGTTTTTGTACCATTATTATATACTGCCGTGTATGTTACATCACCTGTTACAGCAACAACAGCAGGTGTCCAACCTGTAAATGTGTAATTGAACTGTGCTGTACTGTCTTTTTCGGGAGTTTCTCCATCATAACTCGGCATTGTACCGTATGGTACATTTTCATCTGTTTCCAAAACACTGCCGTCCTCATCTGCCCATGTAACAGTATATGTATTGACTGTGAAAAAATATGTTGCCGTATAAGTCGCATCGCCTGTTACTTCTGCAATTTCAGGTGACCAACCATTGAATATATAGGTATATTGGGCATCTGCTGCTTTGGTTGGCTCACTTCCGGAATAAACAGGTACCGTACCATATGGCGTTGTGGCTGTTTGAAGGTCTGTACCGTCAGCATTTACAAACTTTACTGTATACCGATTAACAGTTTCAGTATAGACAGCTGTATAGATGGCAGCTTCTGTGACATCTGCAATTTCAGGCGACCAACCACTGAATGTATAGGTATACTGGGCGTCTGCGGCTTTTGTCGGGTCGGCAGGTTTTACAATATCATCTGCCAATGTGCCATAATCATATGACTTTGCCTCTTTCAGAACAGTTGTTCCGTCCTCGTCTACGAATGTAACCGTATACTTATTGACAGTTGATGTATATGTTGCCTTATAAACCACATTCCCTTTCACTTCTGTAATTTCAGGCGACCAACCGCTGAATGTATAGGTATACTG
>DEFH01000018.1:0-46862 GCA_002350705.1 Ruminococcaceae bacterium UBA2857
TCTTGCCCATTTAGGTTAAAAAAATGAAAGCAAATAGAATGTGGCTTTTTTCGGATGTTTTGGAAAAAAATAAAAGGGTGTTCAAAGTTCCGGTTTATCAACGAAATTATGACTGGAACAATATTCAATGTGAGAAACTGTATCATGACATCATAAATGCGAGTATAAATAATTGTCAACATTTCACAGGTACCGTTGTTTATATAGATGATGTAAATGGTGGCAGTGGGTTAAATGAGGTTTTGATTATAGATGGACAGCAACGTATTACAACAGTGTATATTCTCCTTAAAGCACTGTATGATACATCGAAAGGCGTTTCCGTTAGGGTTGAGAGCGAAGTTGAGGAGATAATGTTTAACCGACACTGCGAGGAAAAATACAAAGTTAAGTTGAAACCAGTCAAGATGGATAATGAGCAACTGATCCCCCTCATAAAAGACAAAATTGAGGAGATGAACAGAAATTCCAATGTTTACAAAAACTACATCATCTTCAAGGATCTTATTAGAAAAACACTTGAGAATGGTTTGGAACTTAACGATATATTGAACGGTATAAAGAAACTTGAAATCGTGGAAATAATACTTGATAAATTGCAAGGGGATGATCCACAGAAGATCTTTGAATCAATTAATTCGACAGGCTTAGAATTGAGTCTTGCTGATTTGATTCGTAATTATCTGCTTATGGATGATGCACAACAAAATGAATTGTACACCGAATACTGGTTAGTAATCGAGAAAAATGTTGGTTACAGCAACTTGGGTGACTTCGTTATTAACTATCTTAATTCTCAAATCTCCAAGTCGGTAAACAGCAAGAATGCCTATAGACTTTTTAAGGAACATTGTGAAGAAAAAAATCTTAGCCATAGAGATATTCTTACAGGATTGCGTAGAACATCAAAATATTATGGTGCTTTCATAGGTGAAATCAAGTGCTATAGTCCAGAGGTAACAAAGTACTTAAATGCTTTTAATACAATTAAGCAAACTACTGTTTTGCCGCTACTGTTCAAGATTTTTGATGATTATGAAGATAAGTATATTGATGAAAATATATTATGTAAAGTGTTGGATTATTTGCTCACTTATTTCATCAGAACAACAGCCTGTGAAATAAACAAAAACATGGCGAAGTTTATGAAATCACTTTATGCGAGGGTAATTGGTAACAGTTACGAAAACTATTATGAAAAGTTCGTTTTGTTTTTAAATGATATTCATACAAACGACCGTATGCCAACCGACAAGGAGTTTGTAGAGGCATTGATTTATAAGCCACTTTATAAAAAGAACATATGCAAGTATCTCCTTTCGGTTATTGAAAACTCAACCAAAGAACATATAGACGTTAGTAACCTTACTATTGAGCATATCCTACCGCAAAAAGAAAATGCGGCTGTTTGGAAAAAAGAAGTAGGTGAGAATTATGGCAGTGTATATGAATTATACTTACACACACTTGGAAACCTTACTATAACAGGTCACAACAGTGAATTAGGAACAAAGTCGTTTGCGGAAAAGAAAAAAATCATCCAAGAAAATTCGAAAGCCAATATTCTCAATAGGGATGTCCTGTCGGCGGATAGGTGGAATGAACATACCATATTGAGTAGAGCACATATACTGGCTGACATACTGATACATGAGTTTGAGTATGTGGATTTGCATGAGAATTTAAATGATGATAATAGATTATCGTTTGATACAAATAGTGATTTTGATTTTGCGAACACTAAGCCAGCAGAATTTGTTTTTGCTGGTGAGCATACGAAGGTCACGAGTTGGGCTGATTTATTGGCTAAAATAATAAACATGGCATATGATCTCGATGCAGAAACAATAACAAAACTTGCCGCTGAGGATTATTCAATACCGAATGCCAAAAGAGTCTATATATCGAATGATGAACGAAAAATTCATCGCAAACCGAAGCAAATTGATAGCAGTGGAATATTCTTTGAAACAAATTTATCTGCTAATAATATTATTTCTTTCGTTAAAGACCTGCTCGTGAAAATGCAGTTAGAAACAGATGATTTTAGTTTCTCGTTGTCTGAAATTCCGTTCAATATCAATGATGAGGATACTTGGGCTGAAGGGATGATTGCGACCGCTAAATTGTTTTATTGCTTTGTAGAAGAATTGGTTAAGAAGTCGCTGATAGATGAATCTGAAGTAGAAAGTCTTAAATCTAAGGAATATACAAAAAATTTGTTTCGTGCTACAGATTATCCAGCTTTTGCAAACAGCAGAAATGATAATATGGGAAATTCTACTTACAAGCGATATCGAGCAAAACCAGTTAATTATAATGGAATAGATATTTTTGTTTCTACGCAGTTTTTCGATTCGGACAGAGAGGCAATAATTGAATGGTATAGGAAACATCTTTGATTGATTATGGAAGGGTGAAAATATGTCAAATAATTTTAGAAATGCATTTTCGGGATTCGGAACTGAACTATTAGAAAGAATCAGAGCAGATTATAGAGATAGACTGAATGGCTGATTAGTGAATAAGTATAAAAAATTCTTTTACAAATGGAGAATGAAAATGAAAGATATAAATAAGGAAATGAGAATGGTTCTATACCATGCTGATGATAATTGCTTTGTGTGTTCTCAGAGATCTTGATATTTTCCGGACTGTTTCTGACAATAACCTTGCTGCATAATCCTTTTTTGCGATAGCGAAAATTTACAGTGTCACCGCAGCAGCTTCTTCATCAACAAACCCGCACAGCAATGCAATGATCTGCAATGCTGTGCGGGTATTATCTTATCAGACTATCACACGATCCTTGAGAGTAACTATTCTGCTGCTGTATGAAGCGGATTCAGCCGAGTGAGTGACTTGGAGTATAGTGATCCCCTTTTCTTGATTGAGCCTTTTGAAAAGCTGCATGATCTCAGTGCCCGAAGCTGCATCCAGATTACCTGTCGGCTCATCTGCGAGGATTATTTCAGGTTCTCCGATGACAGCTCTTGCGATCGCAACACGCTGCTGCTGACCGCCTGAAAGCTGTGCAGGATATGAACGTTTTTTATCCTGAAGTCCTGTGATAGAAAGTATCTCCTCATATTTTTCTTTGTAATCGGAAAGCTTTTTACCGCTCATTTCAAGCGACAGAAGGATATTGTCCTCAACATTGAGATTTGCAGCAAGGTTATAGAACTGAAATACAAAACCCATCTTCTCACTGCGCAGCTGAGAAAGCTTTGAATCGTTCAGCTTTGAGATATCCTGACCGGAAACCGTGATCTCACCCGTGAAATCTCTGTCAAGTCCTCCGATAAGATAAAGGAGTGTTGATTTGCCTGTTCCGGATTCGCCCATCAGCGAAACAAAGCTGCCTTTTTCAATATCAAGCTGTGCTCCATCGAGAACGACCTGAGCGGTCTCCCCCTTTCCGAATGTCTTGTGCAGGTCTTTTGCTCTTATAATATAATTGTTTTCGTTCATCTTTATTTCCCTCCCGATCAGATTAATCTGAGTTTGTTTTGATCTCTTTGACAACATCCATCTTTGAAAGCATCCTTACAGGCTTGATAACAACGATCATCATAAGCAGCGATGCTATCACACCAAATATTACCGAATAAAGTACAGGGCTGACAAGAACTACAGTCATATTTATCATTGTAAGTGCTTTTCCGATAACATTCAGGAAGTACAGACTGAAAGCAGATGCCGATGCGACAGAAAGCACGATCATAAGTGCTGCCTCGATAACGATCAGCTTTTTCAGTTTGTTCTTGCTCATTGATGAAGAATAGAATATCGCATATTTTCTTCTTGACTGCTCAAATCCCATAAGCATATTGCTTGATGTTCCGAGCAGTGACAGCACAATACCAAGAACGATTATGGAATAAAGAATAGTAAGTATGCTCTCGACCGAACTTCTGACTTCGATCATGAATTCCTCATTCGTCATGATTCTCATGGAATTGTCAGGCAGAGTTGCTCTCAGCATTTCCATGACCTCAAAGGTCTTTTCGGGCTTGGAATCGATCAGGATATATGTTGGCTCATCGTAATATATCCTTTTGTATCTGTCGAGATTTATCATCATTGTATTTCCCATATTATTGAAATATAATGCATCGATCAGAGCACTGACCTTTAATTTAAGTTCTTGTTTCAGGTATTTTTCATTATTCAGAACAAGTGTTACCTCGTCTCCGACTTTCAGCGAAAGCTTATTCGCAAGTGCCTTGTCCAAAGCAATTTCATCTTCACCGAGTTTGTCGGGACAGTCTGAGATACCGCTTACATATTTAAATCCGCCATCGGGGTAACCCATAAGCAAGGTTTCACACTTTTCACTGTTAAGCATAACATATGAATCATACATGAAATTTTTGTAATAAATGATTTCCACATCATTTACGCCATCAATCGTTTTTACAAGTTCATATGTTGCACCGCTGCGTGTCGGGTTTGTGTCGATGATACTTGTATGATAAACAGGGTCAGATACCATATTCATAACCGAAATGCTGAGAATCAGCACAGCGATTGTTGCCGATACAGCAGAAACAATGAGCTGAGCGGAAGAAACGCTGCTTTTTGTGCTTGAGATCTCCTTTGCTGCGAGCTTTGCAACAGGCATATTGAGCTTTGAAAACAGATTTGCAAGCAGCTTTGAAATAAAACAGACGACCATCGGGAAAACCAGGACAAGACCGATGACCGAACAGAATACGCTCAGTACTATCATTATAAAGTCTTCAAAGACAATGTATATAACAACACTTGCAATCAGAAGGATAACTCCTGCCACAGCAAAAAGCTTTGACGGCATATATACGGAATCCTTTGTACCGAAAATAATATCTCTGACAGGTGTCTTTGCCGCTTTCATGATTGCAGAGATCGAAAACAGTACCTGGATCAGTATTACCAGCACGATTACCAGACAGATAGTAAAAATATTGACACCATCGTTGACTTCCATCCCTTCGACTGGCGGCGGAGTCATTCCGAGAGCCGAAAACTGTCTCATCGGCAGGAACAGCAATGTTCCCAATACACCTCCGCAAAGTCCATAAAATGCACTTTCTGCGATCAGCAGCATTCCCGTACCGAATATACTTCCGCCGATGCTGCGGAGCATTCCGACAACGGACATTCTCTCATTGACGATGTGCTTTGACATTGAAACTATGATGAAGCATACCATCAGAAAAACAACTGCAAAGATCAGATAATAGATACTGAGCATACTGTCGAGGGCATCTTGTGCTTCTACTCCTGTGCTGTTCATGAAAGCATAATTCCTATGCTTTGCCATCACGCCAAGTATGGTTTCATTCAGATGTTCTTCGGGTATATCTGCATATAGTGTATCAATACTGCCTGATTTTACTCCCTTTATCTCACAGCAGAGTTCAGGAGTCACGATAACTGCCATCGGGGTACGTGTCAGCATCTTTGTGGGTCTTACTATTTCAAGTATTTTCAGCGAATACTCTTTTCCGTGGCAGCCGTAAAAATCAAATTTATCTCCGACCTTTTTGTCAAACTGTTTTGCAACATCGGTCGTGATAGTTGCACCGCCTTCAGTCAGGATCTCAGATTCAACAAGCCCCATTTCCAATGCCTTTTGTGTATCTATTCCGATAACACTTATGTTTACATTGCTGACGTACTTAACATATTTATCATTGGGCTGAGTTATCTTTATACTCTCTGTAACCTGACCGAGAGTTCTTGTGCCCTGTGGGAATTCATCATCTTTTATATTGATATCTGTACCAATGCAGACCATATCCGCCTCACCAAATTGTGAGAAAAAGAAGGCTCTCAGGTCATTTTTCACTGAATTTATTCCTGAAATACAGAATAATGCCGCAAATGCCGCTGCGGCAAGAGACAGAATAATAATAATCGTACGCAAAGGTTTTCCGACAACATTGCGGAGTATCAATTTAGCTCTTATCATATCTTCACCACACCTTTATTCTGTTCTCGGGAGCAACATACATTTTGTCCGATTCCTTGATGTCATATGCCTCATAGAATTGATCGACTGAGGATATTACCGCATTGACTCTTGCTTCGCCCGGGCTGTGCTCATCGCCCTCGAGCTGCATCAAAACATCAGTTATTTCGGTTATCGCAGCCCACTGCTGAGCTTCTCCCTCGAGTATCTGCCTGATCTCTTCCTTGTTGTCAGTGATATTTACAAGACACTCCATAGCACCAATATCGGCAATATTCTCTCCGAGCGTCTTTTCTCCGTCGATACTGTAAATATCGAGTATCTTATAATTCTGATAATAATCGATGACCTTTTCCTGCAGTATTTTGTATGCATCACGGTCAGCCTTTTCGATGAATTCCGGATCATAGCATCCGTTCTTATCAAAATTTATGCCGATTGAATCGAAGGCATGGTTTATCTCATGTGCTATTACATGACCGAGCATTCCGAGATTTTTGTATTCTCCGAGTTTCGGATCAAATGCCGCCTTGCTGAGCATTACTGCAGGTATCGTTACCGTATTTGATAACGGCGAATAGACTGCATCGACTGTTGTGGGAGAAAGTCCCCATGTACTTCTGTCAGCCTTTTCGCTGAGCTTTTTCTTTTCGAGCTGAACATTGTATTTTTTGATGCTGATAAGATTTCCTATCAGTGTTCCGCCTTTTTCTTTCGGAATGAGAGCATAGGGTGTGTGATAATCCTTGTTATATCCGACAAGGAATATCATATTATCAAGTTTTTCCGTCAGTTTTTTCTTTGAATCATTGCTGAATCTTGAAGAGCTCTGTATCAGCTCACGGCACGACTTCCTGATATCTGTCAGCATTTTTTCCGCCATATTCATCACTTCATCTGTACATATCTCTTTTCCGTATATAATACCGAGTTCCTCGGGAAGATTGTCATAGATAAACAGCTTGCCCTTTCTTTGAAGTTCCGTTTCTTTGTCCACAAGAGATGAAAAACCGTCCTGACTGCTCGGCGGAAGTGCATCGTTATATGTAAATATCGCACAGGCAAGTGTATAATCCTTGAGAGCACGGAGGTTTTCAGAAGTGAATAATTCATCTACCTTTTTCGCACTTCCCTCATCATAGACGATGATCTTATCCTCGCTGAAACCGAATGATTCAAACATCAGATCAACATTGATATTCTTGAACATCTTTTTCAGTTCGTCTCTTGAATAAAGTTTGTAATGCTTTTCGATATTGTATTCTTCTTTTGAATCCAGCATTGCGTAAATGATATCGTTTACTATACTGACTGCTGACTGGGCTCTTTCAAGATTATTTGTTTCTTTTTCGTCTATTATTGAAATAGTGCTTTTGATGATATCCCCGACATTTTCAGAACCATTATCAGTCTTTGTGAAGTTTTCCTTCATATTTCCCATTGTATTTATCCTGAAAAGATAAAGCCTGTTGATTGAGGTATCAGCCATATCGGGCTTTATTTCAAAATTGAAAAATGAGGAAACTCCATATTCCTGATAGATCGTTCCCATTGCGGCAATCAGCTCATCTGTGGTATTGCACTGTTCTATCATCGCTGCGATCGGCATAAGCGGAGTAACTCCGACAGCTTCTCTCGCATCAATATCCATATACTGCTCATACAGAGTCTTTATCTGAGTTTCATCAGCGGTTTTTCCATCTTTGCAGCAGCGATCCACAATCGCAGAAATGTCCTTTTCAAGTTCCTCATTGATCTGATCCATTCTGGTGTAACTTTTGCTGTCATACGGTACCTGAGCCGTTGTCAGAAAATCATAATTGACATATTCGTAAAAATCCTCGCCGGGTTTCGGTCTTTCAGCTATCGCAGCTGTTTGTTTCGGCTGGGACATAACAGGTTCCTCGGGAGTGCAGGCACACAGACCCGCTGTCATGACCAGCAAAAGCAGCAGCGACACAACTTTTTTCTTCATTTGCAACATCCTTTCTGTCCGTTTTTTAAATACCATGTCACTAAACATTACTAAAATTCTATCACCTCGCTCTTTTTTTTTCAATATTTTTTATTAAAAACTAACCTTTCTTATTATCATCGACTGCTTTGAAAACTATTGATGTGAGACTAAAAAATGAGGACCAACCCTGTGTTTGGGATTGGTTCTCCGGTCAGTTAGATATTAAGTTTTGATACGCTACGCTAATTCAACGAACAATATTTGTTGGGGTTTGGGAGACGAAATTGAGGATATACACAATGAAATAAAATGGCGTTAAAATTATTCTACAAATATTTACCGAATTTATTTTTTATTGTCAAATTTTTCAAATTGTGATAAAATGATATTGGATTTACAGTAATCCATAAAATTAACACATTTTGCAAGAATTAAACCAACCTATACAATCAAAATCAGATATTTTTTTAAAGCAATATCTACACCGGTCTTCAATTCATCAACCGTTCCGGCTTTCAGTTTTCTAAGAATACTTTACATATTTTCTCAGAGAGTAACAAACAAAAATTCATTTCTTTCCATACGATACCTGTTTGACAGATAAAAAAATTCCAAAAAAATCTTCAAACTTGCTGAAATTTATGGTATAATGTCATTATACGAAAAAACGGAAAGGATGTATTTTCTTATGAAGTTTGATGCACAAAATTGTGAGCTTGTCGCCAAAACACAGCTTACCGGTACAATTTTTGATTTCAGACTCAAAAATCAGGCTCTTGCCGAAATCACCAAACCCGGACAGTTTGTACAGGTACTTGTCCCCTCTAAAACACTCCGCAGACCAATCTCTGTATGTGATGTCGAAGGTGATACCATTCGCCTTGTATTCGAGATTCGCGGCGAGGGAACCGAAATTCTCTCTCAGACAAAAGTCGGTGAATTCATCAATATGATTGCCCCTCTCGGAAAAGGCTTTACCATTGACTCTGACAAAAAAACGATTTTTATCGGCGGCGGAATCGGTGTTCCCCCTATGCTGTACAGTGCAAAGCAGGTCGGTAAAAATGCCATTGTCATCAACGGTTTCCGCAACAAAGACGCTGTGATTCTTGAAGAGGATTTTCAAAAATCCGTTGGTCGGCTTATCATCACAACCGATGACGGCAGCTATGGAATACACGGCTTTGTCACACAGCCTTTGCAGGAACATATCAAAAATGCCGAAATGATTTGTGCGTGCGGTCCCATGCCTATGCTCAAAAATATCGCCAAAACGGCAAAGGAAAACAATGTGCCGTGTCAGGTTTCACTGGAACAGAGAATGGCTTGCGGTGTGGGAGCGTGTCTTGGCTGTGCCGCAGCAGTTCTTGATGATGACGGCAAGCAAACTTATCGACACGTCTGCAAAGACGGTCCTGTTTTCAATGCAGAGGAGGTTGTATTCTGATGGCAGATTTAAGTGTCAATATTGCAGGCGTACATTTTAACAATCCGATTATTGCCGCTTCCGGTACGATTGGCTTTGGCCGTGAATACAATGAATTCTATCCGTTGAGTGTATTCGGAGGCATCTCATGCAAGGGCACCACTTTAAAAGAAAGGCTTGGCAACCCTCCTCCGAGAATTGCCGAAACACCGATGGGAATGCTCAATGCCGTAGGCTTGCAAAATCCCGGTGTAGAGCATTTCATTGAATATGATTTGCCGTGGCTCAGACAGCAAAATACAGTTGTCATTGCCAATGTCGCAGGAAGTACACAGGAGGACTACTGCCAAATGGCAGAAATCCTTTCCGAAACGGACATTGACATGATAGAACTGAATATCTCCTGTCCAAATGTTAAAGAGGGCGGTGTACAGTTCGGCACTTCCTGTGAGTCTGTCGGAGCCATCACCAAGGCTGTCAGAAAATACTGCAAAAAACCCCTTATTATCAAACTCTCGCCCAATGTTTCCGATATCGCCTCAATTGCCAAGGCTGCCGAAAGTGAGGGGGCGGATGCTGTATCACTCATCAATACGCTTACCGGCATGAGAATTGACATCAACACCCGAAAACCCATTATCAAAAATATCACGGGCGGTATGTCAGGTCCGGCTGTATTCCCTGTTGCCGTGAGAATGGTATGGCAGGTCAAAAATGCGGTCAACATTCCCGTTATCGGCATGGGAGGTGTCACCACCTGGAAAGATGCCGTTGAAATGATGATGGCAGGTGCAGATGCTCTCCAGATCGGTACGGCTCTCTTTACCGATCCTTATTCTCCCGTAAAAATTGCGGAGGGACTGAATACATATCTTGACAGTCACGGCATGAAGTCTGTCACTGAGCTGACGCACACAGTCATTGTATAAACGGAGGAAATCGAATTGACAAAAGTGATACTTGTACGGCACTGTCAGGCACAAGGGAATTTAGTGCGTTTTTTTCAGGGAAACATTGACACTGACATTACCGACAACGGCAAAAGGCAAATTGCACAGGTGGCACAGCTTCTCTGTGCCGAACCCATAGAAGTCCTTTATTCCAGTCCCAAAAAAAGAGCCATAAAAACCGCTGAAGGCATTAACATTTATCATGAACTGCCGATTCATACGGATGATGATATTGTGGAAATCCATGCGGGTGACTGGGAAGGCGTTCTGCTGACAGACATCGAAAAAAAATATCCCGAACAAATGGACAACTGGCGGAATCATCCCGAAAAATTCCATGCTCCCAACGGGGAAAGCATGGCGGAAGTATATTCCCGTGTCAAAAAGGCTCTTCTGCGAATCGTTTCGGACAATCCGGACAAAACTATTTGTATCGTATCACACGGCTGTGCGATCAAAAACATGATGTGCTTTGCACACGGCTGGAAGGTTGACCACATTCGGGATGTCCCTCTCGGTACGAACACTTCCGTGAATATCGTCACCTTTGACGAAAACCTGAAACCAACCATTATCCTTGAAAATTACACCGAACATCTGCAATAATCCATAATGAGGTGTGCAGGCGGTTCTTTCCAAATAATGGATATTCCGAAATCAATTTTATCATAAATTAGGCAGCCGAGAAATAATTGTACATTGCATTGAATGGGGAGGAAGTTTGAAATGATTATCTTATCGGTAGATTATGGCAGAGTCAGAACCGGTATCGCAGTATGTGATAAGAATGAGGTCATTGCTTCTCCCGTTGCGGTCATCAGAGAGGTCAGACAAGATGTTTTGGCTGAAAAAATTTCCCTGCTTGCCAAGGAAAAACAGGCAGAACTGATTGTTCTGGGACTTCCCAAAAATATGGACGGCAGTGAGGGGGAAAGTGCGGAAAATGTGCGGCATTTTCAGGAGATTCTCCGTGAAAAATCAGGGCTTGCGGTTGTTCTGCATGATGAAAGAGGAACCACCATTACCGCACATCAATATCTCAACGTCACCGATACAAGAGGGAAAAAACGCAAGGCTGTTGTTGACAGTGTGGCTGCCGTCATTATCCTGGAGGACTATATGAATTTCAGGAGGAATTGCTTATGACTTTTTTCCCCGTGCAAAAGCTGACCATCGGTGAGCTTTTTGTAGCCGTCGCAGCAGGACTGATGTTGTTTCTCCTGCCAAACGATGCTAAAAATCAGATCAATGATATTGCTCTGGCAGAAGGTTATGTATTTCTGTTTTCACTGATGATTTCGGCAGCACTGCTTCTGACTCTCAAACGATATGACGCTCTGGGAATTGCCATATTCAGTAATTCCATCTTTACGATTATCAGCTTCGGTATTTCCATTCTCAACGGTGTCATTACAAAGGGAATGGAATTCTGGCCGCAGCTTTCCGAATATCAGTTGATCACCATGTTCATTTCATGGGTAGTACCGTTTTTCTTTGCCGTCAGTCTCAGAATGCTTAGCAGGGGCAGCAGAGATACCAATGATTCTCGCATGAGATTTTCTCATTTTTTGGTATTTGCCATCCGTGCTCTCATGATGGTCTATCTGCTTGTCATCATTTTCCGGCATCTGCTGCCGTTCCGACCGCATATGTCTGAGGAAAGGCTTTTCAATCTGACACTGTTCAGCCGAATTCGTGAATGTCTGGACGGTGCACATGAAAACGGTATCATATATATCTGGTGGCATTGTTTGCTGCTGTCTCCCCTGACATTCAGCCTGCTCATTCTCAATCCTAAAATCAAATGGTGGCATCTGAGCATTATCTGTCTTGCCTCCGGTATCACGCTGGAAATTCTCCAGTTCTGCTTTAACACAGGCACGGTATGTATCGACGATATATGGATGTATCTGGTAGGAGGCACAGTCGGTATGCTGCTCAAATGCTTTATTGACCTGATACGCTCCGTCCTCACACAGGGACAGGACAAATGTATGCTGAGTTTCGGCTATACGCTGGTATCCGGTGACACCCGCACAAAAATAAACGATTCCGGTCATTCATTCACCAATCAACAGAAATCGTCATTTTAGACATAACAAGATAAATTATTTTTCGCAAAATATATAATTCAATTCGCTTTTTGCATAAATTTATAATAAATATATTGTGCAAGTTGAGCAAAATAGCTATTGTTTTTTGCCGGAAAATATGTTAGTATATTGCCGTAGGAAAAAAGGAATATGTGTTATCGAAAGATAAGACAGGAGGAATTACTATGTTTTATACGGATGCTTATGTCAAGAAAGACGGTAAAATTGATACCGTAAAAATTCTCGAATTGCAGCGTACTTCCGCAAAAGCAGAATATCAGGGAAAGAAATTTGATTCAACTTACGATAAACAATCCAAGATGTTCTTTGTGGAACATGCCGAAAGCGAAAAGTAAATCAAATGAAAAAGGCTGTGAAGAAACAGGATTTCTTCACAGCTTTGCTTTTTACAAAAGAGAGGTCTGTACCAAACGCACAGACCTCTCTGAATCAACACAGAAAGCGAAATATCAGTTAGTGATAGTTCTTTCGGTTTCCTTATCGAAGATATGGATTTTCTCAACGTCGAAAGCAATCTCAATGGTCTCGCCTGCTTCTGCCGTAGATGACGGATCAACACGGGCAATTGCAGATGTTCCCTCAATGTTGAGATAGATATAGATTTCATTACCCATAAGCTCTGTGATTTCAACCTGAGCTTCGATAATGCTGTCTTCTGATCTCTCAAGGAATTCAGGCTCGTCATGAATATCTTCGGGACGGATACCGAGAACCACTTCCTTGCCCACAAAGTGAGAAAGAATATTTTTCTTGTTCTTGGACTCCGGCAGCGGAAGTGTATAGTTGCCGAAATGGATACCGTAGTCATCACCGGAACGAACGATCGTTGCATCCAGGAAGTTCATTTGTGGCGTACCCATAAATCCTGCAACGAACTGGTTACAAGGTCTTTCATAGAGGTTCTGTGGTGTATCTACCTGCTGAATGAAGCCGTCCTTCATAACAACGATACGGTCAGCCATTGTCATAGCCTCTGTCTGGTCATGTGTAACGTAAATAAATGTTGTACCGAGTCTCTTGTGAAGCTTGGAAATTTCAGTTCTCATGGCAGTTCTGAGCTTTGCGTCCAGGTTGGAAAGCGGCTCGTCGAGGAGGAACACTTTCGGATCACGCACGATAGCACGTCCCAGAGCAACACGCTGTCTCTGACCACCGGAGAGAGCCTTCGGCTTACGTTCAAGCAGATGGGCAATATCAAGGGAGCGGGCAGCTTCCTCAACACGTCTTCTGATCTCCTCGGGAGGAGTTTTACGGAGCTTCAGACCGAATGCCATGTTATCATACACGGTCATATGAGGATAAAGAGCGTAGTTCTGGAACACCATTGCGATATCTCTGTCTTTCGGAGAGATATCGTTGGCCAGAACGTCACCGATGTGGAGTTCACCCTTGGAAATATCTTCAAGACCTGCGATCATACGCAGAGTGGTTGATTTACCGCATCCTGAAGGACCTACGAAAATGATAAATTCTTTGTCTTCAATCTCGAGGTTAAAGTCGCTTACTGCTACAACATTGCCGTCATAGATTTTGTAGACATTTTTTAATGATACACTAGCCATATTTTGCCTCCTGAATTCGCTGTATAAAAGCGATGATTTGAACTCAATATTCAATACTATAACTATAGCAGATTTTTTCTCAAATTGAAATACTTTTTTTTACTAAAATCTAAAGCATTACTTTAGATAGAATTCACATAATACAAATATTAACAGTTGATTTTGTGTATTTTGTATACCAAAAATATACTTAAATGCCGTGCATTTTGCTTAAAAGAGCAGAAATCTCCTCTTTGTGCAGTTCTCGGCACTCTCCCGAAGCGAGTGTTTCATCAAGGAAAACCATCCCGATACGCAGTCTTTTCAGGTGAACCACATTCGCTCCCACAGCCTGAAACATCTTTTTGACCTGATGAAATTTGCCCTCACAAATTTCCACCAAAGCTGTACGAGGATGGATAATTTTCATGTCGGCAGGAAGAAACCGCACATCTCCGCAGACAATGCCTTGCGAAAAAGTCTGTATATCTGTTTCATTCAGTTCCCTGTCCACTTCCGCCTGATAAAGTTTGTAGACATGGCTTTTCGGAGAAAGCATTTTATGGGCAAGTTCCCCGTCATCCGTAATCAGAATAAAGCCTTCTGTATCTTTATCAAGCCGTCCCGCAGGAAACAGACCGTCTCTTTGCAGATGGGGCGGCAGTAAGTCTGTCACAGTTCTGGCATGACGGTCATTGCTTGCCGAAAGAACGCCTGACGGTTTGTTCATCATGATATAGAGATATTTTTTAAAACAAATATCTTTACCATCTACCGTGATGACAGTTGTTTCCGCATCAAATTTTTCTTCGGGAGCCGTAACAGGCTTTCCGTCAGCCATAATACGCCTTTGTTTAATCATTGTTTTCACTTCACTGCGGGAAGCGATATTCTGTGATGCAATAATTTTATCAATTCTTTGTTTTGCCATCATTTTTCTCCTGACATTTGATATACATTATTTTAGCATATCTCAATGTCAAAAATCAATATACATGAATATACTGTTATCGAGAAAAGTAATCGGAGGAGAATGTTATGGACACCGTGATTTATGTCGTACAGCAGGGAGACACTCTCTGTGACATTGCCAAAAAGTACAATACTACCGTCAATATGATTGCACGGTACAACGGTATCATTGATACCGAAATGCTGGAAATAGACAGGGTTCTGCGGATTCCTGTATCAACCGTTCCGCAAATGCACAAGGAATATACCATTCAAAGCGGTGACACTCTTTCCAAAATTGCGGAACGCTTCGGAACAACTGTCGATGAACTGGCAAGACTCAACGGCATTATCAATCCTGATGAAATCTGGGCAGGAAACGTCATTAAAATACCTTTATCCGCTATGCCTGTGGCGATTCCCGAAGTGCGGGAGAAAGACAGGAAAATCAAATATATTGTTCAGGAAGGCGATACGCTCTGGAAGATTGCCAGACGCTTTAACGTCAGTCTTGCCGAGCTGATTAATCTTAACAGACTTTGCAATCCCGACTTGATTTATCCCGACCAGGTCATCATTATTCCCGAATAAGCCAAAAAAAAGACGGTTTGTCACTGACAGACCGTCTTTTTCTTTGTCAAAAACAACATTCCCGTATAAAACCCAAGACATAATAAAATTTTCACCGTGAAATGACAAGGTATCGGTTTTGCTAACAGACACGGTGTCACAATGCACAGTATCGGACGCACAATCCAGTCAAACACCATGATTTGAATATCCGTGACTTTGACAAGCCGTGCAATGCTCATTACCGTGTTCAGCACTTCACTGATGACAATGACCGCAACAATCCCCCAAATCCCCCATGTCGGCAGCAGCAAATAGGTCAGGATCACTCTTATCACGGAATCAATGATGTTGAAAATCAGATAGCTTGTCTGTTCATTCAGACCTTTCAGCATACCGTCCGTCACGGAATCAAGATACATGAACGGCACGACGGGAGCAAGCAATACTAAGAATTTGCCGACATTGTGATTATGATACAGGTTCTCCCCTATGTCTCCCGCATAAAACAAAATCAGCATTGTTACAGGAATACTGTACAGCAGTGTCAGACGAAACATTTTTTCTGCAATATGCCGAATACTTTTCGTGTGGTGTCTGGCAAAAGCCTCTGACATCTCCGTTACAATCAATGACGCAAACGGTAAAATAAATACCGACGGAAATGTTACTATCGGCATTGCCATGCCGCTGACCATACCATACTGTGCAAGGGCATCGGCACTGTCGGAGCCGTTTTTCTTTAAGCCTGACGGTATCAGAACATTCTCCACCGCTCCCAGACCACTCCGCAGACAGGAATTTGCCGTCACAGGCACCGCAACAGGCAGTATTTTTTTCAGAAGTCCGTCGGCAGCGGCACTTTTGCAGGAAAGTTTTCGTATATCCACCGCATAGCATATCAGCGAATAGACAAATGAAATCACTTCCGCCAGAGTGGTTCCCAATACGGCCGTACAGCAGGCTTTTGCCAACGTATCAGGCTTTGTCAAGGCAAATGCAGCCGCAAATACTCCCATTTCAATGACCTGCTCCAAAAGCTGTTCCACTGACGTGGGAAGTGTTTTTCTCCGTGCGGTGAAATATCCCCTGATACAAGCCGATACCGCCATAAACGGCAAACTTGGTGCAAGCAGTTTCAACGCAGGTGCCGTCCTCTCATCACGCAGGAAATACTCTGCCGAAAAGTTCGCCGATAAAAACAGGAGCCCTCCCAATACCGTTCCCGCAATAACAGAGATGATCAGACATTTCCGCACAGCATCTTTGGCTTTGCCATACTCTCCCCTTGCGGAAAAGTCTGCATACAGTCTTGTTGTTGTGAGAGAAATTCCCGACGTTGCCGCTGCCGCAAAAAAAATATATACACTCACCGTCAGCTGATACAAGCCGATTCCCTCTGCCCCTATCCTGTCCGCCAAAAATACTCTGAAAAATAAATTCATACTTCTGATAATCAAAGCTGACACTGCCATAATCAAGCCGTTTTTCAGAAAAAGTTGTTTTTTGATTCTTACCATCTCCTTTTGAATGAAAAATATCATTGCTAATTTTTATCCGTTGTTGTACAATAGTGATGGATAATATATTCAGAAAGGATTTTACTGTGTTATGTTCAGGTTAAGGCGATTTTTGAAAAACTACAAACTGCAATTAACTTTGGGGCCTGTCTGTAAACTGATTGAGGCAATTTTTGAACTGTTCATTCCGCTGATTACAGCCGATATTATTGACTCAGGCGTCAAAAACGGTGATGTCGGCTATGTACTCAGACAAGGCGGCTTCATGATTCTGCTGGGAGCGTTGGGACTGGGCTTTGCACTGGTCTGTCAGAAATCCGCCTCTGTTGCTTCACAGGGCTTCGGCACGGAAGTCAGGAATGCCATGTTCCGGCATATCAACACATTCTCCCATGCGGAGCTTGACAAAATCGGTACACCCTCTCTCATCACCCGTATGACAAATGACATCAATCAACTGCAGTTAGCGGTTGCCATGCTCATCAGACTTGTTATCAGAGCACCGTTTCTTGTAGTGGGTGCTGTCATTATGGCAATGTGCATTGACATGAGGATGTCTTTGATATTTTTAGCGGCTTCTCCTCTGATTGCATTGGTCTTGTTTGTCATCATGCAGAAGTCTGTCCCCTTCTTCAAGACCATTCAGAAAAAACTTGATACCGTTTCCCTGATTTCCAGAGAAAATCTCTCCGGCAACAGAGTGATTCGTGCCTTCTCCAAACAGGAGGCAGAACAGGCTCGCCTTGAAGAACAAAACAACGCTTTATCACAGACTGCCATTGCCGCCGGAAGAGTCTCCGCTTTACTCAATCCCCTTACATACGTTATCGCACAAGCCGCCATTATCGGCATTGTCTGGCTTGGTGCAAAGTTTGTCAATGACGGAACTCTCCTGCAAGGGCAAATTATTGCTCTTGTCAACTATATGACACAGATACTCCTTGCTATGATAGTTGTTTCAAATTTAGTGGTCATTTTCACAAAAGCTTCGGCTTCCGCCGCACGAGTCAACGAAGTATTCGACACCGTTCCCTCTGTTCGGGAAAAGAATACAGCAGATATTCCTATTGATGACAATGCCCCTGCTGTTGCGTTCAAAAATGTCTCTTTTGGCTATGCCGATAACGGATATGCTCTCAAAAACATTTCCTTTGCTCTGCAAAAGGGCGAAACGGTCGGCATTATAGGCGGTACAGGTTCGGGAAAATCTACCCTTGTCAATTTAATCCCAAGATTTTATGATACCTCTGACGGTGAGGTTTTTGTCAGCGGTGCCAATGTCAAAGAATATCCTTTCAAACAACTCCGTCATCAAATGGGCATTGTTCCCCAGTCAGCCATGCTGTTTGCAGGCACAATTCAAAGCAATATGCTCTGGGGCAATCCCAACGCTTCCCAAGATGACATCGACAAGGCTCTGAAAATCGCTCAGGCGTATGAGTTTGTTTATCAGAATCCCGAAGGACTCCAAAGACCTGTCACGGCAGGCGGAAAAAATCTTTCGGGCGGTCAGCGGCAAAGACTGACCATCGCCCGTGCATTGGTGGCACAGCCTGCCATTCTCATTCTTGATGACAGTGCCAGTGCATTGGACTTTGCCACCGATGCCGCTTTACGCAAATCTCTCAAAGAGGAAACACAAAATATGACGGTTATCATGGTTTCACAGAGAGTCGGCACTGTCCGTTATGCAGACAAAATCATTGTCCTTGACAAAGGCGAACTTGTCGGTATCGGCACGCACAATGATTTATTTCGCACGTGCAGTATCTACAAAGAAATTTGTCTGTCACAGCTCAAAGCGGAGGAGGTGCTCAACCAATGAAAAACAAAGGTACTTTAAAACGGATTCTGCATTATGCCGGACCTTACCGTTCCGGTTTGATCTGGGCAATGATATTTGCCTTGCTGTATGTAGTCCTCAACCTGACAGCACCCATTCTGATTGGTTATGCCATTGACAACGCTGTCGGACAAGATCATGTCAATTTCGGAGAACTGACACAGCTTCTGTTAATGGTGGGAATAACCGTCTTGTCTTGCTCGGTATTTCAATGGCTCATGGGACTTTGCATTAATACTGTCAGCTATGGTACGGTCCGGGATATGCGTAAGGACATTTTCCGCAAATTCAACACCGTTCCCCTGAAATATATTGACGGACACCCTCACGGTGATTTAATCAGCAGAATCATCAATGATGTTGACGCTGTCGGTGACGGCTTGTTACAGGGCATTACACAGCTTTTTTCGGGACTGGTAATGATTCTCTGCACACTGGGGTTTATGATATTCATCAATGTCTATATTGCGTTGGTAGTGGTTGTTATCACACCGCTTTCCATGTTTGTTGCGGCATTTATCACAAGGCTTTCTCAGAAACAGTTCCGTGAACAGTCCAAAACACAAGGCGAAATCAGTTCCTACATAGAAGAATATATCGGTCAGCAGAAAGTCGTCAAAGCCTTTGGCTATGAAGAACGCTCTCAGGCAGACTTTGAGAAAATCAACGCACGGCTTTTGGACTGCGGCAAAAAAGCCCAGTTTTACTCTTCCCTTGCCAACCCAAGCACACGTTTTGTCAACGGCATTGTAACAGCCGCCGTTTGCACAGTAGGCTCTGTCAGTGCCATCAACGGAACACTCTCTGTCGGACAGATCGCCACATTCATCACCTATGCCAACCAATATACCAAGCCTTTCAACGAAGTAACAGGCGTAATTCCACAGTTACAGTCAGCCTTGGCAGGTGCCGCAAGAATTTTTTCACTTCTTGACGAAGAAAATCAGCTTCCCGACAGTGAAAACGCCATTGACATGACACACTGCAAAGGCAAAATTGACATTGACCATGTACAGTTTGCCTATGTTCCCGAAAAACCTCTCATTACCAATTTCAATCTGCACGTGAACCCCGGTCAGAAAGTTGCCATTGTCGGTCCTACAGGATGCGGCAAAACAACATTGATTAATCTGTTAATGCGTTTTTATGATGTCAACAGCGGTGACATTCAGATTGACGATACCAGTATTTATCAGGTTCAAAGAAATTCCCTGCGGTCACTTTACGGAATGGTTTTGCAGGAAAACTGGCTTTACAATGCCAGCATACGGGATAATATCGCTTACGGAAAACCAGATGCCACTCTTGACGAAGTGAAGCAGGCGGCAAAAGACGCTTTCTTGGATCACTTCATTGAACGTCTCCCCGATAAGTACGACACGATTATTACAGAAGACGGTGCAAACCTTTCGCAAGGTCAGCGACAGCTGATGTGTATTGCAAGAGTCATGCTGTGTGATCCTCCCATGCTCATTCTGGACGAGGCAACCTCCAGCATTGATACCCGTACCGAAATTAAAATCCAGAATGCTTTCAACAAAATGATGAACGGCAGAACAAGCTTTATTGTTGCCCACCGTCTTTCGACCATCAAAGAGGCGGATATGATTCTCGTTATGAAAGACGGCAATATCATTGAACAGGGCAGTCATGAGGAACTGATGAAACAACAGGGATTCTACAGCAAGCTGTATCATTCACAGTTTGCGGCTTCCTGACAGAAAAAAGGAGAATATATATGAAACATATTGATATTTATACAGACGGTGCCTGCAGCGGTAATCCCGGTGCAGGCGGCTGGGGAACGATACTTGTCTACAACGGACATGAAAAGGAGCTTTCCGGCGGTGAGGCCAATACCACCAACAACCGTATGGAAATGATGGCTGTTATCGAAGGACTCAAAGCCTTGAAAGAGCCTTGTGAAGTTACTCTGACAAGTGATTCTCAGTATATATGCAACGCTGTTTCCAGAGGCTGGGCAAAAGCATGGAAAAAAAATCACTGGTTCAAAAGTGACAGAACACAAGCCAAAAATATTGATTTATGGGAAGAACTGCTTACACTGCTTGATGTTCATCAGGTGACAGTCGAATGGGTACGAGGACACAACGGTCATCCCTATAATGAACGCTGTGACAGATTAGCTGTCGAACAGGCAAAAAAATACAGCTGATAACAGCAATTTGGGAGAAGTGAAAAACGGAATGAAATATCTGAAACAATTTTTTATTATTATCGCCATCTCCTTTGCGGGAGAAATTCTGAATTATCTGATACCTTTGCCGATACCTGCCAGCATTTACGGCATTGTCATATTATTCACGCTGCTGTGTACAGGCATTGTTAAAGTAAAGGATGTCAAAGAAGTCAGTCAATTTCTGATTACCATTATGCCTGTCATGTTCGTACCGCCTGCAGCAGGACTTTTAGACGCTTGGGGAATTGTACAGTCAGGCTTGGTGCAGTATCTGATTCTGACGCTGATATCAACGATAGTTGTTATGGCAGTTTCGGGAATTATCACACAGCTTTTCATTCGCCATGACAAAAAGAAAAGAGGTATCCAACATGACTGAGTTTTTTCAGAATTCGGTATTTTTCGGCATTGTACTGACATTTGTTGCCTACGGAATCGGCTTGCTTTTCAAGAAAAAACTGAAATGGGCGGTTTTTAATCCGATACTGATTGCTATTGCCATCGTCATAGGAGTACTGCTGTTATGCCGTGTGGAATACAAGACCTATGAACAGAGTGCGAAATTTGTCAGCAGTCTGATTACACCTGCTACGATTTGCCTGGCCGTACCGCTGTATGAAAGATTACAGGTATTAAAGGAAAATTATAAAGCCATTATTATCGGCATTACGTCAGGCGTTCTGACAAGTCTTTTAAATGTATGGGCATTTGCTCTGATATTTTATTTCAATCATGAAACCTATGTAACCATGCTTCCGAAATCCATTACGACAGCTATCGGTATGGGATTGTCACAGGAATTGGGCGGCTATGCCGCCATCACGGCAGCGGTTATTATTATTACAGGTATTTTCGGCAATATGATTGCGGAGTTTGTCTGCAAACTCTTTAAAATTACAGAACCTGTTGCCAGAGGTGTGGCAATCGGTACATCCGCTCATGCCATGGGAACGGTCAAAGCGATTGAAATGGGCGAAACAGAGGGAGCTGTCAGCAGTCTTTCTATTGTGGTGGCAGGAATTCTGACAGTTATCGGTGCAGGTGCTTTTGCACAATTTTTATAATACTTGAAAAAACGTCATGAATCTGCTATGATAAAAAGAATGAATCAAAAAGGAATGAATCGCATGACCGTATCACTTTGTATCATTGCCCGAAACGAGGAAAAGGCAATTACAGGACTTCTCCAACAGGTAAAAATGCAGACATATCCCAAGAATAAAACGGAAATCGTATTGGTAGACAGCGGTTCTCATGACCGTACCAAAACTATTTTCCGGTCTTTTTCCAACGACAGCAAGCACAGCTACATCAATATACAGATATTGGATAATACGAACGGCAATCAGGCTTCCGGCTGGAATACCGCTATTAAAAATGCAGCCGGAGATATCATTATCCGTGTGGATGCTCATGCGGAAATACCCGAGGATTTTATTGAAAAAAATGTGGCGTTGATAGAAAGCGGTGAAGATGTCTGCGGCGGGGCAAGACCAAATAAAATTGACGAACCGACACCGTTCAAAGAAATGCTGTTTCTTGCGGAAAGCTCTATGTTCGGCAGTTCCGTTGCCGGCTACAGACGCAAAAGCGAAACCAAAAAATATGTCTCCTCCCTGTTTCACGGAGCCTATAAAAGAGAGGTTTTCGCCAAGGTGGGCGGCTTTAACAAAGACCTCGGCAGAACAGAGGACAATGAACTGCATTATCGTATCCGAAAGGCAGGCTATCGTATCTGTCAGGGAAGTGACATTATTTCCTATCAGCATATCAGAAATACGCTTTCGGGTATGCTCGCACAAAAATTTGCCAACGGCAAATGGATCGGTCTGACATTGGGCGTATGCTATCAGTGTTTGTCGGTATTTCATTTTGTGCCGTTTTTATTTGTATTCCTGCTGATATGCAGCGGTGCTGTGGCACTGGCAGGAATGGGGTTTGGTGTGTCAGTGATGACTCTGCCGTTTTTGGGGTTGGTTTTGCTGTATGCGTTGGCAGATTTTGGAATGACACTGCTGGCGGTTCTGACTGCACCGAAAAAACATATGGTACAGATTCTTCTGCCCATGGTATTTCTGCTTTTGCACCTCTCCTATGGAATCGGAACGCTGGCAGGCATAATCGGTATGCCGTTGTGGAAACTCTCGCTGAACGGTTCGGCTCAAAAAGAGATAGAAGAAGTCAGACAATGTGTCATTCAAAATACTCATCATCATTCGGAGGAGGAAAACAATGGAACAGGTAATGATAACAGGTGAAGAAAAAAAAGGCTTTTGGACGAAAATATGGGACTGCATTGCACAGATTCCCAGAGAACACAGGGGCTTTGGCAAACAGATTTTCATGCTTGCCAAAAATGATTTGATTAAAACGTACAAAGGTGCGATTATCGGACCGTTCTGGGCAATTATGAAGCCGTTGTTTCAGTTGTTTGTCTATTGGTTTGCTTTTACAGTAGGCATGAACGGCAGCCCTCACGGTCCCATATACGACAAAATACCGTATTTTGTATTCATCATGTCGGGATTTTTACCGTGGTGCTTTATGAGTGACTGTGTGTCGAGAGGTTCCAAGTGTATCCGTGACAACAGACAGTTCGTCAATAAAATCTCCTTTCCCGTTTCGGCTATCACCACTTACACCACATTATCCAAGTTTTATATCCATATATTCCTGTTTGCGGCAGCCTATATCTATATGCTGATTGCAGGAAGTCTCCCCAATGAAACAGACTGGATATTCACTCCCAATATATATCATTTACAGATTATCGGTTATGCCGGTATCATGTTCATATTCTATTGGGCTTTAACCTGGTCACTCGCTCCGATGAGTGCGTTCAGCAAGGATTTTGAAAGCTTTATTGCTACGATCATGTCGGGCTTGTTCTGGGTATCGGGCGTATGCTTTGACTCCTATCACATCAAAAACGATATGATCAGAAAAATTCTCATGTTCAATCCCATGACATATTTCTGCAACGGCTACAGAAAGGCTTTGATTTATAATCAGTGGTTCTTTGAGGGATATTATCATCCTGATTATGAGAATATTATTTTTGCGTGTGAGTTTGCACTGGTGTTAATACTGGGTGTTATCAATTACAATCGTTTAAGAAAGCGTCTGCCTGATGTACTGTAAGGGTGAGTCACATGGAAGAATCTTTTTTTCAAAAACTCCAGAGAGTGAAAATCAGCGATATAGGACATATTTTTTTATTTGTGCTTGCCGTACTTCCCGCACTTGTTTACAGGCTTTTCAGGAAAGATTTATGGCTGGTGTGCGACAACAAAAACGAGGCTCGTGATAACGGTTACTGGCTGTACCGCTATATCCGTGAAAACTATCCCGAACAGGATATCGTGTATGCCATCAGCCGAAGATCACAGGATTTTGAACGGGTAAAAGACCTTGGAAAGACCGTAAATTACGGCAGTCTCAAACATTGGATTCTATATCTTACGGCAAGCAAAAATATCAGCTCCCAAAAGGGCGGCAAGCCTAATGCGGCCGTGTGCTATCTTCTGGAAGTCAGGGGGATTCTCAAAAATACAAGGATTTTTCTTCAGCATGGCGTCATCAAAGACGATATGCCCTGGCTGTACTATGAGAATACCATGATGAAAATGTTTGTATGCAGTACTTACAGAGAATGGAAATATGTATCGGAACAATATCACTATCCCGACGGCTATGTAAAAGAACTGGGCTTGTGCCGCTTTGACAGACTGCATGATTTTACCGTCAAACCCAAACAGATTTTACTTATGCCGACATGGCGAAGCTGGATTGCCACTCCCACAAGTGCTTCCTATGCCATAGAGGATATCTCCGAATTTAAAAATACAGAGTATTTCAGGGCATGGAGTGACTTTCTGCAAAGTGAAAGACTGCATGAGATTCTGGAAAAAAATGATTTGCAGATGATATTTTATCCCCACAGGGATATGCAGATGTTTTTAGACAGATTTGCTGTCAATAACGGTCGTATTACAACAGCCAAATTCCCCGAATATGACGTACAGACACTTTTGAAGGAATCGGCTTATTTGATTACGGATTTTTCAAGCATTGCCATGGATTTTGCCTATATGAAAAAACGGCTGATGTATTATCAGTTTGACTGTGAGGATTTCCGGAAAGGACAGTATGGTGAGGGCTATTTCAGCTATGAAAAGGACGGCTTTGGAAAAGTATGCTATACGCTTGACACCGCCCTTGACGAACTGGAAGCGGCTGTCGGTGAAAATTTCGGAAATCCTGAAAGATATTTGAAACGGCACGAGGAATTTTTTGATTTGTATGATACCGATAACTGTGAAAGAAATTATCGTGCCATCAAGGAGTTGCAATGAATGGAACATGAAACGATAGATTTTGTCATCGCATGGGTAGACGGCAATGATAAACAATGGCTTGCGGAAAAGGCGGAATATTCGCCTTCGGCTATGGCAGACAGTGCTACGCCCGTAAGATTTCGTGACTGGGACAATTTGCAGTACTGGTTCAGGGGTATTGAAAAATTTGCTCCCTGGGTAAACAAGATCCATTTTATCACATGGGGCCATCTTCCCGAATGGCTGAATACCAACCATCCGAAACTGCATATCGTCAATCACAAAGATTATATTCCGGAAAAATATCTGCCGACATTCAACTCTCATACCATTGAACTGAATATGCACCGCATAAATGGTCTGGCAGAACATTTTGTGTACTTCAATGACGATATGTTTATCACCAAGCCAACGCAAACAACGGATTTTTTCAGGAATGGGAAACCTTGTGATACCTTTGGCTTAAACTGCATTTATTTCGGCCACGACAGTGCCGGACATTTCAACGGCTCCAATATGGAAATCATTAACACCGAATTCAAAGACCAAAAAAAACGTATCATGAAACGGGATTTTGGCAAATGGTTCAGTATGAAAAACGGTTTCAGAAAAGTAATGAAAACCATGCTGTTGATTCCTTGGGAGTGGTTTCCGGGATTTCACTATGACCATCTGCCGTCAAGTTTCTGCAAGTCTGCACTCGCAGAAGTCTGGGAAAAATATCCCGATATTCTGGACAAGACCTGTTCCGACAAATTCCGTCAGGAATCCAATGTCAATCAATGGCTGTTCAAATACTGGCAGTTCTGCCAAGGCAATTATGAAGTGCGTTCCGATCGGTTCGGAGAGTGTTTCCATATCGAAGAAAAAAATTTCGATGACTTATGCCGAGCTATCGAATCACAAAAATATCAAATGGTCTGTATCAACGATACACCGAGAACCCTCCATTTTGAAAACAAAAAACAGGCAGTCAATGAATGTTTTGCAAAAATACTGCCTGAAAAATCAAAATTTGAAAAATAAAGGAGCTGTTTCAAAAATGGGAAAGTTTATATGGCTGATAGGCGAAAATCTCAGTAAAACCGCAGATAACAATGCCTATTATTTCTGGCGTGGAGCTGTCGAAAAAAAAGATGATATTGACAAGTATTTCATTCTTGAAAAAAATAAGGAAAATATGGAATTATACAAATCCCTGCCGGAATACTGTCAGAAATTCATTATTTGGAAAGATACCACGGAACATCTGAAACTGTATATTGAAGCGGATATATTTTTGGTCGCACAAAGCTACAGAGATGTCCGTCCCGAAAATGTCATGGGCAAAAAACTGGATTTGTCAACGGAAAAGCCTGTCATTTATCTCCAGCACGGCACACTGGGCATGAAAGTCCTTGACTACAAAGGCAAATCCTATAACAATAACTTTTTCCGTTTTGTATACTACAACAAGCTTGTCAAAGAATCCTTTGAAGAACAGAACGATTTTAAACCCTATCAGATGTACTACGGAGAGTATCAGCCAAGATATATTGAGCTTGTGAGAAGATTCAAGGCATATACGTCCGAAAACAAGAGAATTCTTTGGTTCCTTACATGGAGAGAGTATCTCGGAAACAATCTCTCTACCAAAATCCTGCTCAAAAAAATCAAGGGTGTTATCACCAATCCGAAATTGATCGATTATCTCAACAGAACCAATACGGATCTGGTATTGTGTGTGCATAAGTTCTTCAATGAAGAAAAAATACAGCTTCTCAAAGGGGAAAACGACTGCGAACATATCATTTTTGAACACGCTTCCGATGTCAATGTCATGGATGAATTAGTAAAGTGTGATGTGCTGATTACAGATTATTCATCTGTAGGCTTTGATGTGACGTTGTTGGGAAAGCCTGTTATTTTGTTTCAGCCTGACATGGAAGACTATCTCAAAAAGAGAAAACTTTACTGCACGACAGAAGAATTGGACCAATGTAATATCAAAAAATCCAAAGATCTTATTACAGCTCTTATCACCGAAAATTATGGTATCAATCCGTTTTTTCGTTCCAGAATGCCCGAAAATATCGACTTTGACTACATCCTGGCAGGCAAGCATATTGACAAAATGTATGATGATTTTTCCTATATTCAGCACCACAAAATTACGTTTATCGGTTATAATTTTTATGGTATTGGCGGAACGGTCTTTGCTACACGTTCTCTGGCAGAGGCATTTTTGGAAAAAGGTTATCTGGTACAGCTTCTCTCTCTCAAAAAAAATCAAAAGCCAAAACAGATGCCCTATGCTCTCAATTTAAAGCCTCTGTATGATGCCAACAGGAAAAGTCCGTTAAACCTCTACAAAAGACACTTCTACAGAAATAAAAAACTGTTCTCCTATCTGATATATGATAAGGATATTGTCAATTTAAAGCCCTATGCCGGCTACAGCCTTTCAAAATGGCTTGACGAAACCAACAGTGAAACGGTTATCTCTACCAGAGAATCTCTGCATTTATTCCTGAACGATGCAAAATCAGATATGCTCAAAAATAAAATCTACTTCTTCCACTGCCCTGTAGAGATTTTTGAAAGTGTATTCCCCAATATTCTTCCCGAACTCAACAAATGTGATATTGACAAAGCCGTTTTTGTCACAGAAACCAACCGTCAGAAATATATCGAAGAATTTGGTTTTAAAAATTATAAGCGTCATATTGTGCTTGGCAACTGCCTGGAATCTTCCCGCTCTGTTGCAAGAGAGAACATTCTGCCCGTAGAAGAAAAAGAAGTCTACACAGGCATTTATCTTCTGCGTGTCAGCTCCGACAGGGAAACCGATATAGATAATCTGATTGGCTATGGCTGTTATCTGCGTGACAACGATATTAACAATATTGCCATAGACGTATACGGTACAGGCGATTATGTCAATACCTTTATTGACAGACTGGTGGATGAAGATCTGACAGACTATATCCATTACAAAGGCAGTACTTCCAACGGTCCCGGTGAAATCAGGAAACATGATGCTGTCGTGGATTTTTCACTGAATCATTCTTTCGGTATGCCGTATATCGAGGGCATTATGAACGGTAAAATGGTATTCTGCATGGAAAATCAGGGCTCTAAAGAAGTCATGGCAAAAATTCCTTCTGCCTATATCCGTTCCTATGAAGACCTCACAAAGAAAATTCAGACATTGCCTGAAATTACATTGGAACAGCTTCAAGAATACTATGATATCATATCCGAAAAGTACTCCAGAACCGCTCTCGCTGACAGAATGATTGAATATATCAATCAACCCTGATAAAAATTCATACCTCAATCAAAAAACGGAGAGTGAAACTCGTCACTCTCCGTTTTTTTCATTTCTCACAGATGGAAAACATGGTGCCACATTCACAGCAGCCAAAATGTACCGTTCCTTTTCCCGAAAGGACTTCCACTGCATTACTCAGAATCTTGTCAGGCGATGCCGTGTGACAGTCAGGGCAGGAAATTTCCTTTTTGTTCCAATATGCCTTGTCATTCCCCCATACAAAAACTTCACTACTGATGGCATCATAAACGCTTTGGGCACTTGCCATATCATTGTCTTCCCCATTATCATCCAACAAACGCTGCACTTCTGCTGCACTGCTGCATGGAGCAATCTCCTGCTGTAAGTGAAAAATATCTGTTAGTGTCATACTTTCTCCCATTTCAAACAATTTCTAATATGTTTCATTATACAATATCGTTTCAGATAATGCAAGCATCATTCCAAATACAAATCCGACACTGCAAAAGAATGTGTTTGCAGTGTCGGATTTGGTGTTTCAATCTTCCATCTGCTTTCCCAAAAAAGCAGCTGCTGTCTGAATCAACTTATTTTCCGTTTCCGTAGGAAGCTTTTTATCTTCACCGAAAAGCATCGATACCGAGCCCGTAACATCTCCTGCCGAAATGATAGGATACATCACGGCTGCTCCTCTCTCTACTCCCTCCACAGGCATTAAAGCATTTTCTCCTCCTGCCCCTGCATAAAAGCTTTTCCGTTTTTCCATATAATCCTCCAACACTGTGGAAACCCGTCTTTCCAGCATTTCCTTTTTGGAAATACCTGCTGCTGCCACAATATGGTCACTGTCACTGATGAGAATGGGACATTTGGAAATCTTGCTCAGCACTTCCGCATACTGTTCCGCAAAGCCGGACAGTTCACCGATAGGAGAATATTTTTTAAAAATCACTTCTCCGTTGGTATCGGTATATATTTCAAGCGGGTCGCCCTCTCTTATTCTCAGAGTTCGTCTGATTTCCTTTGGAATCACAACTCTTCCCAAGTCGTCAATACGCCTTACTATTCCTGTTGCTTTCATGATATAAAAATCTCCTTAAATGCAAATTTTTCATCATTATTTTTTGCAGTTTTTAAGAGATTATGCATTTTTTCAAAATGGTTTCTATAAAACCAATGCCGTGAACGGCTACAAATCGTTCACGGCAATTTTTATTCGATATTGATTTTCGGTGGCTCGTCAAGATGTTCCGAAACATATTTGCCGTTTTTCTTTCTTTGTCGGACACACTCTGTCAGAAGATACTCTATCTGACCGTTGACAGAACGAAAATCGTCTTCTGCCCAAGCACAGAGTGCATCATATAATTCTTTTTTCAATCTTAACGGAACTTGTTTTTTTTCGCCCATTTGATCACCGCCTATGATAATTTATTTCATGTTCTATGATAACATAAAATAAAATTTTATCAATACAATGATCCCGAATTGACAACAGGCTGTGCATCGTGATTGCCGCAAAGCACAACTAACAGATTGGATACCATAGCTGCTTTTCTTTCGTCATCAAGAGCAACAATCTTATTTTCGCTGAGACTTTCCAGAGCCATCTGAACCATACCGACTGCACCGTCAACAATTAATTTTCTTGCATCAACTACAGCCGATGCCTGCTGTCTTTGGAGCATTGCCGCAGCGATTTCGGGGGCATAGGCAAGATAGGTAATTCTTGCTTCCACAATTTCAAGACCTGCTTCACTGACTCTCTTTTGAATTTCGGACTTTATTTTTGCAGCCACAATTTCACTGGAGCCTCTCAAACTGCCGTCATCTGCCACACCGTCACCGGTTGTATCTATATTGGGTGCAACGTCATAGGGATATGTTCTGACAATTTCCCTGAGAGCGGCATCGCATTGCAGGGAAAGAAACTCTTTATAGTTATCCACACTGAAAACAGCCTTTGCGGTATCAACGACTTTCCATATCACAGCAATACTGATTTCGATGGGATTACCCAGACAGTCATTGATTTTTTGCTTATTGTTGCTGAGAGTCATCATTTTCAGAGAGATTTTTTTGCCTGTCTGTTGACCTGCCGATGAACTTATGCTTTTATTTGCACCGACATCATCACTTTGACGGAGTTTGGTATCTGCCGCAGGATTAAACGATACGCAGAACGGATTGACATAATAGAATCCTGCTTCTTTGAGAGTGCCCTTATATTTACCGAAAAGATTGAGTACAACTGCCTCATTAGGATTGAGCATTTTAAAGCCGCCGCAAAGTAAACAGGAAAGGGCAAACAAAAGGATACCTCCCACAAACAGGCACTCATACAGCGGCTGAACAGGCAAACCATTGTCATCGCAGTCGATAAAATGAACAACACCCATTATAAATCCTGCCAGAGAGCAAAAAAACATTATGATAACCAAAAACAGCATGGGAACACCGTATTTTTTTGCAGTATAAATTTTTTCTTCCATAGTAATTACCTCCAAAGATTTTATTTGATTTCTAAATCTAATTTTATGATATCATATAGATATCATTTTGTCAACAATTATTTTTTTAATTATGATTTTCTCGGCTCTCCAAGTAATGAAATTCAAACTGAGCTAAAAATACTTTGCACACAAAAAAAGGATATATCTGCAACAGACACATCCTTTTTTATTCGTTCCTTCACACAAAAATGGCTGCCTGACCAAAATCAGACAGCCACTCAACAAACTTTCAATTCATCTCAAAGAACTTTTTTGAATTAGTCCTTAGAAGAAGCTTTCTTTGTCATGAATACAGCAACACCCAGAGAAGCAACTACTACAGCAGCAAGAGCGGCAGCAGATGTAGCATCACCTGTAGGAACAGTAGTAGTATCTGTTGAAGACTGTGTAGCAGGTGTCTCGCTTGATACTGTGCTTGTATCGGTTGATGCGGTAGACTCTACAGAAGACTCTACAACAGAAGACTCTTCGGAAGATTCCTCAACAGAAGACTCTTCTTCCTTGATGATTTCATAAGATACGGTGAGGTAAGCATCGTATTTAAGAGAATCGGGATCGCTTGCATCAGCATAAGATTCAGGGTTGGCAAGTGCATCAGGATTTACCTTAGTGGTATCAAAGATAGCCTTGAATTTGATCGGCTGACCCGCAACTGCTTCCTTTACAGGAACGTTGGACTGGCTGTTGTATACACGGTCATGGAGAGGCTCATAGTTGCCCCAGCTGTCTGTCCAGTCACTGTCAAGACGAACTTTGAACTGGAGATACTTCTCGCCTGTGAGTGCATCATCTACACTCCAGTCAGTAATCATTGCATCAGTTACTTCCGCAACCTCAACGATACCCTCATAGACACCGTCACCGTCTTCATCTGTCAAAATAACATCTGATGCCCAGTCATTAAAGCTGCCTGTTACGCCAACAGTATGATCTTTAATGTCTGCGGTTGAACCGATACCTGCAGCGGAAACACTGAGAGCAGCTGTAGCAGCGAGAGAAGCTACGAGAGCTGATGACAGAACTACTTTAAGAACATTTGACTTTTTCATTGTAGTAATCCTCCTAAAAAATACATTAAAATTTTTGAAACTTCCTTCTTGAGTTTCATTAAAACTAATTATACTATGTCAGGCCCAAAAAATCAAGTAAAATTAATAATTTTTCCGGCGGAGAAAACATCAAAAAGTAAAAATATAAACTAAAACATGAATTTAATAGTTGTAAAATGTTTCTAATTTTCTGTAAAAACATTTTGGTTGTTGTTAATATACAAAAAAGCTTCTTATATTCCGTTCAACTTTTCCAAATATATCAGAATTGTTACTTTTTATTTTCGGCGATTGATACAATTTCTTTGAAATCAAGCGGATTTTTTGCATTAAGATATTGAAAAAACACTCTGTTTTATATATAATAAATTCAAGGAAGTGTATCGCCAATGGATTTCAGAAAACAATATGAAAGTCTGCAATTTAAAGATGACTTTATGTTTGGTGTCGTTATGAGTGACCTGAACATTGCCAAGCGTGTCATTAAGGTAATTCTTGCAGAAGAAATTCCTGATATTGAGCAGTGTGAGTTGCAGAAGTCTGTCAAAAATGATGCCCTCAGCCATGCAGTCCGTTATGATGTCTATATCAGAACACCTGACGGAAAGAAAGTCTATGATATTGAAATGCAGACAACCAACAGTGATGATTTGCCGAAACGAAGCCGTTATTATCAGTCCTCATCCGACATAGATTTTTTACGGCAGGGGAAAATGTACAGAGATTTGCCCCAAACGTATATTATCTTTATCTGTCCGTTTGACCTTTTCGGCAAAAACCAGGCAATCTACAAGTTTGAAAATTATTGCGTTGAGGAAAATATCCCCCTGTGCGATCAGGCATACAAAATTTTCCTCAATACAACAGGCAAAACATCCAGAAAGGAGCTGGAAAATCTTATGACCTATACAAACAACAATGTGCCAAATGATGACCTTACCAATGACATTCAGAAAAAAATACAGCTTGCACAGCATGATGACAAACTTTATTCCACTTATATCAAGGAACAACAGAATACGATGCTTGCCGAAGAAAAAGGCAGAGCGGAGGGTAGAGCGGAAGGCAGAATAGAACTTATCAAAAATCTTATCAATGTCGGTCGCTCCATCAAGGAAATAGCAGAGTTTTTTAAAACAGATGAAACAGAAATCCAAAAGTTGCTTGCATATATATAATATTACCATTTAGAAAAGATAAAACGGAAATGGAACACTTACTTGAATATTCTGATGTCCAAACTTTTTAAACAAAAAGCACACAATAACTGTCTGCTCATACAGTTACTGTGTGCTTTTTTAACTAATCCGTTGCCAAGCGGTTATGATAATAAAAATATTGCGAATTTTTATAAAAAACTTGACTTTTGAAACGGATTGCTGTAAAATAACAATGTTAGTTAGTCTGCCGGTATGGCGAAATAGGCAGACGCAAGGGACTTAAAATCCCTCGGTAGAAATACCGTACCGGTTCGAGTCCGGTTACCGGCACTTAAAGGCATGGAAGCTCTTTACAAAAAGCTTCCTGCCTTTTTTGTTTATGCGAGGTGGAAAATGTATGCAATATGATTTTGTGAATATTAATAAAAAAAGTGCTGTTCCCCTGTACCAACAGGTTTATCAGTGTATCAGAAAAGCCGTGGAAAGCGGTCATCTTCCCAACGGAAGCAAACTTCCCTCTATCCGAAAACTCTCGGAAGATCTGGCACTCAGCCGCACAACTGTCGAAAGTGCCTATCAGCAGTTATGTGTGGAGGGATTTATCGCCAGCAAACCGCAAAGCGGCTACTATGTACATATTGACAGTCCTTTGGTCGTCAAAAGAAACAGTATCGTCAATACATCCGTGGTCTCCGGCATAAAACCAAAAATCAGATATGATCTCAGCAGTGACAGCATTGACAGTGAAAGTGCTGACATCAGACGCTGGCGTTCCCATATCCGTGATGTACTCAATAAACACAGTGCCATTATTTCCTACGGTGAGGCTCAGGGGGAAATGGCTTTGCGTCAGGCATTGTCTGTTTACAGCTATGCGTTAAGGGCTGTTTCCTGCAGTGCGAAACATATTTTAATCGGGGCGGGTACACAGGCATTATTATATGTGCTGTGCGGATTGATTCGCTCTTTTGGCAATACCATTGCCATGGAAAAGGGAGGCTTTTCCAAAGCAGAACAGGTATTCACCGACAGCGGTTTTCAAGTCGTTTATACAGACGGTCTGGACATTCATACCCTTGAAAAAAATCATATCCGTATTTTCTTTGTCAATCCTTCGGAAAATCTGACAACAGGGCAGCCTATGAAAATGAATCAGCGTTATGAGCTTCTCAGATGGGCGGAACAAACAGGCAGTATCATTATTGAAGATGACTACAACGGAGAATTGCGATATACCTCTCATCCCCTCCCCGCTCTGCAGGGCATGAACAGCGAAAGAGTCGTTTACATGGGGTCCTTTTCCAAGCTGCTGCTTCCGTCGGTACGTATCGGCTACATGGTCCTGCCTGAAATACTTCTGAATGTCTACAGCAGGAAAGCCGACAGGTATCATCAAACCGCCTCTAAAATAGAACAACTTGCTCTGGCATCCTATATCAATGCCGGACATCTTGACAGACAACTGAGACGTTTGCGAAAAATTTATGCCGAAAAAAGCCGTATCTTAATGGAAAGTCTCAAAAACGCCTTTGGCCGTGAAGCTTCTGTCATACTGCACGAAAACTCCCTTTGCATCACGCTGACATTGCCCGACAATGGTACAGACATGGTACGTTCTGCATTGGACAGGGAAGTTAAAATTACCCATATTTCGGGTGACAATCCCAATCAATATATACTGCGTCTTGGTTTTGCGGGAATCCCTGCCAATGACATAGAATCCGCTGTTGCCATATTAAGACAAATTTATTTTTGTTCATAATATCCTTTGTATTTGGCAGAAAATGTGCTATAATAGTAAACAAAGAGAGGTGAGTCCGATGGAAATACCGTTTCATACAAAATTCCCTCCACGCAACGATGTCGTTTTTTTCATTATGTTCGGAGATATGGAATTGTTTTCGACATTACTCAAATGCGTGACAGGACACGAACTGAAAGCAAAAGAAGTCATTTCACAGGCCAATGTTCCGCCTGATAATGTGGAACATAATTATATTCGTTTTGATACCTTTGCCAAAGATGAAAACGGAACTATTTACAGTATTGATCTGCAAAATACATACAGTGAAATACTTATCAAAAACCGCACCATTTATTATGCCTGCCGAGCCGTGGCAGGGCAGACCGTGTATAAAGGCAATTATGACAACCTGAACAAAGTAGTCATCTCTTTTGTCATGACAGCCAAAAAGAATACAGTTCCGACAGAAACCATCAGACTGTATAATCAGAATCATGAAATCTATTCAGAACTGTTTACGCTTTATAACGTGTATATCCCTACGGTGAATCAATCAGAAAATGCAGATGAGCAATTGAAAATTTTTTCTGAATTTTTCTCTGTCAGAAATGAAGAACAAATGGAAAAGTTTATACTGTCTTATTCGGAAAACACATTAGGCAGAAAACTGATTTCACTGTATGGAAAGGCAATCGGCAGACAAGATTTAGATACGATTCAGAAAGGAGAATATTTCGATATGAAAATCTCAGAACAGGACATCATGGAAGCAACAATAGAAGCCAGAAAAAAAGGTCTTGAAGAAGGCCGTGCGGAAGGCATTCTGACAACACTCATCAGCCTTGTCAAAGACGGAATATTAACTTTGGCGGATGCCGCTAAAAGAGCTGATATGAGTGTTGCGGAATTTGAAAGTTGTGCAGACTTACAGGCACAATAATCAATCTCATTGTTCAACAAGCTCAATGGATTCTTTGCCGGTAATGTGTTCGATTGTCAGTTCAATCATACACAGAGTATTTCGGAAGCGTTCGATTTCCGCATTGTGTTCCTCAGGAGTTTTGTCGGGAGAATATTTCTCCGACAGTTTTCTGATTGCCGAAAAAATTTCCTCCCTGCTGTCCGGAATTCTCGCCCGTCCAAAAACAATCACACTGCGATAATAAGTAGTAAATTTATCCGGCATAATGTGGTCTTGTTCAATAATACAAAAAGATACTTTTTCATTGCGTACAATGGCATCCAGTTTATGCCCCTGCTTGGCACAATGAAAGTATATTTTTCCGTTGTCGTATACATAGCTCAGCGGTACGGCATACGGGTAACCGTCATCTCCACTGACTGCCAATACACCTGAAGTACATTTTTTGAGAATGTCAATACACTTTTCGTCAGAAAGCTGCTGACGTTTTCTTTTCATTTCCCTAAACATGACAAACACCCCTTAGATAACAAACCGGCTGCGGCATATCCGATATATATCGCAACCGGTTTGATTTTTTATTTTATTGGTTACCGTATCGGTTCAAAGTCAGCCGCACCATGCTTGCACAGCGGACAAATGAAATCCTCCGGCAGTTCTTCTTCCTCGTAAACATAACCGCATATCTTGCATACCCAGCCTTTTTTGCCGTCTGTCTGCGGCTGCGGCTTGACATTCTTCTGATAATAAGTATATGTCATGGTTTCCTTGTCGGAAAGCACTCTTGCCTCTGTGACACTGCAGATAAACATTCCGTGTGTATCCATATCAATATACTGCTCTACTTTCAGCGACATAAACGAATTAATGTACTTCGGCAGGAATACCAGTCCGTTATCGGAATGAAGCGGTTCACAGTCGGCAAATTTATCGACATTTCTGCCGCTCCGGAAACCAAAGTTTTCAAATACACGGAAAGGTGCCTCTACGGACAGACAGTTAACATTCATAATTCCTGTCTGCTGAATGACATGATGAGAATAATTCTGTTTGTTAATGCATACAGCAATTCTGTTCGGGGAGCTTGTCACCTGACTGACGGTGTTGACAATCAGACCGTTGTCTTTTTTGCCGTCATTGGATGTCACTACATACAAGCCGTAACCAATATTAAACAAGGCTGTCATATCGTTTTTATTGGCTGTTTCGTCATGCTGGGCAAGATAATCCTTGCACAGTTCATCCGCAAGTTTTTCAAGCTGCTCCTTGTTTTCAGCATTCAGTGCAGACATGATTTTCACGGTTGTATCGGTGTAAGTGATATTTTTACAGCCTTCCAGCATTTTTCTCATGGTTTTGGCGGCCATCGGTGCCCATGAACCGTTCTCAATCAATGCAACGGTCTTGTTCTGGAAATTGCGTTCCGTCAAGTGATTGATAAACTCACGCATGAACGGGAAAATTTCTGCATTGTAAGTTGTCGTGGCAAGGACAATTCTGCCGTAACGGAAAGCATCTTCCACACATTCTGCCATATCCTCTCTGGCAAGGTCATTGACAACTACCTTCGGACAGCCTTTCACGCGGAGTTTTTCTGCCAGAAGTTCCACTGCTTTTTTCGTGTTGCCGTATACGGAGGTGTAGGCAATCATAATGCCGTCACTTTCCACACCATAGCTTGACCATGTATTGTACAGATTCAGATAATAACCGAGATTCTCATTCAGAACAGGTCCGTGCAGAGGACAAATGGTCTGTATATCCAGTTTGGCGGCTTTTTTCAGCAAAGCCTGTACCTGTGCACCGTATTTTCCCACAATGCCGATATAATATCTTCTTGCTTCACACGCCCAGTCCTCTTCTACATCCAAAGCACCAAACTTTCCGAAACCGTCAGCAGAAAACAGGACTTTATCTTTCCTATCATAAGTCACCATAACTTCGGGCCAATGCACCATAGGAGCGGCTACAAATGCCAAGGTATGCTCACCAAGCTCCAGCGTATCTCCTTCTTTGATAACAATTCTTCTGTCCTCAAACTGTGTGCCAAAGAAATTGTTCATCATAGCAAACGCCTTTGCACTGGACACGATAGTGGCATTGGGATAGTTGTCCATAAAATTCATAATATTGGCACTGTGATCAGGCTCCATGTGCTGTACAATCAGATAGTCAGGTTTTCTGTCGCCAAGGGCGGCTTCCAGATTATTCAGCCACTCATGCTTAAAATTACGGTCAACGGTATCCATGACAGCAATTTTTTTGTCAACGATCACATAAGAGTTATATGCCATACCGTTCGGAACATCATACTGTCCCTCGAACAAGTCAATTTTATGGTCATTCACGCCTACATACTTAATATCGTCTGTAATTTTCATCCGTATCATCCTCCGGAAACATATATTTTACAGTCATTATAACATAAATCTTCCTGTCATTACAATAGTTTTTGTTAATATTTTTCAGGCGAAAAGCTCTCCGCAATCTGTATCAAAAACGGAACTTCGACAAAGATATTATCTCCTGTCATGTATAATGATAAAAAATACAATTTGACAGGGAGAGCTGCATGAATGAACGGAATCAGCATCAGATTTTCAGAAAGTAAAAAACTATGGAACGACACCACTAAAAAAGTCCTGCACCATGCAGTGTACTTTGGCTGCGGGCTGGCAGCTGCCAATGCAACGGTTTTTGAACAATATTCCCCGTTTGGTTTATCGTTGGCGGCTGCGGTACCGTTTCCCTATCTGCTGACAGCTTCGGCCGGCTCGTTAATCAGCTATATCATGCTTTCGGGAGGACGGTGGAATTTTCGGTATATTGCGGCAATTTTGGCCATTATCGCTATCAGGTGGACTCTCCATGACCTTAAAAAGCTCAACCGACACCCTCTGTATGCAGCAGCGGTATGCTTTTTACCCATTATCGCAACGGGAGCTGCTGTGATGAGTGTCAGCACCTTTCATCCGGACAGTCTCTTTATGTATATCATGGAGTCTCTTCTGGGAGCCATCGGAGCATATTTTCTGTCACGCACGGCAGTCATCGTCAACGGTACAAGAAGTTTGGGAATGTTGTTGCCGCAGGAGGTTGCGTGTCTGGTCATGAGCGGCTGTATCGGACTGCTGGCAGCTTCCTGTGTCACTCTGGGAGATTTATCCGCAGGAAGAATTCTGGCCGGCTTATGTATTCTTTTAGCCGCTCGCTATGGAGGCGTTGCCGGAGGAGGAATTGCCGGTATCTGTACGGGAATTGTACTCGGAATCTCTTCGGCAGAATATTATTTTCTGGGAGCAGCGTATGCCTTTGGCGGTCTGATGGCGGGGCTGTTCGTTCCGGCAGGAAAAATAATTTCCACAATTCTGTTTTTATTCAGCTGCGGCATTGCTTCCCTGCAATCGCAGGCTTTAAACAGCGTGATCAAAATTATGTATGAACTGACTGCTTCGGGACTGATTTACCTGTTTCTGCCCAAAAATGCTTTCAATTTTATTGCAGCGGTGTTTGCGGAAAAGAAAAGTGACCGTAACTGCGAGGGACTGCGACGCTCTGTGATCATGCGTTTAGACTTCGCTGCGAAAGCTTTATCGGGTGTATCGGAAGATGTGGAAGAAGTATCGGAAAAGCTTTCCAGAATCGTCACACCCACGTTGGAAAATGTCTATCAAAAGTCCGTAGAAAGCACCTGTCAGCGTTGCGGCATGAAAACTTTCTGCTGGGAACACCGCAACGGTGTGACAATGGAATCCTTTGAACACGTCAGCGACAAGCTCAGACGAAACGGCTCTATCAAATCGGATGATTTTCGGGATGACTTCAAACGAAAATGCTGTCGTTCCGTGGAGATGGCAACCTCTGTCAATGAGTATTACAAAAGCTATCTGGCATCCGAGGCCGCCGCCAAACGTGTGGAAGAAATCCGCAGTGTGGTAGCGGGACAATTCTGCGGTCTGGGCGATATTCTCGGTGAAATGGCGGATGAATACGAATCCTATGAAGTCTTTGACAATGAACTTGCCGACAAGGTTCTCATCAAGCTCAAGGAACTCGGCATGATTCCGATTGATGTCAGCTGCCGCATTGATTACATGGGACGCATGACCATAGAAGCGGAAATTTATGACGGTGACAGAGATAAAATCAAACGTGCCGTGATTGTCAGGGAAATTTCGGGACTTTGCGGACGGAATTTTGATATGCCCAATGTGACGGCTGCCTTTGGCAGATGCCGCATTGTTCTGTGTGAGAGAGCCTCTCTTGACGTGGAAATTGCTTCCAGTCAGCATATCAGCGGCAACGGACAACTTTGCGGAGACCATTTCCGCTATTTCTGTGACGGCATGGGACGTATGATTGCCGTTTTAAGCGACGGCATGGGAACGGGCGGACGGGCGGCTGTTGACGGCGGAATGGCTGTCAGTATTATTTCCAAGCTCATCAAGGCAGGGCTGGGCTTTGACTGCTCCCTGAAAGTCGTGAATTCTGCCCTGATGGTCAAATCGGAGGACGAATCGCTCGCTACACTGGATATTGTGTCCATTGATTTGTATACGGGAAACAGTGTTTTTATGAAAGCAGGAGCGGCTCTGTCCTTTATCCGAAAAGGTGATAAAATGTATCGTGTCGAAACACCCTCCCTGCCTGCCGGAATTCTGCCGGATGTGGAATTCCACTATACGGAAGACAATCTCCATTCCAATGATATCATTGTCATGGTCTCTGACGGGGCAATCGCAACCGGTGAAAATTGGATCGAAAAAATTATCGGCACATGGGAGGACAAAACGATGCAGGAACTTGCCGACCTGCTCAATGACGAGGCAACTTCCCGACGCAATGACGGGCATGATGACGATATTACTGTCATTGCCATGAGAATTAAATAGGCTTTCAGCGGAGAGCAGTTCGCAACTCTCCGCTTTTTTTGCGGAATGGATATTGAAAAAAAACAGCAGACCTGTTATAATATCGTCATGATGATTTGATGATATTTTGTCTGTCAGGAGAAAGCAATGAAAAGGATGATTCCACGTACCAACCGAAAACATCTTGTGATTTATATCGTTGTCACTGTCGTATTAGTCATTCTGGCGGCTCTGCTGGGGTATCACCTCACCAAACGCTATAAAGAAACCATTACCGACACGTATTATACTACTGTCAGCAATATATCTCAGAAAATCAACAATGTTCAGAATGATGTTGTCAATGAAATTTCCAAGCTCGAAGAAACCGACAACCAGACAAATTGACTGTTTTGGATAAAAAATGGGGACAAAGCAGAAAAATCCTTTTGAACTTTCTTGACGTTTCGGTGCATTTGTTATATAATGATAAAAATATTTTTTCATTTTGCAAAGCGAGGTGTTCTGAATGCAAAAGTATGTATGCAATGTATGCGGCTATGTTTATGATCCCTATGAAGGTGATGACGCTAACGGCATCGCACTCAACACATCTTTTGAGGATCTTCCCGAGGATTGGGTATGTCCTCTCTGCGGTGTTGACAAAAGCAATTTCTCGGCAGAATAATTTTCGGTAAAACTTGATGTTTTAGGGAGAAAGCAATGCTTTTGTTTTCTCCTTTTTTATTGAGGATTGAGGAAAATGGACACAAACATACAGCATTGGAACGGCAGAAGATACTATTCCCTTGACTGTTACCTCAAACAGCGGTTCGGAGAAAAGCTGTACAAGCTTTCATTGAACGGCGGAATGACCTGTCCCAACCGTGACGGCACACTGTCAACAGGCGGATGTATTTTTTGCAGTGAGGGCGGCTCCGGAGAGTTCTCCGCTCCCTGTACGGATACCGAAACGCAAATCCGGTATGCCAAATCACTGGTCAGCCGAAAATTTACAGGAAACCGTTATATCGCCTATTTTCAGGCTTATACCAATACCTATGCCCCGGCGGAATATCTGAGAAATCTGTTTATGCCCATCATACAAAGAAAAGATATTGCGGTGCTTTCCATTGCTACCCGTCCCGACTGCTTGGAAGATGACAAACTGGCTTTGCTGGAAGAACTCGCAGATATCAAACCTGTCTGGGTGGAGCTGGGATTGCAGACCATTCACGAACCGACGGCACAGCTTATCAACAGGGGCTATTCCCTGCCATGCTATGATAAGGCGGTCGGTAATCTGAAACAAATCGGTGCACAGGTCATTACACATATCATTCTCGGACTGCCTCACGAAAGTCGTGAGGATATGCTGGCAACCGCTGACTATGTAGGCAATATCGGTACGGATGGCATCAAAATTCAGCTTCTGCATGTTCTGCAGCATACACGGCTGGCAGAACTTTATCAAAAAGGGGAATTGGATGTTCTTTCCGAATCGGAATATGTCTCGCTGACAGCCGATATCATCGGGATTCTGCCGGAAAATGTGGTAATCCACAGGCTGACGGGTGACGGTGACAGGCATTTGCTCATTGCTCCCCGGTGGAGCGGTGACAAACGACGTGTCCTCAACCAAATCAGCCATCAACTGAAGACCCGGAATATCTACCAGGGCTCTTTGAGAAAAAGGAAGGGAGAGTGACAATGAAGGAAAATCAAAAAAGTTCTTTAAAGAAAAATATTGTCAGGGAAATTGCAAGAACAAAATCCCGTTTTATTTCCATATTCGCTATTATCGGAATCAGTGTGGGCTTTTTTACGGGAGTCAAGTCCGCCTGCCCCAGCATGGTAGAAACAGCAGAACGCTATTTTGAAGAAAATGCTCTGATGGATATTAATCTGGTTTCAACCGTCGGATTTGATGACGATGATATTGCAGACATCAAAAATATGGATTTTGTACGGGACGTGATGCCGTCTTACAGCATGGATCTCATTGCCAGCAACGATAATATTGACAGCGTTGTCAGGGTAATGGCTCTGCCGGATGAAAAAACTCCGATGAATGTTCCTCTGCTGAGAGAAGGCAGACTTCCCGAAACCGACACGGAATGTCTTATGGACAGATATTATGCCAGTCTTACCGGCAAACATATCGGTGATACTGTCAATCTGAATCCCCAATTCAACGACAATGACACCTCCGATTACATCAAACATCTTTCCTATAAGATCGTTGGTCTGGCAGATGTGCCGCTGTATCTCTCACTTAACAGAGGACATACCACCATCGGCAACGGCAGCATTGCCTTTTTTATTCTCGTCAAGCCGGAGGAGCTGATCTCCGAAAGGTACACAAAAGTATTTATTACCACCAAGGCTTCGGACAGCGGTTTGGCAGCCTTTTCCGATGAATATAAAAACATGATCGAAGACGAAAAAAAGGCTCTGGACAAAATTTCCGAAACCTGTATCAGCCGCTTCAATGAAAATACCGTGGAAACCGCCAAACAAAAACTGGCGGATGCCCAAAAAGAATACGCTGATAAAAAACAGGAGGCTCAACAGAAAATTGCCGACGGTGAAAAACAACTCGCTGACGGTGAAAAAGAGTATCAGGAAAAAATCGTCGAGGGAGAACAAAAACTCGCCGACGGTGAAAAGGAATTAGAAGAAGGCAGGAAAAATCTTGCTGACGGTCAGGAAGAATATACCGCCAAAATCGAAAAGGCAAAACAGGAACTGGCCGATGCCCGTCAGCAGTATGAAGCAGGAAAAGCCGAATATGAAAAAGGCCTGCTTGAATACAATACCAAAATCCGGCAGGGTGAAGAACAGCTCAACTCTGCTCAAAAAGAGTTTGATAAACAGTATCAGCTTTTCTATCAGACAACCAAGCCGCAGGCCGAACAGCAGCTACAGACGCTGGAAACCGCTCTGGAAGCAGCAGAAATCGGTATGCGGGGAGTACAGTCTGCTCTGCGTCAAATAAAAAATGTCGGTGTTTCGGGAGATGAAGAGGCTCTTCGGGAACGTCTCGCAGAGTATCAGGAACAAATTACCGACTATCAGAGACAGTATAATGAAGGCATGATTCAGCTGGATAACGGTGAAAAACAACTCCTTGCCGCACAGCAGGAGCTTGAAGCGGCTCAGCAGGAATTTGAAACACAAAAAACAGCAGGTGCCATTCAGTTAAGTAAGGCTGAATCGGAGCTGAATGCTGCCCAGAATCAGATTTCCGCAGGAGAACGGGAACTCCAGACAGGTATTGAGACAGGCTTGCTGGAATTGCAGGAAGCTCAGCGGAAACTCGACAAAGGCGAAAAGGAACTCGAAAAAGGCAAGGCGGAACTCGAAACACAAAAACAAGCCGCTCTTGAAAAACTGGAAAAGGCACGTCAGGAATTGGAAGAAGGTAAAAAAGAGGCTGATATGCAGCTTGCCGATGCCGAAAAACAGCTTGCCGATGCTCAGAAAAAAATTGATGCCCTGGACAATGCCAAATGGTATATCTATGACCGTTATGATGACAACGGCTACAGCACTCTGACAGACGATGCACAACGTGTGGACAATATCGCTAAAGTATTCCCGTTATTTTTCCTGATTGTAGCTGCATTGGTCTGCCTGACTACCATGTCCAGAATGGTCGAGGAAAGACGTACCGAAATCGGTACTCTCAAAGCACTGGGCTATTCCAATGCCGATATCTCTTCCAAATATCTGATTTATGCAGGCACTGCCGGTTTAGGCGGATGTCTTGTAGGCGGATTTCTGGGTGTTCTGACGCTTCCGAAAGTTATCGTAGGGGCTTATGACGGCATTATGTATCTTCTGCCCTCTACCAAACTCGTGATATCATGGGACAGCTATCTCATTTCTTCTGTGATTGCGGTTGTGTGTATCTGTATGGTAGCCATTGTTTCCTGTAGGAACGATCTCAAAATCCAACCCGCTACCCTCATGCGTCCCAAGGCTCCCAAGCCCGGCAAACGCATCCTGCTCGAATACATTACTCCCGTATGGAAAAGACTGAACTTTACTTCCAAAGTTACCGCAAGAAATCTTTTCCGCTACAAAGTCCGTTTTCTGATGACAGTTATCGGTGTCGCAGGCTGTACGGCTTTGATCGTGGCTGGTTTCGGTATGCTGGATTCCATCACTTCCATAGCAGACAGACAGTATGTTGACCTGACAAAATATGAACAGATATACTCTCTGGCTCAAAAGGGCACGGTTGAGGAAAAAGCCGAACTGATGAAACTGTTTGAAAAAGATGACAGATTTCAGGATACTATGCTTGCCTATATGGTTTCTGCCAAAACATCCGCCCGGAAGTCGAACACGGTACTTGATTCACGAGTCATCATCGGTGAAAACAACGAGGACTTTCAGAAAATGTTTGTTCTGCGTGACAGAAAAACGCATGACGGCGTTTCCCTTTCCGATACAGGTATCGTCATCGACGAAAGAGCAAGCGATATTCTCAAAATCAAAAAAGGCGATACGATGGATGTCACCATAGACGAGGCAGTGTATCACTGTACGGTCTCAGGCATTACGGAAAACTATGCTGGCAACTTCATTTATATGACACCAACATACTATGAGTCCATCACCGGTCAAACGACAGAATATAATGCCGTACTCGCCCTTGTGTCAGACAGTGCAAAAAATTCTCAGCATGAAATGGCAAACGACTATATGAAAAATGATGAAATTATCACAGTTTCGCTCATTACCGAACAGGTTGATGCCATTCTGGATACACTGAATTCTTTGAATATTGTGGTATTTGTCATGATATTGTGTGCAGGTCTGCTGGCCGTGGTAGTGCTGTACAACCTCACCAACATCAATATTGCGGAAAGAGTCCGTGAAATCGCCACCATTAAAGTACTGGGATTTTACAGTCTGGAAACAGCCAATTATATCTATCGTGAAAACATCATTCTGACGATAGTGGGAGCTGTGGGCGGCTTGCTGATGGGCTCCATGCTGACAGGATTTATCGTGGAGTCTATCCAGATGAACAATGTCATGTTCCCGAAAATCGTCACTCCCATGAGTTATGTATGGGGTTTTGTGCTGACAATGGTATTTTCACTGCTGGTCAACTTCATTATGTACTTTAAAATGAACAAAATCAGCATGGTAGAATCTCTGAAAAGCATTGAATAAGCAAACAGCAACGGCTGCAGGAGTCAACCTGCAGCCGTTTATTTTTTATTCCTATGAAACCAAAAAGACGGCTGTAGAAATCAATTCTACAGCCGTCCATTATTTTACAGTTTCGGAGACGCTGTCTCCAAGCTTCAATCAGCCTTCTTTAATAGCAGCCTGTGCAGCAGCCAGACGAGCAATCGGTACTCTGAATGGTGAGCAGGATACATAATCCAGACCGATCTTATGGCAGAACTCAACAGAAGACGGATCGCCGCCGTGCTCACCGCAGATACCGCAGTGCAGTTCGGGACGGGTTGCCTTACCGAGTTTGATAGCCATTTCCATCAGCTTGCCTACACCGATCTGGTCGAGTTTAGCAAACGGATCGTTCTCAAAGATCTTAGCATCATAGTAAGCGTTGAGGAACTTGCCGGCGTCATCACGGCTGAAGCCGAATGTCATCTGAGTAAGGTCGTTTGTGCCGAAGCAGAAGAACTCAGCTTCCTTAGCAATATCATCAGCTGTGAGAGCTGCACGAGGAATCTCGATCATGGTACCTACTTCATATTTGAGGTCTGCACCGGCAGCAGCGATCTCGGCATCAGCTGTCTCAACAACTACTTTCTTGACATACTTCAATTCTTTTACATCGCCTACGAGCGGAATCATGATTTCAGGCTCTACTTTCCAATCCGGATGAGCCTTCTGAACATTGATAGCAGCACGGATAACAGCAGCAGTCTGCATCTTAGCGATTTCAGGATATGTAACAGCCAGACGGCAGCCACGGTGACCCATCATCGGGTTGAA